>NZ_JALHLX010000007.1:52627-70558 GCF_022844385.1 Hydrogenophaga sp. | reverse complement strand
ATCCATGCCTCGGCCCACCTCAGAAAACGTTTGCTCATGATGGTCCTCCCATGTCCTGTGTTGAGTCCTCAGGCGTACCGCGCGATCATCTTCTCCAGCGGCAGCGGCACGATCTTGCCCGCCATGCCGGCACAGCCGAACGACTGAAAACGCGCCTGGCAGATCTCCTTGGCCGCGGTGGTTGCGTCCTTGAAAAACTTGCGCGGGTCGAACTCGCCGGGATTCTTTGCCATGGTGCGGCGCATGGCGCCGGTCATGGCCAGGCGGATGTCGGTGTCGATGTTGACCTTGCGCACACCGCTCTTGATGCCGCGCACGATCTCTTCCACCGGCACGCCGTAGGTTTCCTTGATATCGCCGCCGTGCTCACGAATGATGGACAGCCACTCCTGCGGCACGCTGCTCGATCCGTGCATGACCAGGTGGGTGTTGGGGATGGCCTGGTGGATCGCAACAATGCGGTCCATGGCCAGGATGTCGCCGGTGGGTGGGCGGGTGAACTTGTAGGCGCCGTGGCTGGTGCCGATGGCAATGGCGAGTGCGTCCACGCCGGTCTGCGCCACAAAGTCCTTGGCCTGCTGCGGGTCGGTCAGCATCTGGTCGTGTGTGAGGTGCCCTTCGGCCCCCACGCCGTCTTCTTCACCGGCCTCGCCGGTTTCCAGCGAGCCCAGGCAACCCAGCTCCCCTTCCACCGACACGCCCACCGCGTGCGAGAACTTCACCACCTCGCGCGTCACGGCCACGTTGTAGTCGTAGCTCGCGGGGGTCTTGGCGTCTTCCATCAGCGAGCCGTCCATCATCACGCTGCTGAAGCCGCTGCGGATCGACTGCTGGCACACCGCCGGTGTGGCGCCGTGGTCCTGGTGCATGACGATGGGGATGTGTGGGTACATCTCGATCGCGGCCTCGACCATCTTGCGCAGAAACGGCTCACCCGCGTACTTGCGCGCCCCGGCGCTGGCCTGCAGGATCACCGGCGCGTTGCTCGCGTCCGCCGCCTGCATGATGGCCTGGATCTGCTCCAGGTTGTTCACGTTGAACGCGGGCACGCCGTAGTGGTGTTCGGCGGCGTGGTCGAGCAGTTGGCGAAGCGCGATGAGGGCCATGAGAGTTCTTTCGTCGGTCGGGTGGGTCAGATCAGCAAGGCGGAGAAATCGGCGATCACGCGGTCGGGGTGGCAGGCCTCGATGGGCTCGCCCATGTTGTAGCCATAGGGCAGCGCCCACACGGCCACGCCGGCGTTGCGCGCGGTGGCCACGTCGATGGACGAGTCACCCACAAAGAGCGCGCGCTCGGCCTTCACGTTGAAGCGCTTCAGGCAGTCGTGCACGGCGGCCGGGTTGGGCTTTTTCACCAGCAAGGTGTCGCCGCTGATCACCCGGTCAAACATCGGCGCGAGCTGGTGCGCGTCGAGCACGGTCTGGGTGTAACGGCCTTCCTTGTTGGTCACCACGGCGAGCTTCACGCCCGTATCACGCAGCACCTGCAAGGTCTCGCGCACGTGCGGGTAGAGGTGGCTGCGGGTGCCGCAGCGTTGCTGGTAGTGCCCGCCAAACGCGGCTTCGATGGTGGGGAAATCGGCGCTGTGGCGCACCGCGTCGGTGGTGGTGTGGCGGCGGTCGGCCAGGGCCGAGATGAGCAACTCGCGCGTGCCGTGGCCGATCCAGTCGTTCACCTGGGTTTGTGTCACTGCGTGCAGGCCGAACTGCACCAGCGTGTCATTGACCGCGTCGGCAATCTCGGGCGCGGTCTCGATCAGCGTGCCATCGAGGTCGAAGAGGATGAGGTCGAAGGCGCGTGTCATGCCAGCAGGCCCTTCACCTCTTCGCACACGCGCTCGGTGGTGATGCCGAAGTGCGCATACAGCGCCTTCGCCGGCGCCGATTCGCCGAAGCTGGCGATGCCCACGACCGCGCCGGTGCGGCCCACGTACTTGCGCCAGAAATCGGGGTGTGCGGCTTCCACCGCCACCGTGGGCAGGTGCAGCGGCAACACGCTGTCCTGGTAGCTGCGTGGTTGCCGGTCGAACACGTTGGTGCAGGGCATGGACACCACGCGGGTACTGATGCCCTGTGCTGCCAACGCCTGGTGCGCTTCGATGGCGAGCGAGGTCTCGGAACCGGTGGCCACGATGATGGCCCTGGGATCCGGACCTTCGGCCAGCACGTAGCCGCCCATGCGGATCTTCTCGACCATGGACGCATCGGTCAGGCGCGGCAGGTTCTGGCGCGACAGGCACAGGGCCGTGGGACCGTCCTTGCGCGCGATGGCACTGGCCCAGGCCACGGCGGTTTCCAGCCCGTCGGCCGGGCGCCACACATCGAGCTGCGGAATGATGCGCAGGCTGGGCACGTGCTCCACCGACTGGTGGGTGGGCCCGTCTTCGCCCAGGCCGATGCTGTCGTGCGTGAACACGTGGATCACCCGCAGCTTCATGAGCGCGGCCATGCGGATGGCGTTGCGGCTGTAGTCGCTGAAGGTGAGGAAGGTGCCGCCGTACGGGATGTGGCCACCGTGCAGTGCCATGCCGTTCATGATGGCCGCCATGCCGAATTCGCGCACGCCATAGCTCAGGTGGTTGCCCCACTGGTCGCGCCCGGCTTTCACGCAGCCCTTGAAGTTGGTGAGGTTGGAGCCGGTGAGGTCGGCGCTGCCGCCGAAGAACTCGGGCACCAGGGTGTTGAGCGCGTCCAGCGCGTTCTGGCTGGCCTTGCGCGTGGCCACCGCATCAAGCTTGGCGGCCACGCCTTCAAACACCCCGGGCAACGCGGGCGCGAAGCTGGCGTGCAGTTCACCGGCCATGCGGCGTTCGAATTCGGCGGCCTCCATCGGGTACTCGGCGCGGTAGGCGTGAAAGCGCAAGCGCCACTCGGCCTCCATCGCCTGCCCACGGTCCACCGCGTGCCAGGCCCGCGACACATCGGTCGGTACTTCAAAGGGTGCTGCGGTCCAGCCCAGTGCGTCGCGGGTGGCCTGCACCTCGGCCGCGCCGAGCGCGGCGCCGTGCACTTCGTGTGTACCGGCCTTGTTGGGCGAGCCCTGGCCAATCACGGTCTGGCAGCAGATGAGCGTGGGTTTTCCATCAGGACGGCGGGCCTGCTCTTTTGCGGCAATGAGCGCCAACTCCACCGCCTTCGGGTCGTGGCCATCCACCTTGGGGATCACATACCAGCCGCAGGCCTCGAAACGCTGTGGTGTGTCGTCGGTGAACCAGCCTTCCACGTGGCCGTCGATGGAGATGCCGTTGTCGTCGTAGAAGGCCACCAGCTTCGACAGCCGCAGCGTGCCGGCGAGCGAACACACCTCGTGGCTGATGCCCTCCATCAGACAACCGTCGCCGAGAAACGCGTAGGTGAAATGGTCCACCACGGTGTGGCCGGGGCGGTTGAATTCGCTCGCGAGTTGTTTCTCGGCCAGCGCCATGCCCACGGCATTGCCGATGCCCTGGCCCAGCGGGCCGGTGGTGGTCTCCACACCCGGCGTCACGCCCACTTCGGGGTGGCCCGCCGTCTTGCTGTGCAGCTGGCGAAAGGCCTTGATCTCGCTCATGGGCAGGTCGTAGCCGGTGAGGTGCAGCAGCGCATAGATCAGCATGGAGCCGTGGCCATTGGAGAGCACGAAGCGGTCACGGTCGGGCCAGTGGGGGTTGGCCGGGTTGTGGCGCAGGTGGCGGTTCCACAGCACCTCGGCGATGTCGGCCATGCCCATGGGTGCGCCGGGGTGACCGGAGTTGGCTTGCTGCACCGCGTCCACCGCGAGCATGCGGATCGCGTTGGCCATCTGGCGGGCGAGTTCGGGCGATGGGTTTTTCATGTTCGTGTTCCCTTCGCGTTCAGACCAGCCCCATGGCTCTCTTCTTGCGCTCCACCATGCGCCAGATGAAGGGCGTGAAGATCAACTGCATCGCCAGCTCCATCTTGCCGCCGGGCACCACGATGGTGTTGGCGCGGCTCATCATCGAGCCGTTGATCATGTTGAGCAGGTACTGGAAGTCGATGCCCTTGGGCTTGGCGAAACGGATCACCACCATGCTTTCGTCGGCGGTGGGCACGTCGCGCGAAATGAACGGATTGCTCGTGTCCACGATCGGCACGCGCTGGAAGTTCACGTGCGTGTGCTGGAACTGCGGGCAGATGTAGTTCACGTAGTCGGGCATGCGCCGCAGGATGGTGTCGGTCACCGCGTCGGCGCTGTAGCCGCGCATGTTCTTGTCGCGCCAGAGTTTCTGGATCCACTCCAGGTTGATCACCGGCACCACGCCCACCAGCAGGTCGGGGTATTGCGCAACGTCCACTTCGGGCGTGACGACAGCGCCGTGCAGACCTTCGTAAAACAGCATGTCGGTCATCTCGGGCAGCGGCTCCCAGGCGGTGAAGGTGCCGGGCTCCTGCTGGTAGGGTGCGGCTTCTTCAGCGTTGTGCAGGTACTTGCGGCTCTTGCCCGTGCCCGTCTTGCTGTAGGTCCTGAACAAGGTTTCGATCTCGTCGAACAGGTTGGACTCGGCGCCGAAATGGCTGAAGTTCAGGTTGCCGGCCTTCTCGGCCTCGGCCATCTTCAGCTTCATTTCCTTGCGATCAAAGCGGTGGTAGCTGTCGCCTTCGATGATGGCGGCGCTCACGCCCTCGCGACGAAAGATGTTCTGGAAGGTGCGCGTGACGGTGGAAGTGCCGGCACCGCTGGAGCCGGTGATGGCGATGATGGGGTGGCGTTCTGACACGGAAGCTCCTCGGTTGTTGTTGTGGTGTCGCTCAATCGCGGAACAGGCTTCGTTCGGCAAACAGCGGGTTGCTGTCGCCCTTGAAGGTCTGGGGTTCGGCGTGGTAGCGCTCGATGCGCTCGACTTCGTTCTTCGAGCCGAACACCAGGCCGATGCGCTGGTGCAGCTCGGTGGGTTGTACGCCCATCATGGGTTCGCGCCCGGTGCTGGCGCGCCCGCCAGCCTGCTCCATCAGCATGCCCACCGGGTTGGCTTCGTAGAGCAGGCGCAGGCGGCCGGGTTTGCTGGTGTCCTTGGTGTCGCGCGGGTACATGAACACACCGCCGCGCATTAGGATGCGGTGCGCCTCGGCCACCATGCTGGCAATCCAGCGCATGTTGAAGTCCTTGCCGCGCGGCCCGGTCTTGCCGGCCAGGCACTCGTCCACATAACGTTTCACCGGCGCCTCCCAGAAGCGGCTGTTCGACGCGTTGATCGCGAACTCGTGCGTGTCTTCCGGAATGCGGATGTGCGGGTGTGTGAGCTTGAATTCGCCGAGGTTGGGATCGAGCGTGAAGCCATACACACCGCTGCCCACGGTGAGCACGAACATGGTGGTGGGGCCGTAGAGCGCATAGCCGGCGGCCAACTGCTGCGCACCGGGCTGCAGGAAATCCTGCACCACCACATCGCGCCCTTCGTCGAGCACGGACTGCGGTGCGCGCAGCACGCTGAAGATGCTGCCCACCGACACGTTCACGTCGATGTTGCTCGAACCATCGAGCGGGTCGAACACCAGCAGGTACTTGCCGCGCGGGTATTCACGCGGAATCGGATAGGGCAGGTCCATCTCTTCCGACGCCATGCCCGCCAGATGACCGCCCCACTCGTTGGCGCGGATGAACATCTCGTTGCTGATCACGTCCAGCTTTTTCTGCGTCTCGCCCTGCACGTTGACGCTGTCGCCGCCGCCGTGGTTGCCCAGCACGTCGCCAAGCCCGCCAAAGGCCACGCTGCGCGCAATGGCCTTGCAGGCCAGTGCCACGTCGAGAATGAGAGCATTGAAATCACCGCTGGCGTGGGGAAAGCGCCGGCGCTCCTCGATCAGGAACTGGGTCAGGGTGGAGCGTCTGGACAGGGGCATGGTGGCAATCTCGTTGTTGTCATTGTGAAAGGCAGAAGAAGCGGTCAGGCCATGCGGGTGCTCGCCTGGGCATGCCAGTCGCGCAGGTGCGCCAACCCGACCTGGCTCAGGTCGGGCACCACGCGCAGCGCGCCGGCGAAGTCGTGGTGCGCGGTGAAACTGTTGGGCGTGATGATGGTGCGGATGCCCGCGGCCATGGCCGCGCGCAACCCGTTGAAGGAATCCTCGAAAGCCAGACACTGAGAGCCCTGCAAGCCCATGTCGTTCAACACCTGCAGGTACACCTGTGGATGGGGTTTCTTGAGCGGCGAGGACGAGGCGTCGCCCACCGCCAGGAAATGGCTTCGCCAGTCGGCGCCCACCGCCGCGCGCAGCAAAGCGGCGATGTTGACCGGCGAGGTGGTGGTGGCAATGGCCAGCGACAGACCCTGTTTCAGCGCCTCGTTCATCAGGGCCAGCACGCCGGGACGCAGCTGCACGGCACCGTTGTTCACCGCGTTCTCGTAGTACGCCGTCTTGATCTCGTGCAGGCGGTGGATGGTGGCCTGCGTGGCGCCGGCCGACAGCTCCTTCACGTCGGCGTTCACCATGCCCCAGTAGTGCGCCATGCGCTCCTTGCCACCCGAAACTTCCAGCAACTGGGTGTAGAGCGCCGTGTCCCAGTGCCAGCCCATGCCTTCCTGCACAAAGGCGTGGTTGAAGGCTTCGAGGTGCACGGCTTCGGTGTCGGCCAGGGTGCCGTCCACGTCGAATATCAAGGCTTTGAGCATGCATCTACCCCGGTTGACCAGCCTGCAAACCGCGGCTGTGGGCCACTATAGATTTTTGATCAACTAAGGTAAATTCACGATTCATCCATTTTCAGTTAAGCATTACCTGAACACACAGAATGAAAAACGCCACCTTCCGACAGCTCCGCGTTTTCAACGAGGTCGCGAGGAACCTCAGTTTTGCCCGCGCGTCCGAGGTGCTGCACCTCACGCCACCTGCGGTGACCATGCAGATCAAGGAGCTGGAGGGGCACGTGGGTCTGCCACTCTTCGACCGGCGCGGCCGCCAGGTGTCGTTGACCACGGCGGGTGAATACATGCTGGTCTACGCCCGCAAGGTGCTGGCCACGCTCAAGGACGCCGAAGACGCCGCCGCGCGCCTGCAGCGGCTGGAGGTGGGCACCCTGACCATCGGCATGGTGAGCACGGCCAAGTACTTCCTGCCGCGCCTGCTGGCGGAGTTCCAGCGTGATCACGAGGGCATCGAAATCAAGCTGGCCGTGGGCAACCGCGAACAGTTGGTGAAGATGCTGCAAGGCAACGAAGTGGACATTGCCATCATGGGCCGCCCGCCGACCGAGCTGGCCACGCGCGCCGAACCGTTTGCCGCCCACCCCCACGTGTTCGTGGCGCCCAACGACCACCCTCTGCTCAAGGTCGGCCACCCCACGGTCGATTCGCTCAAGGCCTACGGGTTCATCCTGCGCGAGCGAGGTTCGGGAACCCGCGCGGCGCTGGAGCAGTTCTTTGAACACACCCACATGGAGCCGCGTGTGGTGATGGAGATGTCCAGCAACGAGACCATCAAGCAGGCGGTGATGGCCGGCATGGGCATCAGTTTCCTGTCCCTGCACACGATCGGCCTGGAGCTCGAGCACCGGCTGATTGCGATCCTCGACGTGGAAGGCAGTCCGGTGTTGCGCGGCTGGAACGTGGTGCACACGCTATCCAAGTTGCTGTCGCCCGCGGCCGAGTCGTTCCGCTATTTCATGCTGGAGCGAGCGGAGGGCTTCCTGGCCGACGAATACGGTCGGTTCATGCGCCTCGTTCCAGCGGGTCCGGGCTGAAGTCCCCACGCTCTGCGGCTGCGCGCGATCGGCGCTCGTATACTCCACCCCGTGCCGCAAGGCACATCCGCTAGGGGTGTTGCCCCGGGGTTCTGGCCCCGGGAGCGACTGAGAAAGTCCCTTTGAACCTGATTGAGGTAATCCTCGCGCAGGGAAGCAGGCCGATACCTTTCACCACCGCCGTCAGGCGCGTCCGGTGCTTGCGGCCCAGCCCACCTGCCTCAACTTGCATGGAGCAATTGATGGCATCCGACCATTCCGCAGCCCCGGCCAACCTGGCCCTCACCCCCGTCCCGCAGGGCGACCGGGTCTTCCATTTCCACGAACACGCCGCGCTCTGGTTCAGCCTGGGCACGGGCCTGCTGGTCATGCAGATCGGCGCCTACCTCGTGCCCGCCGTGGGCACGCAAGATGCGCTCATTGCCATCGTGCTGGGCTCGCTCATTGGTGCCGGCCTGCTGGCCTGGACCGCGCGGCTGGGCTGCCAGACAGGCCTGGCCAGCGCTGGCCTGATGCACGCCACCTACGGAAGTGCATTCGCCCGCCTGCCGGTGCTGCTCAACATCGCGCAGCTGATCGGCTGGACCACGTTCGAGCTGGTCATCATGCAAGAGGGCACCGTGGCCATCCTCAAGCAGGCGCTGGGCAGCGAACCCGGGGGCCTGCTCGACGGCACCGGCGGCAAGCTGCTCGCCACGCTGCTCTGGGGCGGTGTGCTGATTGCGCTCATGGCCGGCTCCATGCTCAAGCTGGTGCGCAAGTTCGTCAGCCGCTTCGGCTTGCCGCTGGTGATCGCCTCGCTGGTCTGGCTCACCTGGCAGTTCGGCACGCGCCTTCAGGCGCAGGGCTTCGACGCTTTCTGGAACCGCCCGGGTGCGGGTGGCATGGGCCTGTTCTCGGCCATGGATCTCGTGATCGCGATGCCGGTGTCGTGGCTGCCGCTGGTGGCCGACTACGCGCGCCACGGCAAACGCGCGGCCACCACGCTGGGCGGCACCTGGCTGGGCTACGCGCTGGCCAACATCTGGTGCTACACGCTGGGTGTGCTGGTGGTCAGCACGGTGGAGCCGGGCACCAACCTGGTGGCCGCCTTGCTGCTGGCCCAGGGTGGTTTGATCGCCCTCGGCCTGATCCTGCTGGACGAGATGGACAACGCCTATGGCGACGCGCACTCGGGCGCGGTCTCGGTGCACAGCCTGCAGCCGCGCTGGAGCATCAAGCGCGCCGGTCTCGCCTTTGCGGCCGGTTGCACCGTGCTCGCGCTGTTCCTGCCGATCCACGCGATCGAGCCCTTCCTGCTGCTGCTCAGTTCGGTGTTCGTGCCGCTGTACGGCGTGATCCTGGGGCGCCTGGGCAGCGGTGCGGTGGTGCCCAGCGTGACCGCGCGCACGGTGGACTGGAGCGCGGCGGCGGTGTGGGTGGCCGGCATTGCGTGCTACCACCTGCTCAAGCACTACGCGCCCGACCTCGGTTCGGCCCTGCCCACCCTGGCCCTGACCTTCACACTGGCCGCGCTCTCGCGGCCACGCAAAGCGGGTGGTCTCACCCCCGCCCGGGCCTGATGGTCAAGCCACGCCGCGCTTCAGTCCCGCGCCTGCTTGCGCTGCGCCACGGGCGCGAAGCCGTGGTTGAGCGGGCCGTGGCCAGCGCCGGTGTACACGTCGGCGCCCTGCGCGATGGCCTGCAGGATGTAGCTGCGGGCCAGAGCCACCGCCTGGTCGAGTGGCTCACCGAGCGCGAGGTGGGCTGCGATGGCAGAAGACAGCGTGCAGCCCGTGCCGTGCGTGTTGCGGCTGGTGATGCGTGGCGATGCGAGACGCTGTACCGGGCCGGGCCCGGTCACCAACACATCCGCCACCTCGGCACCCGGCAAATGCCCGCCCTTGAGCAACACCGCCGGTGCACCCATGGCGAACAGGTCGCGCGCTGCAGCGTCGAGCTCGTGCGCCGACTCGATGGTGCGACCGAGCAGCAGCGCGGCTTCGTCCAGGTTGGGCGTGATCACCGTGGCCAGCGGGAACAGCTCGTGCACCAGCACCTGCACGGTGGTGGGCGTGATGAGCGTGTCGCCGGAAGTCGCCACCATCACCGGGTCGAGCACGACCCGTTTCACGGCGTAGTGTTTCAACGCCCAGGCCACCGTGCGAACGATGTCGGGCGCGTGCAGCATGCCGATCTTCACCGCGTCCACACCGATGTCGTCGAACACGGCGCACAGCTGGGCCTTGAGCATCTCGGGCGGCACGCCGTGGATGGCGCTCACGCCCAGCGTGTTCTGCGCGGTCAGCGCGGTGATGGCCGTCATGCCGTAACAACCCAGCGCCGCGAAGGTTTTCAGATCGGCCTGGATACCGGCACCGCCGCCGCTGTCGGAGCCGGCGATGGACAGCACGCGTGTGTAGCGTTGGGGTTCTTTGGTCATGGCCTGAATTCTGGCAGCGCTCAAGGACATTCATGACGATCGAAAGAAATTCCACCGCTGTGGTGCTGGGTGCCGGACTGATGGGCCGGCTGCTGGCCTGCGCGCTCGCGCAGCGTGGCCACCGGGTCGAGGTGTTCGACGCCGGCGGCCCCCTGGCCGAAAACGCCGCCGCCCGTGTGGCCGCGGCCATGCTTGCGCCCCTGGCCGAATCGGCCGTGACCGAACTCCCCGTGGTTCGCATGGGACAACACGCGTTGGCCCGCTGGCCAGAGCTGCTGGCCACGCTGGATCAGCCGGTGTTCTTTCAGCAAAGCGGCACTGTGGTGCTGTGGCACCGGCAGGACACGGCCGAAGCCGAGCGTTTCTCGGGCCAGCTCGCCCGCACCACCGCCGCCCTGCCCTCGCTGCCGCACGCGCAGCGTTTGAACGCCGTCGAGCTCACCGCGCTGGAGCCCGCGCTCGAACACCGCTTTGCCCAGGGCCTGTACCTGCCCCACGAGGGTCAGCTCGACAACCGCGAACTGCTGGCAGCGCTCGCGCACCAGATGCAGCTGCTCGGTGTGACCGTGCACTGGAACAGCCCGCGCACACCGGCCGAAGTCGACCCGGGTCCAGACGCCTGGCTGTTCGACTGCCGGGGCCTCGGCGCCCAGCCGCAATGGAGCGCGCTGCGTGGCGTGCGCGGCGAGGTTGCGCGTGTGCACGCACCGGGCGTGAGCCTCTCGCGCCCCACCCGCCTGCTGCACCCGCGCTACCCGCTCTACATCGCGCCCAAGCCGGGCGGCATGTTCGTCATCGGCGCCACCGAAATCGAGTCCGACGACCTCTCGCCAGCCAGCGTGCGCTCGACCCTGGAGCTGCTGAGCGCGGCCTACACGGTGCACCCCGGCTTTGGCGAAGCGCGCATCATGGAGATGGGCGTGCAGCTGCGCCCCACCCTGCCCGACAACCTGCCCAAGATCCACCTGAGCGCACCGCGGCGCATGCAGATCAACGGCCTGTACCGCCACGGTTTCCTGATTGCACCGGCCCTGCTCGATGCCGCGCTGCAAGCCATGGACAATGGTCATTCCGCGCTGGCCGGACAATGGGGCCTGTCGCTCCAGAACACCGCCGTTTGAACACCCGATGAACGTCCTGATCAACCAAGAATCCCGCGAGCTGCCCGAAGGTGCCACGGTGGCCGACGCGTTGAGCGTGAGCGAACCACCGGCGGTGTTTGCGGTGGCGGTCAACCTGCAGTTCGTGCCGCGCGGCGGCTACGGGCAGCACGTGCTGCTTGAGGGCGACCGCATCGAAATCATTGCCCCGATCACGGGAGGCTGAACATGAACATGACCGATCCGATCACACACGACGACCCGCTGATCCTCTACGGCGAGGTGTTCCAGAGCCGCCTGATGCTCGGCACCTCGCGCTACCCATCACCCGCCACACTCGAAGCCGCCGCGCGCCGCGCTCAGCCCGCCATGCTCACCGCCTCGCTGCGGCGCCAGGGCGCGGTGCAGCCCGAGGCTGGGGCGGCCTTCTGGAAACTGCTGCAGGACCTGGCCGTGCCGGTGCTGCCCAACACCGCTGGCTGCCACAGCGCGCAAGAGGTCATCACCACCGCGCAGATGGCGCGCGAGGTTTTCAACACGCCTTGGATCAAGCTCGAACTCATCGGCGACGACTACAGCCTGCAGCCCGACACGCTCAACCTGGTGGACTGCGCGCGCCAGCTGATCAACGACGGTTTCAAGGTGCTGCCCTACTGCACCGAAGACCTGGTGCTGTGCCAGCGCCTGGTCGACGTGGGCTGCCAGGCCGTGATGCCGTGGGCCGCGCCCATCGGCACCGGCCGCGGCCCGGTCAACCCCTACGCCATGCGCCTTCTGCGCGAACGCCTGAAGGTGCCGCTGATCGTGGACGCCGGCCTGGGACTGCCCTCGCACGCCTGCACCGTGATGGAGTGGGGCTATGACGCCGTGCTGCTGAACACCGCCGTGGCACTCGCACAGTCGCCGGTGGACATGGCCGGTGCATTTGCCGATGCCGTGCGCGCCGGCCGCGCCGCGTACCGATCAGGCGCCATGCAGCCGCAAGACAGCGCCCAACCCAGCACCCCGGTGCTGGGCACCCCTTTCTGGCACCACCCATGATCGTCACCCGCAACGCCGAGCTGAACCAGTCCATGAACGTGCAGTCGATGGCGCAGTCCATCGTGCGGGCCCATCAGGCCACGCTGGCCCTGCCGCTGGTACCGGGTGCGCAGCCGCTCAAAGGCGATGCGGGCGACATGGTGTTCGCCGCCGCCCTGCAAGCCGCCCACCTGCTGGGGTTTGTGCCCGCCGACGCTTTGTGCCTGGCGCAGGCGTGGTCGCAGCAATCGCTTCGCACGGGTGAGTTCCATCCTGAACAATGGCCCACAGAGGCCGTCGATTTCGGCATGGCTCCGTGGCCGCGGCAACACGCCTTTGCCTCCTGCCCCCAGGCGCTGGGCCTGTACGCCGTGATGCCCGACGCGGCGTGGACCATCCGCATGGCGCGCGCTGGCGTGCCCACGGTGCAGCTGCGCTTCAAGTCCGGCGATGCCTCAGCCGTGCGCGCCGAGGTGATGGCCACGGTCGCGGGTGTGCAGGGCACCGGCGCGCGCCTGTTCATCAACGACCACTGGCAGCTCGCCATCGAGGCCGGCGCCTACGGTGTGCACCTCGGCCAGGAAGACCTGCAGGCGATGACGCCCGCGGGCCTGAAGGCCATCAAGGACGCCGGCCTGCGCCTGGGCCTGAGCACGCACGGGTACGCCGAAATGCTGATCGCCGACCAGCACAGCCCCAGCTACATCGCCATGGGTGCGGTGTTCCCCACCACCCTCAAGCAGATGGCCACCGCACCCCAGGGCACGGGCCGGCTCGCCATGTACGCGAAGCTGCTGTGCGACTACCCGCGCGTTGCCATCGGCGGCATCGACCTGGCCTCACTGCCCGCGGTGCTGGGCAGTGGCGTGGGCTCGGTGGGCGTGGTGCGCGCGCTCATGGGCGCGGCAGACCCCGAAGCTGAAGTGGCGGTCTGGCAGGCGGCACTGCCGCAGAACTAGGGCCTGCGGTCCGACACCAGGCTCATCAGCGGCTTCACGCTGATGCCGTGCAGCACGATGGAGAGCGTGACCACGATCAGGGTGAGCTGTATCAGCTGCATCGCGGTGTCTTCCGGCAGACCGTGTTGAATGGCGTACATGAGGTAGTACAGCGAGCCGATGCCGCGCACGCCGAACCAGCCGGTCATGCCGCGCACCGGCGTGAGTGTGCGGGTGCCGATGAGGCCCAGCATCACACTCACCGGGCGGGCCACGAAGAACACGAACAGCGCCAGCCCCACAGCCGGCCAACTCCACGAATTCAGGTACAGCGAGCCGCCCAGCAAGAGCACCAGCACAAGTTCGGACAAGCGCTCCGCGTGCTCCTTGAACACCAGCGAGCCCTCGCTCACGGTAGAGACGTGCTCACCGACACAGGCGACAGGAGCCTTTGTGACCAATCGGCGAACTCCCGCCACATGGGCATGCCTGGCCAACCGGACCTCGGTCTGGCGCAACGCGACGGCAGCGAAGAAAACCGCCAGAAACCCCCCGGCACTCAGCCACACGCTCAGGCCGTACACCGCACCGATGAGGCCCAGGCCCAGGAAATCATCCAGCAGCTCGTGGCGCTGCGGCTCGCCGCGCAGCCACCAGCTCATGCGCGCCAGCAGCGCACCGCAGGCCACACCGATGGCAACGCCGCCCAGGGTTGACCAGACCATGTCGACCAGCACCCACTGCATGCCGTTTGCGCCGAGGGTGTGCAGGCCCAGCAGGCCCAGTCCCAGCATCGCAAAGGGATAAGCCGATCCGTCATTGAGACCAGCCTCGCAGGTGAGCGTGAAGCGCAGCTGGTCGCGGTCGCCCGGGTGGCGGCTCTGCACCTCGGTGGCCAGCACCGGGTCGGTGGGTGCCACGATGGCCCCGAGCAGCACCGCCGCGCCCAGCGGCAGGCCCAGTGCCCAGACACCGAACCCGGCCACCAGGCCCACCGTGATCGCCATCGAGACGCTGGCCAGCAGCAGCGGCGCGCGCCACTGGCGCAGGCTGAACGGTACCGGCATCTTCACGCCGGCCGAAAACAGCGAGATCAGCACCGCGATTTCGGTCAGCAGTTCGAGCAACGCCGACTGTTTCAACGGGTTGAAGCTGAAGAGGCCGAGCACGGTGGGGCCCATGAGCATGCCCACCGCGAGGTAGAGCATGGCGGGTGTGATGGGCAGTCGCTTGAGCAGCGTGGGCGCCACACCCATGATGAGCAACAGCGCGCCCACGAACAGGAACCATTGGGCAGTGGACATGTGAAAAAGTGAGGCCGCCGCTCCCCGACGGGGAGCGGCGGCCGTGTTCAGTAAACCACGAGCTTACGGGATGCCCGTGCCGGGCTCGATCAACGGGCCTTGATCTGGCCGCTCTCGTCCGACAGCACGATCTCGACACGGCGGTTCATCTGGCGGCCGGCCGCTGTGTCGTTGCTGCCCACCGGATTCGCCTGGCCGTAGCCGCGGGCCGTCACGCGGGTGGACGCAATGCCCTGGCCCAGCAGGGCCACGCGCACCGCGTCGGCGCGTTCGGTGGACAAGGTCTGGTTGTAGGCGGCGGCGCCGGTGCTGTCGGTGAATCCTTCCACCAGCACAGTGCGCTGCGGATCGGCCTTGAGCACCTCGGCGAGCTGATTGACCATGCGCATGCCGTTGGGCCGCAGTGCCGAGCGGTCCACGTCGAACAACACATCACCCAGGGTGATCACGATGCCGCGCGGTGTCTGCTTGGCGTTGAGCTCGGCCATGCGCGCTTCGAGCAGGCGGTTGCGCTCCATCGCCATGGCGGCCTGACGCTGGGCTTCCACCGTGTCGGTGCGGGCCAGGCTGGCACTGCGCTGGGCTTCGGCGGCGGCGCGTTGCGCATCGGCAGCAGCGCGCTGGGCGGCGTCGGCCTCCTGCGTGCGGGCCTGCAACTGGACGCTGGTGCGCGCGGCACCGGCGTTGGCCACGCTCAGCTCGGCGGTTTTGTAGTTCACCGTTTCACGCACGATGGCCGCGCGCTGCGACGCCACATAGGCCAGGTGGTTCACCTGGGCCACGTCTTCGCGGTTGCTCGCGGCCGTGTTGGCCGCGGTGAGTGCGTCTGCGGCCTGGCGCAGTTCGGCCGGGGCCTGGTTCTGCGAGCGCGGATCGGCCTGGACGGTGCGGAAGTCTTCCCGCGCCTGGTCCAGCCGCACATTGGTGGGTGGTGTGGTGCTGCAACCCGCCACAACGGCCAGGGCGGTGAGCGAGAGTGCGAAGCGGTGCATGGTGTTCATGGGGAGTCCTGCTGTTGTTGTCATTGGGCGCGGTTGATTTCCTGGCGCAGCACACGGCCGTCTTCACGAATCTCGCCAGCAGCCCGGTTGGCCCGGGTGCTGCGGGCCTTGGCCTCGGCCAGCCGGGCGTCCACCTGGACTTCGTTTGACAGCAGCAGGGCGCGGTCGTATTGCTCCTGCGTCATGGCGGTGTCGGCCATCACCTGTTTCTGGCGTGCGATGTTGAGTTCGGTCGGGGCCAGCTCGGCCGCACCGGCGCGCGCAGCGGCCTCGATCGCAGCGCGCGAGAGTGCCAACTCCTGGGTGGGCGCAGCGATCTTGGTGGCGCAGGCCATCAGCGTGAGCGTGAGGGCGGTGAGAGCCGTGATGCCGAACAGTCGCACAAGCTGCTGGCGCGAGGGTGTGTTCAGGGCCAGAACGCGGGGCGTGATTGGGGTGTGCATCGAAATGTCCTTCTGTCATCAGGGCCGTGTTGGCCGACAGCCCAAGCATGGGCGGCCAAAGTGCGCGCGTCGGTGCCATGGCGCACAGACCCACCCCCCCACATCAACATAAAAGAGACGCAGCGGTTCGCACACCCGTGCTCGTTGAAATCGCCCCAACCAAAGGACATCGCATGAACTGGGACACCATTCAAGGCAACTGGAAACAACTCACCGGCCGCGCCAAGCAGCAGTGGGGAAAACTCACCGACGACGACCTCACCCTGGTGGCTGGCCACCGCGACCAGCTCGCCGGCAAGATCCAGGAGCGCTACGGCATTGCAAAAGACGAAGCCGAAGCGCAGCTGCAGGCTTGGGAAAAGAGCTCCGACGACTCGTGGCTGAACGCCTCCAGCGGCGCCAATGAAGGCAGCAAACACCAGCGTTGATGGAGAGACCGCCCCCGCTTCGCGGGGGCGCGTCATTCAGCTCGCCGCGCGCACCGGCAGCAGGCGGTCGTACTCCCGTTTCACCACCTGGTAACACTCGCAGGTGCGTTCCTCCAGCCTGGGGCGGTCCAGCACGGAAATGCGGCCACGCACGTAGCGGATGAGGCCGGCGGTCTGCAGCTTGAGCGCGGCTTCGGTGACACCTTCGCGGCGCACACCCAGCATGTTGGAAATGAGTTCCTGCGTCATCAGCAACTCGCTGCCGGGCAGGCGGTCCAGGCTGAGCAACAGCCAGCGGCAGAGTTGCTGGTCCAGCGTGTGGTGGCGGTTGCACACCGCCGTCTGGCTCATTTGTGTGATGAGTGCCTGCGTGTACCGCAGCAACAGATGCATGACCGGTCCCGAGCGCTCGAACTCGGCCTGCACGACTTCGGCGGGAAGGCGGTAGCCCGCGCCGCTGCTTTGCACCACCGCCCGGCTCGGTGTGGACCCGCCGCCCATGAAGAGCGAGATGCCCACGAGGCCCTCGCTGCCGACCACCGCGATTTCGGCCGACGCGCCGCTGTTGAGGACGTAGAGCAGCGACACGATCCCGCTGGTGGGGAAATAGACCGACTTCATCTGCTCGCCGGACTCGTACAACACCTTGCCCAGTGGCAGCTCGACCATCTCGAGATGGGGTTTCCAGCGTTGCCACTCGGCGTCTGGCAAGCTGGCCAGCAGCTGGTTCTGGCGGGGGGTATCGGGTGGGGTCATGGGGGCGTTCCTGCGGGAGGGATCTTGCCGCGGGATGCGTCCAAAACCAGAATCTCAATGCTTCTAGGATGGACTGCTGGATGTTCATGGTCTGTTCGAGACCGTACACACAAACACTTGATGGGCTGCACCGGCCAGTGTCGCTGTGGGGCCAGGACCTGGCACCGGGAGCCCTCAAGACCCGGGGATTGCCCAAAACGTTCGAGAGCGCACAGACCTTCCCGGACACAGCCTTTACGGTAGCCCTTCTTCGATCGACAGCCGGCGCCGGATCTTCCCGCGTCGGCTTGGTCCTTCGACACAGGAGTGAACATGGCATTTCCCACCCACCTGAGCGCGGAGGCGGCGCACAACGGCCACGTCATCGGCGAGCTGCACGACAGCCGTCCGCCACGCTCCACCAGCGCGGTCTCGTGGGGTGCCATTGCGGCCGGAGCCGCCGCCGCAGCAGCGCTCTCGCTGATCCTGCTCATCCTGGGCGTGGGCCTGGGCTTGTCGTCGGTCTCGCCGTGGGCCAACGCCGGCGTGACCGCCGCGACACTGGGCGTCAGCACCATCGTGTGGTTGACCGTGACCCAGTTGCTGGCCTCCGCCATGGGCGGCTATCTGGCCGGCCGCTTGCGCACCAAGTGGGTCGACACGCAGGCCGACGAAGTCTATTTCCGCGACACCGCACACGGCTTTCTGGCCTGGGCTGTGGCATCGCTCGCCACCGCGGCCCTGCTCACCTCGGTGATCGGCTCCATCGTGGGCGGCGGCGTGCAGGCTGGCGCCACGGTGGCCGGTGGTGCGACCGTTGCGGCCACCACCACGGCCACCGGCATCGCGCAAAACGAAGAAGG
>NZ_JALHLX010000007.1:0-52527 GCF_022844385.1 Hydrogenophaga sp. | reverse complement strand
CACCACAGAAAGCCCGCCATGCGCTCACTTCTACTGCTCTTTCTGGGCATCCCGATCCCGATCATCATCCTGATCGCCCTGTTCACTTGACGCTCCCCCACCCCCACCGAAAGGACATTTCATGATTCTCAGCAACACGCCCAATTCGCCCGTGCCCGACACCTCCCTTCTCCCGGACAGCGAAAGAATCGCACCGGTTGCCGCCGACACGATCGACAAAGCGGTCCAGGGCGCCCACAAAGCGGTCGACCGTTTCGCCGACACCGCAGCGCCCACCGTGCGCCAGCTGGCCCAGACCGGCGATGCATGGACCGCCAGCTGCCGCGCCACCGTGCGTGAACAACCGCTGATGGCCTTGCTGGCCGCGTTTGCGGTCGGTGCGCTGGTGGGCCGCATCACGCGCTGACCCCTCCACGATCCGCCATGAAAAAGGCCGGGGGTGCATGGTTTGCACCTCCGGCCTTTTTTCTTTTGACTCCCGGCACGCTGTGCCGGAAGTTGCTGGCGCCCGGGCTCAGGCCAAGGTGCGCACCGAGGGTTCGCGGGCCCACTGGCGCGTGCACGCCGCGGCCACAAACGCCTGGGCGTCGTCTGCACCCACCACGCCCGCATCGGCCTTGATGCCCGCGGCCTTCAGCACCGCCTGCGCACCCGCGTCGGCTGCGATCGCCTTGAGGTGGCCGAAGGCGTCGCGCACAAAGTCCACCGCCGCCGCTTCACGGCTCAGGGCCTTGCCGGCAGCGTCAGAGAGCACCAGTGCCACCGCATCGAACAACACCGAAGGCGTACCGGCCAGTTGCCCATCGGCCGCCAGCTTCTTGCCGTTGGCCAGCGTGACACCACCGACCTTGGGCGCCACGATCTTCACACGTGCACCGGCCGCTTCCACCGCCTTTTTCAGCGCGGCCACGGCCGCGCCGTCCGAGCCATCGTCCACGAGGATGGCAACACAACGACCCTCCAGCGTCGCCTTGGCGTTGTCGATGATGCTAAGCGCCGCCGAGGGCGGCAAGTCCATCACCGGCTGAGCCGGGGTGGCTGGCGCTGGCAGCGTCTCCATGCCCAGACCATCGGCCACGCGCTGGCCCAGGGCTTCATCGATCACCAGCAGGTGTGCCACCATGGCCTCGCGCACATGGGGGTGTTCCACCTTGGACAGCTCGAACACCAGCGCGGACGCGAGGTGGGCCTGCTCGGGTTCGCTCTGGCTGATCCAGAACTGGCGCGCCTGGCTGTAGTGGTCGGCGAAGCTGGCCGCGCGCACACGTCCGCGCTCACCACCCTCGTCCAGCGCCACACTGGCAAAGCCTTGGGCGCGGTCGGCGCGTGGTGACTCGGCCAACAAGGTGCTGGGCTCATAGGCCACACGCCCGGTGGGCTGCGTCATCTGCATGTGACCGTCGCGCTGCTGGTTCGCGAACGGGCACTTGGGCGCGTTGATCGGGATCTGCGCAAAGTTCGCCGATCCCAGGCGCGAGAGCTGCGTGTCCAGGTACGAAAACAGCCGACCTTGCAGCAGCGGGTCGTTTGAAAAATCGATGCCGGGCACCAGGTGCGATGGGCAAAAAGCCACCTGCTCGGTCTCGGCAAAGAAGTTGACCGGCCAGCGGTCGAGCACCAGGCGCCCGATCACCTTCAACGGCACCAGCTCTTCGGGAATCAGCTTGGTCGCATCGAGGTGATTGAACGGAAACTTGTCGGCCTCGGCCTGCGTGAACAGTTGCACCGCAAACTCCCACTCGGCCACTTCACCCGCGCCGAGCACTTCAAAGAGCTCGCGGCGGTGGAAGTCCGGGTCGGCACCGGCGATCTTCACGGTCTCGTCCCACACGGTGGACTGCATGCCCAGCTTGGGGCGCCAGTGGAACTTCACAAAAGTCGGGTTGCCCTGGGCATCAATCAGCCGGAAGCTGTGCACGCCGAAGCCTTCGATCATGCGCAGCGAACGCGCGAGCGTGCGGTCCGACATGATCCACATCACCATGTGCATGGACTCGGGCGTGAGCGAGATGAAATCCCAGAACGTGTCATGCGCCGAGGCGGCTTGCGGGAAGCCCCGGTCGGGCTCCATCTTCACCGCGTGCACCACGTCGGGGAACTTGATCGCGTCCTGGATGAAGAACACCGGGATGTTGTTGCCCACGATGTCCCAATTGCCCTGGGCCGTGTAGAGCTTGATCGCAAAGCCACGCACATCGCGCGGCGTGTCGGACGAGCCCGACCCACCGGCCACGGTGGAAATGCGTGAGAACACCGGCGTTTTCACACCGACCTCGGTGAGCACCTGGGCAGTGGTGTAGTCGGCCAGCGAATGCGTGAGCTCGAAGTAGCCGTGGGCACCGGTGCCGCGCGCGTGCACCACGCGCTCGGGAATGCGCTCGTGGTCGAAGTGGGTGATCTTCTCGCGCAGGATGAAGTCTTCCAGCAGCGTGGGACCCTGGGGGTGGGCCCGCAGCGAGTTCTGGTTGTCCGAGACCACCAGACCTTGCTGAGTGGTCAAGGGCGGGTGTTCTGCGTTGGCCTGCTGGTGCAGTTCGCCACCGGTGCCCAGGTGGGCGTCTTGCGGTTGGTTCTTCGCCATCGGTGTTCCTTCGGTCAGTTGGATGGGGCGGGCACTTGCGTGAGCAGATCCGCCAGTTCGTCGGCGTGCTCCTCTTCCACCGCGAGGATGGATTCGAGCAGGCGGCGCGTGGTCGGGTCGTCGTTGCCCACCGACTCGATCGCGTGGCGGTAGCTGTCGATCGCGATGCGTTCGGCCACGAGGTTTTCGCGAATCATCTGGGTCAGCGAGCTGCCCTCCACGTACTCGGCGTGGCTGCGCTTGGTGAGCGAGTCGGGCGAGAAGTCGGGCTCTCCGCCGAGCTGCACGATGCGTTCGGCCAGCTGGTCGGCGTGGCCCTGCTCTTCGTTCGAATGCACCAGAAACTCGGCCGCCGTGGCGTGCGAGTGGATGCCGCTGGCCATGAAGTGGTGGCGGCGGTAGCGCAGCACACACACGAGCTCGGTGGCCAGTGCATCGTTGAGCAGGGCGATGATTTCGGTGCGGTCGGCGCTGTAGCCGGCCGTCACGGCGCCCTCTTCCATGTGCTGGCGCGCACTCTTGCGCAGCGCCGGAATGTCCAGGGGTTTCAAGGGTGCGTTCAAGGTGTGCTCCGATCGGTTGGTGGTTTTGGTCTGACCCTCCGAGCATCGGCCTTCACCCCGGCCGCGTCGGTGCTTTGGCGAACACATCGCGCTCGCACGGCTGCGCCACGCAGCCCCGGGCGTTCGCTGCGCGCTCAGGTCTTCGCTTTCATGAGCGTGTCGTGCAACAGTTTGTCGGCCTCGTAACAGCTGCAGGCCCTGGCCTCCAGCCCTGTTCGATCCAGCACCTTGAGCTCGCCCCGCGTGTACTGGATGAGCCCCTCCTTCTGAAGATCGCTCGCGGCCTGGGTGACCCCCACGCGGCGCACGCCCAGCATCAACGAGATGAACTCCTGCGTGACATGGAAATGGTCGGCGTGCGCCCGGTCCTGGCTCATGAGCAACCAGCGCGCCAGCCGCTGGCCGATGGGGTGGAAACGCTCGCAGGCCGACGCCAGCGCCTGCTGGTGCAGGCGGATCAACAGGCTGCGCTGCACCAGACTTTCCAGCGCCGGCATGTCGTCCATGGCCTGGCGAAGGGTCTTCGTTTCAATGCGCCAGCAGGAGCCTGCGCCCTGCACCAGCGCGCGCCAGGGGGTGTTGGCCAGGGCCAGCACCAGTTCGGAGCCGAGCATCGACTCGGCGCCGACCATGCCCACTTCCAGCGGTGGGTGGGTCTCGATGTCGATCACCAGCGAGATGAATCCGGTGATGGGAAAGTAGGCGTGTGTGAGCAGAGCGCCGCGCACGCTCAACTCGGTTGAAAGCACGAGCTCGAACGGTTCACAAAGGGCCAGAAAACGCTTCTGGACGCCCTTGGGCAAGCGTTCAATGAGATGGTTGTTGGTGTGCTGCATGGGGTCCGCCTGGTACACAAGCGGAACCCCTCCCAGGGTGAACTCATGCGGGTTGCACGGGCACAGCGCCCGGCAATCCCTGGACCATCTTGAACGCTCAGCGGTCGCGCTTCCGTCTGCCACCGTACACACAGCGGGGCTGGAGCGAAATGGATCAGAGCTGGGTGTCGATGAGCGAGGCCAGCCACTCGGTGAACTTCTCGCGCACGGGCCGGGCCTGCCACTGCGCGTAGGTCACCGGTTTCGCCAACGCGAGATCGGCCTCGAAGGTGGCGGTCTGGATGCGCGCGAAGTCCTGGTCCACGATGTTCAGCGTGGCCTCGTCGTTGAGGCGGAACGACCGGTTGTCGAAGTTGGTGGAGCCCACCGAGGTGAGCAGGCCATCGACGATCAGCAGCTTGCAGTGGTACATGGTGGGCACGTACTCGGCGATGGTGGCACCGGCCTGGAGCAGCGGTCCCCAGGTGGCCCACGAGGCGTTGCGCACGGTGTCGCTGTCGATGTGTTCGCCCGGCACCACGATGCGCAGCTTGACGCCGCGCTTCAACGCACCGGTCAAGGCCTGCAGCGTGAGATCGTCCGGCACGAAGTACGCGGCCGACAGATCGATGGTGCGCGTAGCTGCGGTGATGGCCAGCAGGTACATGAGCTGCATGCTCTCGCTGCCACCACTGGGCGAGCTGCTGAACATCTGCGCGAGGGACGGACCCACAGGAGACAGGACGGGAAAGTAATCCGGCCCGTGCAGCACGTCGCCCGTGACCTTGATCCAGTTGTCAATGAAGACCGACTGCATTTGCGCCACCACCGGGCCTTCCACCTGAAAGTGGGTGTCGCGCCAGTGCTCGGGGTCCTGCGCGCGGCCGGTCCATTGCGGCGCCACGCCCACACCGCCGGTGAAACCGAGGCGGCCATCGGCGATCAGCAGCTTGCGGTGGGTGCGGTTGTTCAACCGGCCCAGGTTTGACCAGTGCGGTGGATGAAACCGCTGCACCTGCACGCCGGCCTGCTCCATCAGGGCCATGAGGTCCTCGTCCATCTTCGCGCTGCCCACCCAGTCCAGCAGCACATGCACCTTCACCCCGGCGCGCGCACGTTCGGCCAGTGCCTCTGCAAACCGGCGCCCGATGTCGCCCGACCAGTAGATGTAGGTCTCGAAGGTGATCGACACCTTCGCACCGCGAATGGCGGTCAGCATGGGCGGAAAGATCTCGTCGCCGTTGAGCAGCGCTTGCACCTGGGTGCCCGGTAAAAACGGAGGTCCCAGCAACACGCCCAGCTCCTGCACGAAGCGGGGATCGTCCAGCGAATACAGCCGTTCGATGCGGCGTTCGATCTTGGTTTCGCCGCCGACAAAATTGGCGATCAGCACGCCGGCCACAGCACACAGCAGCGCCACGATCCCCGCCACAGCCCAACGCGACTTGTGCAGCATGCGCAAAGGCCCCTCAGTGGCGTTGGCCGGCGCTGGCCGACGCCAGCGATTGATGCTGATGCACCCGAACCATCAGGTTGCGCTGCAGGAGCGCCTGCAGGGTGGGCAAGTCGGCCATGGCCTGGCGCATGCCCTGTGCGTCGATCCGCCAGCAGGTGCCGGCCACCTGCACCACCGAGCGCCAGGGTGAAGTGACCACCCCCAGCAACAACTCCGACCCCAGCATGGACTCGCGCCCCACCACGCCCACTTCGAGTGGAGGGTAGCTGTCGACGTCAACCACCAGCGAGATGAAGCCGGTGTTGGGAAAGTAGGCGTGCGTGAGCGGTGTACCGCGCTCGCTCAACTCGGCCGAAAGCCTGAGTTCAAACGGCTCGCACCGGGCGAGGAAACGTTTCTGAACCCCGTTGGGCAGGCGTTCGATGAGGTGGTTTTCGGAGCTGGGCATGGCGCCACTGTGAGGCACATGCCCGGACTCAACCGTCTGACAGCGAACATACGAACCAATCTTCCCGAAAGAATCAGCGCGCTTCGGCGACGGGCAACAGGCGGTCGTATTCCATCTTCACGACGCGGTAACACTCGCAGGTGCGGTGCTCCAGACCCGGGCGGTCCAGCACCGAAATATGGCCGCGTGCATAACGGATCAGGCCGGCGGCTTGCAGCTTCAGCGCGGCCTCGGTCACACCCTCGCGGCGCACGCCCAGCATGTTGGCAATCAGCTCCTGCGTCATCACCAGTTCGTTGCCGGGCAGGCGGTCCAGGCTGAGCAGCAGCCAGCGGCAGAGCTGCTGGTCCAGCGAGTGGTGGCGGTTGCACACCGCCGTCTGGCTCATCTGGGTGATGAGTGCCTGCGTGTAACGCAGCATGAGGTGCATCACCGGGCCGGCGCGCTCGAACTCGCCCCTGATCGCTTCGGCGCGCAGGCGGTAACCCATGCCGGCGCTCTGCACCACAGCGCGGCTCGGGGTGGAGCCACCGCCCATGAAGATGGCAATGCCCACCACGCCTTCGTGACCCACCACGGCGATTTCGGCCGAAGCGCCGTTTTCCAGCACATACAGCAGCGAGACGATGGCGCTGGTGGGGAAGTAAACGTGGGTCATGGCCCCACCCGACTCGTACAGCACCTTGCCCAGTGGCAGATCGACCAGCTCAAGCTGGGGGTTCCAGCGTTCCCATTCCGCCTCCGGCAACGATGCCAGCAACTGGTTCTGAAGGGGGGAGTCGGGTTGGGTCAAATGGTTTTCCTCCGTGATGGCTGCTGTCGCGGAAGGCGAACTGGCACTCGTTCTGCTTTTTTAGCGGATATGTGGCGAGCATGGCACGGAACCAGACTCGCGTCCGTACGAAACCGAACATATAAATCGTCACCCCCCCGGCGCGGTCTCCAGCGAAACCACAAACACGCTGTGGGCCGGCAGCGTGGCCCAGGCCAGCGATTCGCCCACGGCCAGGAAGCCGACGCCCTGGCTGCCCCAGGTGGCGCGCACCGCGTCTGCACTCTGGCGCACCAGCACAAAACGCAGGGTGCGGCCGTCGCGCACCAGCGTGATCTCGGCGCGCGGCCAGTGCGCCGGCAGGCAGGGCGTGAAGCACAGGTCGTGCGCCGTCATCTTCAGGCCCAGGATGGACTCGATGGCCGCGCGATGCAGCCAGCCGGCCGCGCCGGTGTACCAGCTCCAGCCACCACGGCCCACCCAGGGTGGCTGGCTGTACACGTCGGCCGCCATGGCGTAGGGCTCCAGGCCGTACGCGGCGCCCCACGTCGGGTTTTGCGCGCGGTGCGCCGGGCTCAGCCAGGTGAAATGGCGGTAGGGCTCGTCGCGCGTGGCCGAGTCGCCCGGCTCCTGCACGGCCAGCGCCGCCACCGCCATGAGGCCCCACACGCCGGCGTGGCTGTACTGGCCGCCGTTTTCTCGCACACCCGGCGGGTAGGCCTGGATGTAGCCGGCGCTGGGCTGTGCCCGGGCGAGCGGGGGCGCGAGCAGCTGGAGCAAACCGGCGTCGTTGTTGAACAGGTGCTCCGCGGCGGCCTCCATGGCCTGGCGCTGGCGCTCCAGCGGTGCCTGCCCGCTGAGCACCGACCAGGCCTGCGCGATCAGGTCGATGCGGGCCTCGGGCTGCGTGTGCGAACCGAGCGGACTGCCATCGTCAAAGAAGGCACGGCGGTACCAGCCGCCGTCCCAGGCTTCGGTCTCCAGGGCCTCGCTCCAGCCCGCCAACGCGGCCTCCCAGCGCGCGGCGCGCTCGTGCTCGCCGCGTTCGCGCGCCAGCGGAATCCAGTCGCGCACCACGGCACACAGAAACCACGCCACCCACACCGACTCGCCGCGGCCTTCGTGCCCCACGCGGTTCATGCCGTCGTTCCAGTCGCCCGTGCCCATGAGCGGCAGGCCGTGTACGCCCACCGGCAGGCTGCGGTCGATGGTGCGCGCGGCGTGTTCGAACACGCTGGCCATCACGCTGCTCACGCGCGGTGTGTCGTAGGCGTCTTCGGCGCCGGGCGCGATCGTCAGGTCTTCGAGGAAAGGCACGCTCTCGTCGAGAACCGCAGTGTCGCCCGTGGTGCGCAGGTAGTGCGCACAGGCAAAGGGCAGCCACAAGAGGTCGTCGGAGAAATGCGTGCGCACGCCGGCGCCACCGGGCGCATGCCACCAGTGCTGCACGTCGCCCGCCTCAAACTGGCGCGAGGCACACAGCACGATCTGATCGCGCAGCAGGCGCGGCGCGGCCCAGGTGAGGGCCATGGTGTCCTGCAGCTGGTCGCGGTAACCGGTGGCACCACCCGCCTGGTAGAAGCCGGCCTTGGCCCACAGGCGCGACGACACGGTCTGGTAAAGCAGCCAGCGGTTGGTCATGGCGTCGAACAGCGGGTCGGGCGTGACGACGGTGGTCGCGCCCAGCAGCGAGTCCCAGCGGGCCTTGGTGGCCTCTTCGCGTTCGCGGGGCACGCGCTTCATGGCGCGCACCGCGAGTTCTTGCGCGGCCGCGGGTGACGCAGCAAAGCCGAGCAGGTAAACCTGCTCCAGGGTGGCCCCGGGGCGCACCGTCACCGGGCGCGAGAGCGCGGCGCACGGGTCGAGTCCGACGCCGCGGCGCTGACCCAGCCGCAGCGGCAGCCGCAGCTGGCCTTGCGCGTCAAAAAAGGCGGCGCGGTCGCAGGTCCAGTCCAGGCCTTCGCTGCCGCCCGGCGTGGCGAGGGCTTCCACCAGAAACGCGGTGCCCCCGCCCCATCCGGCACCGGCCTCGGTCTGCGTGGCCATCAGGCCCACCAGACCGGTGGGGCCACCCACCCGGCAACGGCGTGTGTGCAGCGTGGCGCGGTCACTGCGCTTCTCGCCCATGAGCCACTCGACCATGGCCACGGTGCGCAGGTGGGCCATCTGGTGGCCGCGGTTGACGATCTCGATGCGCACCTGCTTGACCGCGGTCTCGGCGTCCACGCTCCAGTGCACCGCGATGTCGAGATCCCCGCGCCGGTGGCTGATGCTGGTGCGGCCCTGCGCGTGCACCACGCTGTATGTCGCCTCGGCATCGCCCCAGGCCGAGGGCGCGAGGCTCCAGACCTCGTGCGTGCGCCGGTCCTGCAGCAGGAACCATTCCGCCGGCGTGTCGGCCACGGGGTCGTTGCCCCAGGTGGTGAGCTGGTTCAGGCGGCTGTTGCCGGCCCAGGTGTTGCCACCCCCGGTCTCCGACACGATGGCACCAAACGCCGGGTTGGCCAGCACGTTGACCCAGGGCCGGGGTGGCCGTTGGGTGGCCGACACCTCGAACACAAAGCGCCGACCACTGGCCTCGAACGCGCCGGTCGATGGCGTGGGCCCGGCGAGCGGCGCGTGGGTGGGAACACGCTCGTGGGGCGTGCTGCGCAGGCTGGCCTGCGCGGCGTCGAAGCGTGCGCTCCAGGTCTGTATCTGCTGCGTCCAGCCCACCCCGTTGGCCCGCAGGTGAATGCGCGCCAGCGCGTCCAGCGTGGACAGCTGCTCGGGTGTCAGCGCGTCGGGGCGCAGCAGGTGCAAGGCGCCGATGACCACGCCTGAGTGCGGCGCATGCAGTTGTTCGCGCAGCAGCGCCAGCTCGCGCTGCAAGGGCATCTGGTACGAATGCGCTTCGCTGCTGAGCACGACCACATCACAAGCCACGCCGGTGCGCGACCACTCGTTGAGCGCTTGCACCACACTGCGCAGCAGGCCCAGGCCCTGGGGTGAACCCGCGCTCACCAGCACCAGGGGGCGCTCGCCCGAAATGCTCAGCGGCCAGAGCGTGCGGCGGTCGCACACGTGGAGGACCTTGCCGTCGGTGACCGGCAGGTCCACCTTGGGCAGGGTCATCAGAAGCGCCGTGGTGAGCGCCTGGAAGGCGGGCAAATGCTCCATGCGCGGACGCCCGGGCGCGAGCTGGATGCTGGCCAGCGTGGCCGACATCACCGAGGCGCGTTCCACCGAGCTGGGCTGGCGGTACTTGTCGACGATGGCCATCAGCTGCGCGGGGTGGTCGCTGGCGGCGGTGGCGAAGGTCACACAGGCCTGCGCGCCGGGCTTCAGGCGCAGCTTCACGCCCAGCACCGCCACCGGATCCAGCCCGGTTTCCAGCGCGGTGGATGCGGTGGGCACGGCGTTCATGCGCGCCAGCGGCTGGTCGGCACTGTGGTTGCGCCCGAGCCAGTGCGCCCGGTCGGTCTGGCAGTTCAGGCCCAGCACCTCGCCACGCACGTCGGCCACAAAATGCGCGGCCTGCACGGTGCTCTCGGTATGCAGGCGCGGCGTGCGCACAAAGCGCAGGGCCTGCTGGTCGGCCAGCCAGTCGGCCTGCACGAAAAAGTTGGAGAACGCGGGGTGGGCTTCGTCGGCCGCAGCGCGGGCCAGCGTCACCTCCATCGCCGAGATCAGTTCCAGCTCCATCACCGCCTCGCTGCGGTTGGTCAGCACCACGCGCTTGAGCTCGATGTCGTCCTCCGGGCTCACCCACACCGTGGTCTGCACGGTGAGCTCGGTCCACAGGGCCTCCAGCACCACACGGTCGGTGTGGAAGGTGCTCTGGTAGAGGGCTGCCGGATCGGGCGCGGGATGGCTGCTCACCGACACCGGCGCGGTGTGCGGGTTCAGCCGCAGGTACACGAAGCTGCCGCAGGCGTCGCGCAGCGCATCGTCGCGCCAGCGGGTGATGCCGGTGGCGCCCCAGCGGCTCCAGCCCGCGCCGTTGGCGCGCAAGCTCACGCTGTAATGCCCGTTGGACAGCAGGTGTGTGGGCTCCAGCGCCTGTTGGCCGGGCACCACCGTGCGCACGTGGTCCTGCGCGCGGCGGTGCAGCGCCTGCAGCGGCAGGTTGGCCAGAGGCTGGTGCACCAGCGCCGACAAGGCGCGCGGAGTGCGCTCGTGCAGCAGCGACGACACCGCTTCCAGGCTGGGGTGGGCCATGCCCCAGCGCTGGGCAACGTTGTCGCGCAGCACATTGGCCAGCGCCACGATGCTCATGCCCTGGTGGTGGGCCATGTAGGTGGCCACGGGCGTGCAGTGGCCGCCCTGCGTCTGGCGCGCGGCGGTGAAGTCAAGCGCCTCGATGAAACCGTATCGACCCCGCGCTGCCAGCCGCGTGAGGTGACCCAGGTTCCGGCAGGCCAGGTGCGGGTTGACCAGCGTGGCCAGCGCGGTGGCGTACGGCGCGATCACCTGCTCGTCCAGCGGCGTGCGGCGCAGCGCGAGACGGGGCACACCTTGCGGCGCGTACTGGTAGGCCAGCGAGTGGTCGCGCCCGGCGTAGGCACTTTCCGACATGCCCCACGGCATGGCCTTGCCCTGCACATGCGCGATCTGCTCCATGAGCGCCGAGCTGCCCGCTTCACGCAACACACTGCCGTGCGGCTCGGCCATCACCAGCGTGGGCATGAGGTACTCGAACATCGAGCCTGACCACGAGCGCAGTACCGCGTGGCGGCCGTTGGCAAACAGCGGGCGGCCGAGTGCGGCCCAGTGCTTCATGGGCACGTCGCCCTTGGCAATGGCCAGCAGGCTGGTGCTGCGCGACTCGGAGGCCAGCAGGTCGTAGAACGATTTGTCGAGCGACTGGTCGTCAAGCCGGAAACCGATGTGCAGCAGGTGGCGCTTGGGGTGGTACAGAAATCCGAACTCGGGCGCCCAGGCGAGCTGTTCGAGCTGGTCGGCCAGTTCCAGCAGGCGGCGCGTGGCGCGTGGTCCCCCGCCCTCGGCGGCAGCGCTGCGGTCCAGCCCCACCGAGCGCAGCGTGGCCAAGTGATCGCCCAGCAGCGCGTGCAGGCTGTCGTGGTCGCGCGCGATCTCGTCCTTCTCGCCGGAGCGGGCGGGGTTGGGCTCGGGGCGCGGGTGCGGGATGCGCACGAGCTCGAGCCACGCGGCGTCCAGCAGCTCGGCAAAAGCCGCGCCGGCCTCGGCGTCCAACGGGTCGGGCAGCGGCACGCGCAACACCTGGCCCAGCGCGCTCTGTGCCAGCGGCTGCGCCAGGGCAGCTTCGAGCCACGCCTGCTGGTGCTGCAAGGCCGGCTCCAGCCGCTCCTGGCTGCGCTGCAATGCCTGTGCCGTGGCTTGTGTGGCGTGGGGATCGCGCGCCAGCAGTCGGCAGGCCTGGGCCACCGCGAGCAGGTGCACGCTGAGGTTGCCGCTGTCCACGGTGGACACGTAGCGCGGCAGCAGGGGCTGCAGGGTTTGCGTGTCGTACCAGTTCAGAAAATGGCCGCGGTGGCGCTCCATCTGCTGCAGGCTGGTCAGCGTGGCTTCCATGCGTTGCAGCAGGTCTTGTGTGCCGATCCAGCCGAACTCGCGCGCACACGCCGTGCTCAGCAGGTACAGGCCGACGTTGGTGGGCGAGGTGCGGTGCGCCACCATGTCGTACGGCAGGATCTGCAGGTTGTCCGGCGGCAAGTGGTGGTTCTGCGTGTCGACACAGCGTTCAAACAGGCGCCAGGTATCGCGCGCGAGGTCGTCGAGCAACACGCGGTCGGCGCTGCCGAGCGGTCGCTCCGCGCTGCCAGGCCATGGCTGGTGGGCCAGCCAGGACATCAGCGGGGCCAGCGCCCAGAGCACCAGCAAGGCCACGCCCAACACCGGCGGCTGTGGCGTGGTGAGCCAGAGCAACGCCAGCAGCGGCAAGGCCACCAACGGCTCCAGCGCATGGCGTTTGAGCAAGGGCCCCAAGCCCGGGCGCAAGGCCGCGCTGGCCGCGTCGGCCGTGGTCCAGGCCAGCAACTGGCGCTTGGACACGGCCATGCGCCACGCGGTGCGCACAACAGCATCGGCCGCGCGCAGCGCCTGCTGCAGGAGCTGCACGATGTGCCACACGCCCCCCAGCAGCGCGCGCAGCGTGTCGGCCGCGGCGGCGCGGGCAAAACGATCGCCCAGCAGGCTGGCGCGGTGCGGCACCCAGCCGGCGAGCGCGCCCAGCACGGGAGCGGCGGCCTGCGCGGCCAGCGCCAGCCACAGTGCGGCGCCCAGATTCAGGCCCACGCCCCACATGGCCAGCAACAGCAGCAGCAAGGAAGCGGGTGTGACCAGCGAGCGGCGCAGGTTGTCCAGCAGCTTCAGGCGGTTGATGGGCGAGAGCTGCCAGCGGCGCGGCCGCAGCAGGAAGGGCAGCAACTGCCAGTCGCCGCGCGTCCAGCGGTGCAGGCGCGAGGCGGCCACGTCGGCGTGTTCCGGGTCGGACTCGATCAGGGTGATGTCGGTCACCACCGCACAACGCGCGAGCGCGCCTTCGAGCAGGTCGTGGCTGAGCACGCGGTCTTCGGGCAGGCGGTTGCCCAGCACTGCGTGCATGGTGGCCACGTGCAGCAGGCCCTTGCCGGTGAAGCTGCCTTCGCCGAACACGTCCTGGTACACGTCGGAGCTCATCGCGCTGTAGGGGTCGAGGCCGCGCTGGCCGGCGGTGATCCATTGCCAGGCTGTTGTGACCGAAGTCTCGGGCAGCGGCGGCACCACGCGCGGCTGCAGGATGCCGTAGCCCTGCACCACGCGACGGCCTGTGGCGTCCAGCACGGGCCGGTTGTCGGGGTGCTCGGCCACGCCCACCAGCGCGCGCAGCCGGCCCGGGGGCAGCTGCGTGTCGCTGTCGAGCGTGAGCAGGTAGCGCGTGCCGCTCGCCATGCGCGAGAGTTCGCCCAGCGGCAGGAACGGCCCCGCGTTCTCCTGCACCAGCGCGGCGACCAGCTGTTCGAGCTTGCCGCGCTTGCGTTCCCAGCCGATCCAGCGGCCTTGCGTGGTACTCAGGCTGCGCTCGCGGTGCAGCAGCAGGAAACGCGGCGCTTCGCCCGGGGCCACCGGGTGGCTGTCGTTGAGCGCAGAGAGCTGGGCCTGCGCCGCGGCGAGCACCGCCGCGTCACCCGGCAGCACCGGGCTGTCGGCATCGGCGAAGTCGCTCAGCAGCGCGAATTGCGCGTGGGCTTCGGGGTTGGCCAGAAAGTGCAGGTGCAACCGGTGCACCAGGGGCGCGACCGCGGCCGGGCTGCCCAAGAGCGCCGGCATGACGAGCATCACACGCGCCTGGACTGGAATGCCCTCGGCCAGCAGATAACGCGGCAGGTGCGCGGGTCGTGCCGATTCGGAAATAAGCCGGTTGACCACCGCCACCACCGTCTCGGAAGCGGGGAACACCATGAGCAACAACACCAGCGCAGTGACCGCGTGGCCCAACCAGCCATCGACTGGCAGCGCGGCCGACGCATAGACCGCCGCCACCAGCGCGAGCGAGCCGGCCAGCATGACCGTGAGGTAGGTGGGCACACGCGCCGTGCGCAGTGCCAGCCGCCGCCACACCCGGCCACGGTGGCGCAGGCCCAGGCGCTGCTCCAGTGCACCGCGACCGCCACCGGCCAGCCAATGGCCTGCGTGAGCGTCGTCCTGCATCAACACCAGCAGCGCGCGGGCCACCTCGGTTTCGCTGCGCTGGCTCTGCACGGCCAGGCGCTCGATGCGGTGCAGCGTGGTGCTGCGGGTGGCGTCGTCTTCGGCCGCGAAGACGTCGGACGTCAGCATGAGTTGCATCACACGGCTGGTGCGCTCCACCACGCCCGACCAGTCGGCCGCGCCGATGAGACGCAGCGAGGTGATGGCGTTGCCCACGCTCAGGTGGTCGGCCGCCTGGTCCGCGTGGTGCTGGGCCTGCAGGGCTGCAAGGTCGGGCACGACCTCCAGCAGCCAGGGGCGCACCTGCTGCAGGAACACATCGCCTGTGGGCGGGCGGTGGCCGTCGAGGTTTTGCGCCAGGTGGTAGACAAACACGCGGCCCACGCCGCGAAGCTCGGCCACGGTGTGCAGCGCCTGCACGGTGGCCAGGTCCAGCTCGTCGATGCGGTGCGCGATCAGGCTGGCGAGTTCGCGCGCGGCCTTGTGGCTGGCGATGCGGTCGGCCAGGCGGCGCAGGTTTTCCACCTGCACCACGCGCAGCGTGGTGGGCAGCGCCCAGAGTTCGCCGTGGCTGAGTTCGTGCACTTCCTGGTAGGCGTTGAGAAAGTGCGTGAGCAGGGTTTCGTCGAACGCGCCATCGGTGTGTGCCACGAAGGCCCAGGCGATGCTGTAGATGCGCGGCAGGCCCTGCAGCGGCGCGTCCTGCAACACGGGCAGCGTGCGGTAGTAACGTGCGGGCAAGCCGTCGCGGATCTCGCGCAGCTGGTCTTCGATCAGGTGGAAGTTGTCGAACAGCCATTCGGCCCCGGGGCTGATGTCCTGCCCGCTCAGCGCGTGGCTGGCAATGTGCTCGTGCGAGGTGCGCAGGCTCTGGATGTTGCTCTGCAGGCGTGGGTAAAACGTGGTGCTGCCAAACACCCCGCGCGCAGCGTGGTGCGACTCGGCCAAGCTGCGGCCGTGTTGTTCAAAACGGGTCAGGCCGAAGATTTCAGACCGGATGGGCTCCAGCGCCGGACCCAGCGCAGCGTCCAGCATGCGCCGCACAGGCGGCGGCACCCAGTCGGGATGACCGCTTGTTTCGCGCTGCGTCACCTACGACACAAGCCACGTGGTGCCGGCCAGCAGGGTGACGATGAACACGGTGGTGACCAGTCTGGGCATCACGAAGCCGCCAACCGCAGCTGCGCCGGTGCGCAAGGCGGGCCAGGAGCCGCGCGAGCGGCTGCACACCGAGAGGTGATCGGCCAGGGCCGAACATTCCATGGGCGAGGTGTCGGCCGGGTGCCCAAACGAAGAAGTGTCCCAACTCGGGGCAAAGGCGGTGGACTTCGGCATGGGATTCTCCTGATTGACACGCCAGCGGAAAAGGTCCGGATACGCGAACTCCTTTGTAAAGCCGCGAGGGGGTGCGGGTCTGTTCGGTGACGCACCCATGCCGCGTCGCCAGATGCAAGTCTGGTGACGTTCTTTACCGAGCCGACACCGTTCGTGCGTGCTACCGAACAGACCAGGGGCGCACGATCCCACATCCTTCAACCCAACGGCCGGGAACACAAACCGCCCCTCGCCATCCGGCTGTCACACCAGGAAACCACCATGAACAACATCGACAAACACCGCAGTCCTTCCCTGCGCCTCGCCGCAATGGCCACCCTGGCGGTGGCGGGCCTGGCCGGCTGTGCAGTCCCCTACCCGGTGTACGAGCAGCCTCAGGCGCAGCCCGCACCTGTGTACCAGTACCCGAGCCAATACCCGCAGGCCCAACAGCAGCAGGAACGCCGCGACTACCGCCGCCGCAGCCAGGAGACTTTGTATGAAGCCCCTGTGACGTCGGTGCGCGCGGTGGTGGGCCCCAACACCGGCCAGCGTTGCTGGATCGAGCGCGAAGAGGTTGTGCAGCAGCCGCAGCGCAACGTGCCCGGCGCCATCGCCGGAGCGGTGATCGGCGGCATCCTGGGTCACCAGATCGGCAACGGCTCCGGTCGCGACATCGCCACCGTGGGCGGTGCGGTCGCAGGTGCGGCTGTCGGCTCCAACGTGGGCCGCAACGGCTTCGGCGGCCAGGCACAGACGCAGGATGTGCAGCGCTGCACCCAGGCCAGCAACGGCCAGCCCGAGTACTGGGACGTGACCTACACCTTCAACGGCATCGGTCACCGCGTGCAGATGACCACGCAGCCTGGCCGCACCATCCTGGTCAACGCCAACGGCGAACCCCGCGTCTGACCACCAGACTTTTCTGAAGATCCCCCCCTTCCCCGCGCTGCATGCAGGACCACGTCCTGCCGGCGCGGGTTTTTTTTGGACGGCGCAAATGCGGTCCAATGGCGGCATGAACGATTCAGCCCTTCCCGTGCACGACACCGACCAACGCCTGACCGATCTGGAAATCAAGGCCAGCTACGCCGACGATCTGCTCGACACCTTGAACGCCCTGGTGGCCAGGCAGCAGGAACAGATCGACCTGCTGCTGCGCGAAGTGAGCCGCCTGCGACAGCGCGGGGGTGACGACGGCCAGTCGGCCGGACCACGCGACCCGCGCGACGAACTGCCGCCGCACTACTGAAGTGACTTCAGCCGCGCTGCGGTGTGATGGGTGTGCTGGCGACGCACACAAAGGCCGAAGCGGCCGCTGAAAAATCCCATTGCTCTGCCACGCAGCCGGCCACAGGCGTCCAGCGCACCACGTTGACCGAGTTGGGCACGCCGCTGCGCACGCGGCTGGAGACCGAGGTGCCTGCCTGCACCGCCCACACGGGGCGCTCCAGACCGGGCAGCGGCATCACATACGGCAGGTGGATGTGGCCGCCCATCACGATGTCGGCCCCCGCGGCGGCCCAGGCCTGCTGCGCGGCCGTGTGGTTGTGCAGGCGGTTGGGCAGGTCTTCTGCGCGCATGACGTCGATGGGCTGGTGCACCACGACCACGCGCAGTTGTTCCGGGGTGGCCTGGCGCAGTTGCCGCGCCACCGCGTCGATCTGTTCGCTGGAGACCTCGCCGTCCTTGTGGCGCCGGGCGCGCGTGGTGTTCACGCCGATCACCAGCAGCTCGCCCGAGGCGAACACGGGTGCCAGGTCGGGCCCGAAGGCCGCGCTGTAGCGCGCGTAGGGCCGCATGAAGCGGCTCCAGAGATCGAACAGTGCGATGTCGTGGTTGCCGGGCAGCGCGAGCAGGGGCGCACCCAGCCGGTCCATGGCGGCACGCGCGGCGCTGAACTGGTCGGCGCGGGCGCGTTGCGTGATGTCGCCCGAGAGCACCACCAGGTCGGGCCGCAGTTGGGCAGCGAGCACCACCAAAGCCTCGACCACGGGAATTCGTTCGGTGCCGAAGTGAGGATCGGAGACCTGCAGCAGAACACTCACGGCGCGATCTCCGGTGCTGCCTTGAGCAACCAGAGCGGCTGTGGCAACACGCGAATGTTCAAGGGCGAACGCATCCACGCCACCTCACCGTCGAACGCGACCTTCACCTTGCGCCGCCCCATCATCCGGGTGGGCTTGACCACCATGCTCTGGCACACGAAGCGCTCGATGCCGCTGGCCTCGCCCAGCTGCCCGAGGGCACCGCGCAGCATGAGCCCCAGCATGGCCAGGGTGCCGATGGGCTTGAGGATCACGGCGGTGATGTGCCCGTCGGCGGCAGCGTCTTCGGCGGGGGTGTCGGTGCCGGCCAGGCCCAGCTGCTCCAGTTGCAAGCGGTTGTTGCCCACGAACAGCGTGAGCGTGCGCACTTCAACGACCTTCCCGTCCCAGGCCATCGAGAGCTTGAGCCGGCGCTGCGCACGCAGCAGCGTGGCCATGCCAGCGCCAAACGCCACCAGGCGGCTGCGGCCGAAGCGCGCTTTCCAGCTCTCTCGGTCCTGCAGCAGATCGGGGTAGAGGCCCAGGCTGGCGTTGACGAGAAACACCTGATCGTTGATGGCCGAGATCTGCACCGGCTCGGGCCGTGCATCGAGCAACCAGCGCAGTGCCTCGGCGGTCTCAAGGGGTGCGCCATGCTCGCGCGCAAAGTAGTTGAAGGTGCCGCGGGGAATCACGCCCAGGGTGCACCCGGCCGCGTGCGCCGCCTGAGCCACGGTGTTGATGGTGCCGTCGCCACCCACCGCCACCACCGCCGAGCCATCGGCGCGGGCACGGGTCGCGGCCTCGCGGGCCACGCGCGCGAGTTCGCCGGGCGCTGCAAACACCACCGCACCGCTGCGCCCCGCCTCGCGCAGACCCGCCTCGATCACCTCGCGCGTGGCCTCGGCGTCGCCGTGGCCGGCCTGTCCGTTCACCACGAACTGCAGCGCCGCTGCCGGCTTGAACAGGGGACGCTGCATCAGCAGCCGACGGCCTGGCCGTCGCGGCGCGAATCGCTCGCCGCCACATAGCCCTCTTCCATGTCGTCGGCCAGGCGCCAGATGAACTGGCCGCTGCCGAAGTCCATGTAAGCGTCGGCAGCCGGCTCGAAGCGATGCCCCAGACCCTTCAGGCCTTGCAACAAGGCCGGCGCCATGGTGGTCTCGAAATCCACATTCATGCCGCTGCCCACCTTCCAGCGCGGCGCGTCGCAAGCGGCCTGAGGCTGCTGCCCATGGGCCAGCATGCGCACCAGCGTCTGCACATGGCCTTGCGGCTGCATGTTGCCGCCCATCACGCCAAAGCTCATCTGCGGGCGGCCATCCTTCGTGACGAAGCCCGGGATGATGGTGTGGAAGGGCCGCTTGCCACCGGCCACCTGGTTGGGGTGGCCCTCGGTCAGGGTGAAACCAAAGCCGCGGTTCTGCAGGCTCACACCCACCGACGGCACCACCACACCGCTGCCGAAGCCCATGTAGTTCGACTGGATCAGGCTGATCATCTGGCCGCTCTCATCGGCGGCGGTGAGGTACACCGTGCCGCCACGCGGCGGTGTGCCGTGTGCAAAGTCGCCCGCCCGTCCCGGCTGGATGAGTTTCGCGCGCTCGGCCAGATAGGCGTCGCTCAGCAGGTCGGCAGCGCTCACCTCGTTCATGTGGCCTGCGTCGGCCACCCAGCGGTAGGTGTCGGCAAAGGCCAGCTTGATGGCTTCGATCTGCAGGTGCTGCGACTCGACGCTGTCCACCGGCAGGTGGGCGATGCCCAGCTTCTCCAGCATGCCCAGCGCCATGAGCGCGGCGATGCCCTGCCCGTTGGGCGGAATCTCGTGCACGGTGTGGCCGGCAAAGTTCTTCTGGATCGGCAGCACCCACTCGGGGCGGTAGGCGTCGAGGTCGGCGAGGGTCATGGAGCCGCCGTTGGCCGCGGCGTGGGCGACCAGCGCTTCGGCGATCTCGCCGCGGTAGTAGGCCTCGCCGCGGGTGTCGGCGATCTTGCGCAGCGTGGCGCCGGCGGCCTTGAAGGTGAAGCGCTCGCCCGGCGTCGGGGCCCTGCCGTGCGGCATGAAGGCCTCGGCAAAACCCGGCTGGTTTTTCAGGATCGGCACCTGGCGCGCCCACTTGTCGGCAGTGATGCAACCCACGCCGTGGCCGCGCTCGGCCAGCTCGATGGCGGGCTCCAGCAAGTCGGCAAACGGCAGCTTGCCGAAGCGCTCGGACAAGGCCACCCAGCCGGCCACCGCACCCGGTGTGGTCACCGAGTCCCAGCCGCGCTCGGGCATCTTGCCGCCGTGGCGGCGCGCAAAGTAGTCGGTGTTCCAGGTGGCCGGGGCCACGCCCGACGAGTTGAGACCGTGCAGTTTCCCGCCGTCCCACAGGATCGCGAAGTTGTCGCTGCCCAGGCCGTTGGAGATCGGCTCGACGATGGTGAGTGCCGCGGCAGCAGCGATCACCGCGTCCACCGCGTTGCCGCCCTTGTGCAGCATGCGCAGGCCGGCCGAGGAGGCCAGCGGGTGCGAGGTGGAAACGACATTGCGCGCCATCACGGGGCTGCGCACGGTGGGGTAGGGGTTGGTCCAGTTGAAAGTCATGCGGTGTCCGGGTTGCATCAAACAAGGTGCAGGATATTCGATCGAGGTGAAACGGCCCGGTGTGCCGTGGGGATGTCATGAGAACGACATGGGGAGCACCAACACTGCGGGGGCGCAGCGATGCACCCACCAACCCTGATCATTTCACCCCATGATGAACTTGCCGCTACGTCCCACCCGCCCGTCGACACGGTCCGTCTTTCACACCACCTTGCTCGCGGCAGCGCTCGCGCTCTCGCTGGCGGCCTGTGGTGGTGGCAGCGACAGCCCGCCCCCCGCAGTCCCTCTGCCCGACACGGCCTTCAGCCTGCAGGTGCTGCATGTGGCCGACATGGACAGCGGCGGCGATCTGGTCACCAACGCCAAAGGTTTGTCGGCGCTGGTGCAACGCTTTCGCGCCGACATGCCGAACAACACGGTGTTTCTCTCGTCGGGCGACAACTACATTCCAGGGCCATTCTTCAACGCGTCCGACGACGCTTCGCTGAACCCCGAGCTCGTTGCCAGCGGCGCGGGACGTGGCGACATCGAGATCCTCAACCTCATGGGCCTGCAGGCCTCTGCGGTCGGCAACCACGACCTGGACCTGGGCACCAACTTTTTCGCCGGTCTGATCAACTTCAGCACCAACAGCTCTGGCAGCGTCACCTGGCGCGGGGCGCAGTTCCCCTACCTGTCCAGCAACCTGACCTTCACCAGCGACAGCAACCTCGTCAGCCTGGCCAGCGCGGCCAACGACGGTGCAGAGGCGGCCACGCTGAAAAACAAACTCGCCAGGTACACGGTGATCACGGTCAATGGCGAGCGCATCGGCGTGGTGGGCGCGAGCACACCCACACTGCCGAGCATCACCTCGGTGGGCAACATCGGCGTGGCGCCGAGCGGGGCCGACGTGGGCGACATCGACAAACTGGTCGCCGAGATTCAGCCTTCGGTGAAAGCACTGACCGACCAGGGCATCAACAAGATCGTGCTGCTCGCCCACATGCAGCAGCTGCAGGTGGAGCAACAGCTCGCCACGCGCCTGCGCGGGGTTGACCTGATCATCGCGGGCGGCTCCAACACCGGCCTGTACGACGCCAACGACCGCGTGCGTCCCGGCGACACCAACGGTGGTGTCTACCCACTGCGCTACACCTCGCCGGCCAACGAGCCGGTGCTGGTGGTCAACGTGGACGCCGACTACAAGTACCTCGGGCGCATCGTGCTGCCCTTCGATGCGCAGGGCCGCGTGATCACGGGCAAGCTCGACATCAACCTCAACGGCGCCTGGGCCACCGACACCGACGGACTCGCGCGCGCCGGGCTCACCGTGGCCGACGCCCAGCCCGGTGTGGTGGCCATCACCGACAAGATTCAAGCCGTGATTGCGGCCAAGGACGGCAACCTGTTTGGCGCAGCCAGCGTGTACCTGGAAGGCGACCGCGTGCTGGTGCGCAACCAGGAAACCAACCTGGGCAACCTGACGGCAGAGGCCAACCTCGCCTACGCGCAGACGCTGGACGGCAGCACCACGCTGTCGCTGAAGAACGGCGGCGGCATTCGTTCATCGCTCGGTTCGGTCGATGCGCCCCCCGGCTCCACGACCGGTGTGAAAGGCATCACCAGGGCCAACCCGACGGTGAACAAGCAGGCCGGCGACATCTCGCAACTCGACATCGAGTTTGCCCTGCGCTTCAACAACGGCCTGTCGTTGCTCAGCGTGACGCCAGCCGAACTCAAGGCGCTGCTGGAGCATGGCGTCTCCGACTGGCTGGTGAACTCCACGCAGGGCAAATTCCCGCAGATCGCGGGTCTGCGTTTCAGCTTCGACCCGACACAGGCCGCGGGCTCACGCGTGCGCACCATCGTGGTCGACGACCCGGACGGCAACGGCCCCCTGACTGGTCCCGAAGTGGTGTACGCGCAGGGTGCCTTCACGCCCGAAGTGGCCGCGCGCACCTACCGCATGGTCACATTGGGCTTCCTTGCCAATGGCGGCGATGCCTACCCGTTTGCCGCACTGTCGGCGCCCAACCGCAACAACCTGGCGTCCGCCAGCGGCAACCTGTTCACCACACCCGGCAGCGAGCAGAACGCTTTCTCCAGCCACATGGCAAACCGGTATCCGCGGCTTACCCCTTATGGCGTGGCCGACACCGCAGCTGCGGCCGACACGCGCATCCAGAACCTGTCGGTGCGGGCTGACAGCCTGCCGCAGTCCAACTGAGCGCCCACCCATGGAACCGGCTTTCCCAACCAGCGCCAACGGCGACACCTGGGGTCTGCGGCGCTTCGACGTGTGGCTGTTCCGATGGATGAGGGCTGGCCACGGTGCACGCCTGCTGCTGCTGCCGGTGGCTTGTGCCATCGCCCACCGCAGCTGGGCACCGATGTTGCTCACGCTGGTGATCATGGCAGGCACCATGCCTGCGGGTGGATGGTTGTTGCTGCAGGTGCTGGTCACGGCCACGGTGGCGCAAGTGGCCAGCAAACAATGCGCGGTGTTCTGGGCCGCGCCCCGACCGTTTGCCGTGGGTCTCAGCCACAACCACCTGAAGCACGGCCCCCGTGCCGGTCTGCCGAGCACCCACGCGGCCGTGATGGGCGCGGTGGTCGGGTTCATGGCGGTGGCGGCACCCGCTCACCCCTTGCTGACGGTGCTGGGCGCCATTGCGCTGGCCACGGCCTGGGCGCGTGTCTACGCGGGTGCCCACTTTCCCAGCGACGTGCTGCTGGGTCTGGGCCTGGGCGGCACCCTGGGCTGGGCGGGAGCCCGGCTGTTCGGCCTGGGCTGACGGCACCACGCCCTCGCCGCTCACGTGAGGATTTCGACCCCGAAGCCGCGGTAGCCGATGAAGTTGCAGGCGCCGTCAAACATGGGCGTGCCGCTGACGCGGTAGCTGCGCTTTTCGCCTTTGGGCGAGACGTGGTCCAGCTGCACGTCCAGGAACGGTGTGCGGGCTGCAATGCGGGCCTGCAGGCCGGCGCGCTGCACCAGGTTCCAACCGTCGTCGGCCGCGGGCTCCTCGGGCCCGTCCACCAGCGGGTCCACACGCATGCCCAGCATCTCCAGCACCGGGCCCGAGACACGGGTGAAACGACCTTCCTTGTCCTGCTCCCAGTACCAGTCGGTGGCCAGCTCGGTGAGTGCGCGGTAGCGCGCCTCGCTCTCGCGCAGCTCGGCCGTGCGCTCCTGCACTTCGAGCTCCAGCGCGTGGTTCAGGTTGGCCAGGCGCTGGTGCAGCAGGCGCACTTCCAGCAGGTTGTGGATGCGGGTGCGGACCTCGAGCATGTCGAAGGGTTTGCTCACGAAGTCCTTGGCGCCTGACTGCAGCGCGCGCAGTTTGTGGCCCGGCTGCGCCGTGATCACCAGAACCGGGATGTAGTCGTCGATCGCGTTGGCCTTGAGGCCTTCCATCACCTGGAAACCGTCCATGCCGGGCATCTGCAGGTCGAGCAGGATGAGGTCGAACGGCGTGCGGCGGTGCATGCCGGTGACGGCGGCCGGATCCATGGTGGTGGTCACCTGGGTGTAACCGGCGCTGGTGAGCATCTCTTCCAGCAGCATCACGTTGCTCTGTTGGTCGTCAACGATCAGGATGCGGGCGTTGAGGATGTCTTGGGCGGTGATGGTCATGCGATGTCCTGCTGAGTGTCCATACCCTTTGGCAGGCTGGAGACCGCCAACGCCGCATCGATCGCGTCCATGAGTTGGCCGACCTTGATGGGTTTGGTGATGTAGTTGAAGAAGCCGGCCTCCATGCCACGCTGGATGTCGCGCGGCACGGCGTTGGCGCTGAGCGCAATGATGGGAATGTGCGCGGTGACGGGGTCTCTGCGCAAGATCTTCATGGCCTCGATGCCGCTGATGCCCGGCAGGTTGATGTCCATGAGGATGACCTTGGGCCGGTAGACCCGCGCGAACTCGATGCCCAGGCTCGCATCGGCGGCACCCAGCAGGCGCAGGTTGGAGCGGCGGGCGATGATCTGCTCGACCAGCTCCAGATTGGCCGGGTTGTCCTCGACGTACAGCACGGTGTGCATCTCTGCACCATCGGCGGCCAGTGGGGCTGGCTGCTCTTCCGTCAACTCCAGTGCCAGGCCCGGCGCGCTGGCCAGGGCCATTTCAACCCAGAACACACTGCCCACGCCCTGGGTGCTGTCGGCGCCGATGTCGCCACCCATGAGGTGCACCAGCCGCTGGGTGACCACCAGGCCGATGCCGGTGCCCTCTTCATGCCCCGATTCCTGGCCCAGCCGGTTGAACGGCTGAAAGAGCTGGCTCACCTGCTCGGGCGTGAGTCCCGCGCCGGTGTCGCGCACGCTGATGCGCAAGGTGCCTGCGGTCTGTTCGGTGCACTCCACCGACACGCGGCCGTTGGGCTGGTTGTACTTGATGGCGTTGAACAGCAGGTTGATCAGCACCTGCTTGAGGCGCGTGCGGTCGGCGTTCACATAGCCCTGGGCCGGCATGCGCGGAAAGGCCATGCCGATGCCGCGTTGCGCCGCCTGGGACTCGACCATGGCGCGGCATTCCGTCAGGACCTCGGTCAGCGAAACCGGCTCCACCGACAAGGACAGCTTGCCCGACTCGATGAGCGCCAGGTCCAGGATTTCGTTGATGAGCTCCAGCAGGTACCAACCGGCCTTGAGGATCTGGTCAACGCTGCGCTTCTGCGTGGGCGTGGGCGTGGGCGTGCCCGACTCGACCAGCTGCGCAAAACCCAGGATGGCGTTGAGCGGCGTGCGCAACTCGTGGCTCATGCTGGAGAGGAAGTCGGACTTGGCGAGGTTGGCTTTTTCGGCTGCGGCCACCGCTTCGTTGAGTTGCTGCTCCACCAGCTTGCGTGCGGAGTTGTCGGTGCCGATCAACAGGTAGCCAATGAGCGTCTCGTGGTCATCGCGCAGCGCGGTGATGGAGACGATGGCGGGGAAACGGCTGCCGTCCTTGCGGATGTAGGTGAGCTCGTAGATGTCCTCGATGCCGCGGGAAGCCTTGAAAGCCAGCGCTTCGAAACCGGGAGCGATCGGCGTGGCCAGCTCGGTGGTGAGGGCCACCGCGCGGGCCGTGACCTCCATGGGATCGTGCAGGTCGCTCGGGCTCACCCGGTCGATCACCTCGTCCGCGTGGTAGCCCAGCATGTGCTCGGCACCCACGTTGAAAATCTGGATCACGCCCTTTTCGTCGGTGGCGATGATCGAGAAGTTGGCGCTGTTGAGGATGGCTGTCTGCAACGATCCGGCCTTGAGCAAGGCAGCGGGTTGGGAGTCGGGGGCGCGTTGCTCTGGCATCGGTTGTTCTTCGAAGTACGGCGCGGCCCGAAGCGGGCGGCCACCCCGGACGCTACGCAAGGAGCCGGGCCACGTCCGTTCGGTAGCCCACACAAAGGATTGAGGCTACCACCTCGAAGGGCTATGCATGGACATGCCCCGCCGCCCCGCTTAGGCTGGGCAGATGAACCAAGCCCCCCAAACGCGTTCACCACGCCCGCTCCTGTTGCTCCCCACCGTGCTGGCGAGCGTGTTGTTGCTGGGTGCCTGCGCCGAGTCCGCCAAGCTCTCGGTGGCGCAAGGCACTGGCCCCACCCCCACCTTGCCCGAACCCGCCACCACGCTGATCCCGACCGTCAACATCGCGCCCGCCAAAGGCTGGCCTGCGGGTGCAGCACCCGTGCCCGCCGCCGGCCTGCGCGTGGGCGCGTTCGCCAGCGGACTGGACCACCCGCGCTGGCTGATGGTGTTGCCCAACGGCGACGTGCTGGTGGCCGAGAGCAACGCGCCGCCCAAACCCGCCGGAACCACGGGTGTGATGGACTGGATCGCTGGCCAGGTGATGAAACGTGCCGGTGCGGGTGTGCCCAGCGCCAACCGCATCACCCTGCTGCGCGACGCCAACGGCGACGGCGTGGCCGACACCCGCTCGGTGCTGTTGCGCGACCTGCGCTCGCCCTTCGGCATGGCGCTCATTGGCGAGCGCCTGTATGTGGCCAACGCCGACGCGGTGGTGAGCTACCCCTACCGGAGTGGCGACACCACCATCACCGCGCCCGCCACCGAGCTGGTGAAGCTGCCCGCCGGCGTGAACCACCACTGGACCAAGAACTTGCTGGCCAGCCCCGATGGCACCACGCTCTTTGTCGCCGTGGGCTCCAACAGCAATGTGGGCGAACGCGGACTGGAGGCCGAGGTGGGCCGCGCCGCCATCTGGGCGGTGGACGTGAAGACCGGGGCGAACCGCGTGTACGGCTCCGGCCTGCGCAACCCCGTGGGCATGGCTTGGGATGCTTCGGGCCAGACGCTGTGGACCGTGGTGAACGAGCGCGACGAACTCGGCAGCGACCTGGTGCCCGACTACCTCACCTCGGTGAAGGACGGCGGCTTCTACGGCTGGCCCTGGAGCTACTTCGGCCAGACGGTGGACGTGCGCGTGAAACCACCCCGCCCCGACCTGGTGGCCACGGCCCTCAAGCCCGACTACGCGCTGGGCCCGCACACCGCCTCGCTCGGCCTGGCCTCGTCCACCGGCAACGCGCTGGGCGCACCGTTTGCCAGCGGCATGTTCATCGGCCAGCACGGCTCATGGAACCGCCGCCCGCACAGCGGCTACAAGGTGATCTTCGTGCCCTTCCAGGGCAACCAGCCAGCGGGCCAGCCGGTCGACGTACTGACCGGTTTCCTCAGCGAACAAGGCGAGGCGCTGGGCCGGCCGGTGGGCGTGGCAGTGGACACACGAGGCGCGCTGCTGGTGGCCGACGACGTGGGCAACGTGATCTGGCGCGTGAGCCAGAAGCCCTGAACGACCAAGAACCACCCCGAGTTTTCCGAAAGACACCATGAACAAGTACCTCGCCGCTTACGGTGGCACCGCCCTGGTGATGATCGTGCTCGACCTGATCTGGCTCGGCGTGATCGCCAAGCCGATGTACCAGCAAGGCCTGGGTCACCTCATGGCCGCCGCGCCCAATGTGCCGGTGGCCGTGGTGTTCTACCTGCTGTTCGCGCTGGGCCTGGTGATCTTTGCCGTGGCGCCGCACACCGCGCCCCACAGCTGGGCCACGACGCTGACCATGGCTGCGCTGTTCGGCTTCTTCACCTACGCCACCTACGACCTGACCAACTGGGCCACGCTCAAGGACTGGCCCTGGAAGCTCTCGCTGATCGACATGGCCTGGGGCACGCTGGTGAGCACCGCCTCGGCTGCGGGTGGCAAGGCTGCGCTGGACTGGGCCACGCGGGACTGAGCAACCGTGCTGCGGCAGCGGTCAGTGGTCAGTGGTCGCCAGCCGAAGACCGGGTGCCATGCCCGTCGGCAGACACGGCCGCCTCGGCCGCGAGCCAATCTTCGAGGGCGTGCCCATCCACGCAACCCCGGGCCTCGTAGAGCGCGTAGGCCACTTCGTGGATGCGCATGGCGTGCGAGGCCTCAGCCTCGGGCCCTTCGGGAAGGGCATGGCCGTCTCCCTGGGCCTTCATCGCCATGGGGGGACGCTTGACCGCTGTTCGCGCGCGCGCCGTGCTGCCTGATGTCTGCTTCATCTCTGTCTCCTGTGAATGCCTGTTGCACCTGGACCGCCGCTGCATGACCACAGCCACGGGTCCATGAAGAGACTAGGGGCGGTGATGCCGGGCACGTTGAGCGCGCTCAATGAAACGCCCCGGCGCTGGTTTTCTTCCGCATTGATCCTGCGCAACCTGGCCCCCGGCGGCCGGCGTTAAGTTCGGCCCTTCCCGAGCACACCGCCCAAGGAATCACCATGCAGACTCCCGGAACCATCTTGCTGCACCTCGACAGTTCGGCCCGCACGCAGGAGCGCATCACACTCGCGCGCCAACTGGCCGACGATTTCGGGGTCGAGGTCACCGGGCAACCCTGCTTGCTGACCGCCCTGGTGCGCTACCCGTTCGCCATGGAGGGCGCGGGCGCCGCGGTTGCGGCCATGAGGGAGCTGGACAAGGAGGCCCTCGGGAAGATCCGCACCGGGTTCCAGAAGATCGCTGCCGGCCATGGGCGGCTTCTTTGGGCTGATCCGCTGGCGGATGGGCCGTGGGGCTTCGCGCGGCAAGCCCTGTATGCCGATCTGGTGATCCTGGGCCAGCGCAACGCGGACGACCCCGCGGCTGCGGAACTGCCCTCCGACTTTGTCTCCAGCGTGCTGCTCGACAGTGGTCGCCCCGGCCTGATCGTGCCGTACACCGGCGCCATCGGCCCTGTCGGCCGCACGGTGCTGGTGGCCTGGAAGGAAACCCGGACCTCGGCCCGCGCCCTGTCGGCGGCCCTGCCCTGGCTGCAACGCGCGGGGCAGGTGCACGCCGTTTGTTTCGGCGAGGACGTGGATGCGCCGCTGCTGTCGCTGCAAGGCTATCTGAAGACGCACGGCGTGGACCTCAGAACGCACGCGGGTGGTTCTGAAGACAGCGATGTCGGCGAACGCCTGCTGTCGATGGCGGCGGACGTAGGGGCCGACCTGCTCGTGATGGGCTGCTATGGACACGGCCGCACGCGCGAGTGGGTGCTGGGTGGTGCGACACGCACGGTGCTGGCCTCAATGACGCTGCCGGTGCTGATGGCGCATTGAGCAGGTCCTCACCGGCTTTGGGCCAGCGGGGACCTGGCCGTCTTGCCCGCGAACGCCGGAGTGGGCCAGCGCGTTCAGGGCGTCACTGGATCGTGATGCGTTTGCTGGCGGTGTCGGCCTTCTTCGGCAGGGTCAGTTCCAGGATGCCGTCTTTGTAGCTGGCCTGCACCTTGCCGTCATCCACCGGGCAGGCCAGGCTGAAGCTGCGGCTGGCGTAGCCCTCCTGGCGCTCGCGGCGCAACACGCGGTCGCCGTTGCCCTTCTCTTCCTTCTCCGACTTCAGCTCGGCGCTGATGGTGACCGTGTTGCCGTCGACGCGCACGTCGATGTCTTCCTTCTTCACGCCGGGAATGTCGGCCTTGACGACGTAGCTGCCTTCCTGCTCGGTGAGATCGATCTTGATGCGTGGAGCCGCCTGGGGGATCTCCATGCGCCATGGACGCATGAGCGAGCGGAATGCATCGTCGAAGGGATCGAGGGCAAAGGGGTCGATGGTGCGAAGTTCGTTCATGGTGTTGCTCCTGTGGGATAGGGGGGACAAGACAGGAAAGATGTTGAAGCGGTGCTGCCCGGATGCCATTGAGCGTGCGCAACAGCGTTGAACATCCAGCAACGCCCCCTGACCCGAGCGAGGTCTGACGTCATTCAGAAGCCTGGCAAACGCGGCACACCAGCTGCCTCGGTCTGCCTGGCCAAGCCCCCGACCCGGCTCGCTCAGTGCCCGCCGGCCACAAAACGGTCGGCGCGCGCGGCTTGCAACACGGCGGGCAGGCTGTGGTGCATGGCCGAGACCGGGCGGGCGCCGCCCAGCCAGTCGTTGGGCGTGACGAACCACAACGCAAGCTCAACATCGTCGAACACCGGGCGCAGTTCGTCCAGCAGCGGTGCCATGGCATCCACCACCGCGGCGGTGGGCAGGTCGAACTGGAACAGCGGAAACATCGGGCCCCAGGGGCTGTCGAGCGAGACCACGGACCGGGTCACGATCCAGCGCGCCACCAGCGACACCGGTTGCGATTCGGGCAACCAGCCTGCCACCTCGCAACGGTGCCGGATCAGCTCTGCCAGGTCATCGCCGCTGACCAGGCCACCCGTGCCGGAAAACGCGGCGGCGGTGGAGAGCCAGTGCAGCGGCACCACGGCATTGGTGCGCTGGGTGAAGATGGTGCGTGCAGCGCTCGCCGCGCCATGCGGAGCGGGCAGATCGGGCAGTTGGGACAGGAATGGGGATGGGGCACGAAGCATGGGGCATCTCCGGGGTGGGTCCCAGACGCGCAAGCGCCTGGCAAAGATGCGAGCCTCGGGCATTTGGCCCAGTGGGTCTGTACGGTGACCAACCGATACCGTGCGGGAAAGCCACATTTCCCGGCCAGCAGGGCGGGTCAGCTGGCCGGTTCGTCGTCAGGCGGCTGCGCGCCGGACACCGTGGGTGGTGATGTCGGCCGGGCCTCGGGAAAACACATGCGTTCACCGTCCCAGGTCTGGCCGCACCAGCACTGGCCGTCCTCGTTGATGATGCAGGTGCCGGTACCGCAGCAGCGTGGGTCTTCCATGGGGCCTCGACAGGGAATGGTTTGAAAAGAAAACGAGGTTAACGCGCCTGCGCTGGACCTGCAGGACCCGGGCGGGTTGGCCCCGCACGCTGCTCGATCTGCGCTTCGAGTTCGGGGCGCAGTCCCAGCAGGAAACCGGCCTCGGCCACCACGAACAGCGGGCCGATGATCAGGCCGGTGATGTCGTCCACAAAAGCCGGTTTGCGACCTTCGAAGATGTGGCCGACGAACTGGATGATCCAGCCCACCACGAAGAGGCCCACACCCACAGCAGCCCACGCACCGGTCGACAGTGCTGCCGTGGCCTGGGCCAGCCACAGGCAGCCCAGCAGCGCCGCTCCCATCACGGCGCCCAGGCGCAGGTCCAGGCGCAGGTAGTACAGCGTGGACGCGATGGCGGCCACGGTCGCGGCCGAGACCGGCCACCCGGCCACAACGAAGGAGGGTCGCGCCAGCAGCACCACCACCGCCAGCACGATCATGGGAATGCCCACGAAATGGGTGATGATGTTTCGTCGGTCGCGGTGGTAGGCGGCGTACTGGCTGAGGTGGTCGGTGAGGGTTTTCATGGTGTTGCTCCTCGGGCGGCGGGCCCTGGTGCCATTGTGTCCAGCACCCGCCCGGTTGAACATGGGGAATGCGCTCGGAAGCGACCGGTCGGGGACACCGGGCGTGCCATCATGGCGGCCCGTGCTGCCCATCCTGTATTCCTTCCGCCGCTGCCCCTACGCCATCCGCGCGCGCCTGGCGCTGTACCAGGCCGGCGTGGCGGTGGAGCTGCGCGAGGTGGTGCTGTCGAACAAACCGGCGGCCATGCTGGCGGCGTCGCCGGCGGGCACGGTGCCGGTGCTGCAGTTGCCTTCGGGCGAGGTGATCGCGCAGAGCCTGGACATCATGCGCTGGGCGCTGGGCCAGAGCGATGTGGACAGTTGGCTGGCACGCGGCAACACGCCGGACCAGCGCGCGCTCACCGACACCTGTGACGGGGCCTTCAAACACGCCCTCGACCGCTACAAGTATGCGGAGCGGCACCCCGAACGCAGCGCTCAAGCGTGGCGAGACGACGCGGTGGCGTGCCTCATTGCTCCGCTTGAAGCGCAGCTCTCCAATACATCGCAGCTCGGCGGCGAACAGCCGGGCCTGGCGGACGCGGCCATCTTCCCGTTCGTGCGCCAGTTCGCCGCGGTGGACACCGCCTGGTGGGCAACATCGCCGTGGGTGGCCACGCGGCGCTGGCACGACGCCTGGGCCGCGAGCACGCTGATGGCCGCCTGCATGCACAAGCTGCCACCCTGGCAGCCCGGCGCACCTGTGACCGTGTTCCCGCCGTGACCCCCGACAACAACCCATCGGCCGAGGGCCTGCAGGTGGCCGTGCGTGTGCTCTGCGCCTTCACCGCCCAGGCCGGTGACCTGGACCTGCGCTTCACGCCTTCGCCCACCGCGCAGGACGGCGTGGCAGGACACGAGGCCGTGACCGCGCGCCGGGCAGCGCCTTACCAGCGCGAAATGCCGCTGCGTTCGCGTTTCGGCGACCTGCTGGTGCAGGGCCGCGCCGACGGTTTTGATCCCGCCGGTCCGCGGCTGGAAGAGATCAAGACGCACCGCGGCGACGTGGCGCTGGTGCGCGAGAACCACCGCGCGCTGCACTGGGCGCAGGCGCGTGTGTACGCCTGGATGCTGTGCGAGCAGTTGGGGTTGGAGCGCATCGAGGTGGCGCTGGTGTACTTCAACATCGACACCCGCCTGGAGACCGTGCTGACCACCTGGCACACCGCCGACGAACTGCGCCAACACTTCAACGACCTGTGTTCACGCTACCTGGGCTGGGCGCGCAGTGAGCAGGCGCACCGCCGGGCGCGAGACGCGTTGCTGCAGACGCTGACCTTTCCCTTCGACGGTTTTCGTGTGGGCCAGCGCGAGCTGGCGGGCGCCACCTGGCGCACACACAGCCATGGCCGCCACCTGCTCGTGCAGGCGCCCACCGGCATCGGCAAAACCATGGCCACGCTGTTCGGCGCGCTCAGGGCCGTGCCCGCGCAAGGCACCGACAAACTGCTCTACCTCACCGCCAAGACACCGGGCCGCCGGCTCGCGCTCGACGCGTTGCGCCTGCTGCAACCCACCGCATCGACCGGCCGGCTGCGGGTGCTGGAGCGTGTGGCGCGCGAGAAGGCCTGCGAGCACCCCGACAAGGCCTGCCACGGCGACTCGTGCCCGCTGGCCAGCGGCTTCTACGACCGGCTGCCGCAGGCGCGCGACGAAGCTGCGCACACCGCGTGGCTGGACCAGGCGGGCCTGCGCACCGTCGCACTGAAACACGCCGTGTGCCCCTACTACCTGGGCCAGGACATGCTGCGCTGGAGCGACGTGGTCGTGGGCGACTTCAACCATTTCTTCGACCTCAGCGCACACGCCTGGGCGCTCACCGTGGGCGAGCCCTGGCGCGTCGGCCTGCTGGTCGACGAAGCGCACAACCTGATCGAGCGCGCGCGGCTGATGTACAGCGCCGAACTCGACCCGTTGACGCTGGCCGCGCTGCGCAAGACGCCCCCCAAAGGACTCAAGGCCTCGCTTGATCGCCTGCACCGCTTCTGGGGAGCCCTGGGCCGTGGGCAAGCGGCCGGGCAGTTGCTGCAGAACGATGTGCCCGAGGGCCTGGTGGGTGCGCTGCAGCAGCACGCCGCCGACCTCTCGGAACACCTCGCGCTGGATGCGACAGCGCCTGATGTGCGGGTACAGGCCTGGCTGTTCGAGGTGCTGCACTTCGTGCGCGTGGCCGAGGTGTTTGGCGACCACTCGCTGGTGGAGATCACCCGCACCGAGGCGGCCGCACGCACCCGCGCGCCCCGGCCCCGGCTGGCCATCCGCAACCTGGTGCCCGCGCCCCACCTGGAGCCGCGCTGGCAGGCGGCGCACAGCGCCACACTGTTCTCGGCCACGCTCAGCCCCATGGACCACGCCATCCACCTGCTTGGCCTGCCCACCGACGTGGCGCGGCTGGAGGTGCCTTCTCCGTTCGACCCGGCGCAGCTGCAGGTTCGCATCACGCCGCACATCTCCACCCGCTACCAGGACCGCGCCGAATCGCTCGACGCGGTGGTGGCGGTGATGGCCGATCAGTTCCACGCCAAGCCGGGCAACTACCTGGCGTTTTTCAGCAGCTTCGAGTACCTGCAGCAGGTGCTGGCGCGCTTTGCCGTGGCCCACCCGGACATCGGCCTGTGGTCACAGTCGCGCGGCATGGCAGAGGTCGATCGGAGCGCCTTCGTGGCCCGCTTCACCGACAACAGCCAGGGCATCGGCTTTGCGGTGCTCGGAGGAGCGTTTGGTGAAGGCATCGACCTGCCGGGCCAGCGCCTGATCGGCGCCTTCATCGCCACGCTGGGCCTGCCCCAGGTGAACCCGCTCAACGAGCAGTTGCGCGCACGGCTGCAGTTGAAACACGGCCGGGGCTACGACCACGCCTACCTGTTTCCCGGCCTGCAGAAGGTGGTGCAGGCCGCGGGGCGGGTGATCCGCGGCCCGGAGGACCGGGGTGTGGTGGTCTTGATGGACGACCGCTTCGCCCGGCCCGAGGTGCGTGGCCTGTTGCCGCCCTGGTGGCACATTGAACGCTTCGAGCGCGGCTGATCGCGACGTTCAGCTGCGCGAATACAGGTGCACGCCACCGCTGTTCTGGGGGCGCTCGTTCAGCAGCCAGCCGCGCAGGCTCCAGACCCCGTCTTCCAGGCGCGCACCCACCGCCAGCTGGCGGCCGTCGCCCGAGAGCGCCAGCGCCGAGCCGAACTGGTCGCCCGTGCGGGTACGGCTGGACTTCACATAGTCGGTCTGGTCCCAGCGTTGACCCTGGCGGCTGTACACATACACGGCACCCGCGGCCTGCGCCGTGTCGTCCGCCTGCTGGCCACCCAGACCGCGTGCCGCGCTGGACTCGTTCACCGCCGACACGGCGAGCACACGGCCGTCGGCCGACAGGCTGAGCCGCTCTCCGAACGCGTCACCCGAGCGGCTGTTGGACGCACGGATGCGCGCGGCTTGCTGCCACTGTCCACCCTGGTTCACGAACACGTAGGCGCTGCCGGCCGATCGCTGACGGACCGCGGTGCCTTCGGGGGCGCTCGCACCCACCGCCAGGGTGGTGCCGTCGCCCGACAGGGCGACCTGTGAACCCAGTGGGTTCTGGGGCGTGGCGTTGGCGGCCGTCACCACCGCCTGTTCGCGCCAGAGGGCACCATCGCGACGGAACACGTGCACGGCACCCAGGCCCGACGCGCGTGCACCGGCGGCCAGTGTCTGGCCATCGATCGAGAGCGCCACGCTCTGGCCCAGTTGCGCGCCTTCCAGCGATTGCGCAGCCGTCAGCACCGCTTGTTCGGCCCAACCCGCGGCCGTGCGTGCGAACACATACACCGCGCCGCTGTCGCTGCGGGCGCCCTGCGCATCGGCAGCGTCGTGACGGTGTGCGCCCACGGCCAGGGTGTCCCCCGGACCCGCAAACGACAGGCTCATGCCGAACCAGTCAAAGCTGGCCGCGTTGGATGCCTGCAGGCGCGCGGGCTGGCTCCAGCCGCTGTCGTTGCGCTCGAACACATACACAACGCCCTGGTCGCCCGCGAGCGATTCGCCGGCGCGGGCGGCGGCGTGCGATTCAAACGGTGCCCCCACCGCGAGGCGACTGCCATCGTCGGACAGCGTGAGGCTGTGGCCGAAGCCGCTGCCGCTGGTGGGCTGGGGCGCGAGCAGGCGGGCCTGTTCACGCCAGCCCCGGTGTGTGCGGGTGTACACGTACACCGTGCCCGCGGCGGGCACCGCCTCGGACGCACCCGGTGCGGACTTCAGCTCGGCGCCCACGGCCAGGGTGTTGCCGTCGCGTGAGAGGGCCACTGCCGCACCGAACACGTCGCCGGCGTCGGCGTCCGAGGCCCGCAGATGGGTTGCCGTGTCGTGCGGGCGCACCGCGGCCAGCGCGGTGGGCAGTCCGAGGCTTTCAAGGGACACGTGGGCAAACAGCCCGCTGCTCAGGGGCGAAGCCTTGTCGCCCGCGCAGGCGGACAACCAGGCGGTGATGGCCAGCAAGGGCACGGTGAGTGCAAGGCGAAAGACGGAGGTCATGGTGTGGGTCCTGTGAAATCGTTGATCTGCAACGATCTGGCAGGACGCTGGGCTGCTGGCCCATATTGCCGATCGTTCGGTGGGGCAGATGGTCTTCACTTCGGACCGGCAGCAACATACTTCAAAGGCGCTACAAGAGCGCCTTTTCATGGACCTTCATGAACTAGTTCGCACGCAATGCACCCCCCGGGCGTGACAAATATCCACCCTCGTCGCAAACGGCGGCCACGCCTCAGCCCGCTGCGTCGGTGTTGAACAGCCGACTGGCCAGGATGTCGGCCGGCATGAGCGTGGTGAGGTCGTCCCGGGTGAGTTCGCGGTCGCGGTCGACAAACAGGCGGCTGGCCTGGCGCAGGCGAGCTCGGTCCAGCGCATTGCGCACACTGCGCGCATTGGCAAAGTGCGGCAGTGGTATGCGGCGCTGCAGGTAGCTCTCGAACGCTTCGCGTGCGCCTTCGCCAAATCGGTAGTTCATGGTGCCGAGCATGCGATCGGCGATGTCGAGCAACTCACCCTGGCCATAGTCGGGAAAATCGAGGTGGTGCGCCACGCGCGATGACAAGCCGGGGTTGGACTTGAAGAAGGTGTCCATGCGGTCCTTGTAGCCTGCCAGGATCACCACCAGATCGTCGCGCTGGTTCTCCATCACCTGCAGCAGGATCTCGATCGCTTCCTGCCCGTAGTCGCGCTCGTTCTCGGGACGGTAGAGGTAGTAGGCCTCGTCGATGAAGAGCACACCGCCCATGGCCTTCTTGAGAACCTCTTTGGTCTTGGGCGCGGTGTGGCCGATGTACTGGCCGACCAGGTCGTCGCGCGTGACACTGACCACATGGCCTTTGCGCACATAGCCCAGGCGGTGCAGGATCTCCGCCATTCGCAGGGCCACCGTGGTTTTACCGGTGCCGGGGTTGCCGGTGAAGCTCATGTGCAGCGATGGCGTCTGCGCCTGCAGGCCGAGAGTCAGACGCAGCTTGTCGACCACCAGCAGCGCCGCAATGTCGCGGATGCGGGTCTTCACCGGCACCAGCCCGATGAGGTCGCGGTCCAGCTCGTCCATGACCGCTTCGACCTGGCTTTGCGCCAGGACATCGGCCACAGTGCGAGGGCTGCTGGGGGTTTCTGAGTTCATGGAACGTCTCCGGAACGACGTGTCTCCCCCAGAGATACCGCGGAACCGGCTTTGCCGGGCCGCAGGTATCGCCCCCTGCAGGGGGTGACGCGCTGAAAGCGCGGCGCGGGGGGGAGCCCTTGTCTAATAGCGTTCGCCTTCGGGCTTGTCGGTGGCGTACGAACTGATGCGGTAGCGCACCTGCCGCCCTTCCACCTCGGTACGCGCCAGGCCAAAACCCGGTTCCCGGGTGGGGCGGTTGACGATGAACGACATGCGCGGCGACTCCACGCCCTGTGTCGAGTCGAAGGCAGTGACGCGCACGTAGTGCTGCGGAAAGGTCTTGCGGCAGTTGTTGATCTCCATCAGGATGCCGGCCGGGTCCTTCAGGTCGAACATGGGGTTGCCGAACATTTCCCAGTAGGTGTTGCGCGGGTGCGGGTCGTCGGTGTATTCGATACCCACCGCATAGTTGTGCTGGAGCGCGTACTGGATCTGGCTGCTGATCTGCGCATCGGTGAGGTCGGGCAGGTACGAGAACTGGCCCTGCGTCAGGCGGTTGCCGTGGTTGGTCATCATGGTGTGGGTCTCCTTCAAGCAGATGCGGTGGCCGTGGGCACGAAGTCCGCGGTGTCGGTCGATTCGTAGTTGAAGCTGATGTCGCCCCAGGTATCGAGTGCGGCCTTCAGCGGCGAGCACCACTTGGCCGCGTCCTGCAGGATCTGCGGGCCTTCGTTCCAGATGTCGCGACCTTCGTTGCGCGCCAGCACCATGGCTTCAAGCGCGACGCGGTTGGCCGTGGCACCGGCCTGGATGCCCATGGGATGGCCAATGGTGCCGCCACCGAACTGCAGCACCACGTCGTCGCCGAGGTAGGTGAGCAGCTGGTGCATCTGGCCAGCGTGGATGCCGCCCGAGGCCACCGGCATCACCTTGTTCAGCGACGCCCAGTCCTGCTCGAAGAACAGGCCCTTCTCCAGCTGCATCGGCGTGTGCGTGTCGAGCAGCGTGTCGTAGAAGCCGCGGATCATCATCGGGTCGCCTTCGAGCTTGCCGACCACGGTACCGGCGTGGATGTGGTCCACACCCGCCATGCGCATCCACTTGCAGATCACACGGAAGTTCATGCCGTGGTTCTTCTGGCGCGAGTAGGTCGAGTTCCCGGCGCGGTGCAGGTGCAGGATCATGTCGTTCTTGCGCGCCCAAAGCGCCATGCTCTGGATGGCCGTGTAGCCGATCACCAGGTCGATCATGATGATCACGCTGCCCAGGCTCTTGGCGAACTCGGCGCGGGCATACATTTCCTCCATCGTGCCGGCGGTCACGTTCAGGTAGTGGCCTTTCACTTCACCGCTGGCCGCACTCGCCTTGTTCACGGCTTCCATGCAATACAGAAAACGGTCGCGCCAGTGCATGAAGGGCTGCGAGTTGATGTTCTCGTCGTCCTTCATGAAGTCCAGGCCACCCTTGAGGCCCTCGTACACCACACGCCCGTAGTTGCGGCCCGAGAGGCCCAGCTTGGGCTTGGTGGTGGCGCCCAGCAGCGGCCGGCCAAACTTGTCCAGCCGCTCACGCTCGACGATCACCCCCGTGGCCGGGCCCTGGAAGGTCTTGAGGTAGGCCACCGGAATGCGCATGTCTTCCAGGCGCAGCGCCTTCACCGCCTTGAAGCCGAACACGTTGCCGATGATGGACGCGGTGAGGTTGGCGATGGAGCCACCCTCGAACAGGTCGAGGTCGTAGGCGATGTAGGCGAAGTACTGCTGCTCGGTCTTGGTGCCGGGCCCGGTGTTGGGGACCTTGTCGACGCGGTAAGCCTTGGCGCGGTAGAGCTCGCAGGCCGTCAGGCGGTCGGTCCAGACCACGGTCCAGGTGGCGGTGGACGACTCGCCGGCCACGGCGGCGGCGCACTCTTCGGAATCCACCCCTTCCTGCGGCGTCATGCGGAACATGGCAATGAGGTCGGTGTCCTTGGGCACGTAGTCGGGCTGCCAGTAGCCCATCTGCTTGTACTTCAGCACGCCTGCGCTGTACCTTTTTTTGGCATCGGTGATGATGCTGTCGTCGTTGGTGTCGGTCACGTGGTCTCCTCGGGTCGGGGTTGTGAAACGCTGGGCATGACCGGACTGTAGAAACGATGTCACATAAGGTAAATTCAAAGTTAGTCGCCTCTCAATTAATAAACTCTTAATCAACAGGCCGTGACCGTACCCGCTCCAGGCACGGGAGCTGTCGGAAAACCGGATGGGAAGCAGCGCCGGGCAACGGCCCGGCAGACGCGCTGCGCGGGTGTCAGCCGTCGGCTTCGAGGGTGGTCTCTGGCTCGGGCAGGCGCGAGATCAGCACCTGGTCGATGCGCCGGCCATCGAGCACCAGCACCTCGAAGCGCCAGCCCGCGCACTCCACGCTGTCGGCTTGCGCGAGCAGGTCACCCGCGACCGTCTGCATGAGACCGGCCACGGTGTTGTAGCGACCCTTGTCCTCGTCGGGCAGCTCGTCGATGTCCAGCCGCGACTTGAGTTCGGTCACCGGCATGGCGCCGTCGATCAACCACGCGCCGTCTTCGCGCTGCGTGGCCCAGGCGTCCACCGCCGCGTGCGGCGACAGTTCACCGGTGATGGCCTCCAGCATGTCCAGCGGCGTGAGCAGCCCTTGCACCACGCCGTATTCGTCCACGACGAAAACCATGCGAGTGGCGCGTTCGCGGAACTGCTCCAGCAATTCCATGCCGGTGAGTGTTTCGGGCACGAACACGGCGGGCTGCACATGGCGCATCAGGGTTTCGTTGTTGCCTTCGGACTGCAGGGCAAGCATGCGCGGCAGGTGGATCACCCCCACCACGTCGTCCAGTCCGCCGCGGCACACCGGGTACCACGAATGGCCGGTGGTCCAGGCGCGCTGCACCGCCACGTCGATGCTGTCCTGCGCGTCCAGCCATTCGATCTCGGAGCGCGGCACCATGATGGAGGTGAGCTGGCGGTCGTCGAGCAGGAACACGTTGCGCACCATCTGGTGTTCGTGCTCTTCGATGATGCCGGCGTCCACGCCTTCTTCGAGGCTGGCGTTGATCTCTTCTTCGGTCACGTGCTGCACCGCGTTGGTGTCGATGCGCAGCAGCTTGAGCATGCCTTGCGTGGTGTGCGTGAGCAGCCACACAAAGGGCTTGGCGGCCGTGGCCACGAAGGTCATGGGGCGTGACACCCAACGAGAGACCGCCTCGGGATAGAGCTGCCCGATGCGCTTGGGCACCAGCTCGCCGAACACGATGGTGATGAAGGTGATGACCACGACCACCACGGCGGTGGACAGGATGTTCGCGGTGGCCTCGGTGAGTCCCTTGGCCTCCATCCAGAGACCCAGATCACCACTGAAAGCGGCCTCTCCCACGATGCCGTTGAGCATGCCGATGGAGGTGATGCCGACCTGCACCGACGACAGGAACTGTGTGGGGTTTTCCAGCAGCTTCAGCGCGGTGATGGAGCCCTTGTCACCCGCCTCGGCCATGGCGGCCAGGCGGGCCTTGCGGCTGGAGGCCAGTGCCAGCTCGGACATGGCGAATGCGCCGTTGAGCAGCGTGAGAAAAACAATGAGGAGGGTGTCCATAATCGGCCGATGGCACTTTACATGATTGGGGATGTGCAGGGGTGTGACGAGCCTTTGGGCCGCCTGCTCGACGAGCTGGACTTTTCACCGAGCCGCGACACGCTGTACCTGCTGGGCGACCTGGTGAACCGCGGCCCCGCATCGCTGCAAGTTCTGCGCCGACTCACGGCGCTGCAGGGTTCCGCGCATTGTTTGTTGGGCAACCACGACCTGCACTTGCTTGCCGCCGCGCACGGCGTGCGCAAGCTGCACCGCAGCGACACCGTGCAGGACATCCTCACCGCACCCGACCGTGAAGCGCTGCTCGACTGGGTGCGGCAGCGTCCCATGGCGCTGTTTGAACACGGCTGGCTCATGGTGCACGCCGGCGTGCTGCCGCAGTGGGACGTGGCCGACACCCTGGCGCGCGCACACGAACTGCAGGGCGCGCTGCGCAGCCCCGACTGGACCGGTTTTCTGCAACAGATGTACGGCAACGAGCCGGCGTTCTGGAGCGATGCGCTGCAGGGTGTCGATCGACTGCGGGTGGTGGTGAATGCCTTCACGCGGCTGCGTTTCTGCACGGCGCAAGGCGTGATGGAGTTCGAGACCAAGGAAGGTGCCGATGGCGCGCCGCCTGGTTTCGTGCCGTGGTTCGACGTACCGGGCCGACGCACGGCTGGCGTACCGGTGGCGTTTGGCCACTGGTCGACGCTGGGGAATGTGCAACGCGAAGGCGTGTTGCCGCTGGACACGGGCTGTGTGTGGGGAGGCTGTCTGACGGCTGCTCGCATTCTCGGCGAGCCAGGGCGGGTGGAGCGCATCGAAGTGCGCTGCGAACAAGCCAGGAAGCCCGGCAAGGGGTTTTGATCGTTCGCAGCGGGCGGCTGCGCTCAGTCCTGCTGCACCGGTGCCGGGACAGGCTCGGCCACCACCGGTGCGGGTGCGCTCTTGAACAGCGCCGGCACTTTCTTGCGTGACTTGATGTTGGGCGACACGGTGCGCGCGGTGGCGCGGGCCGAAGCCTCCCACGAAGGTGGCGTGTCACCAGTGGCGCTGGGTTCGTAGGGTTTGTCGAACAACGGGTCGGCCGGTGCGCGCGGCGCACGCACCGGGCGGCTGGCGGGTGACGGGCGGCCATCCATCCGCGATTCGCTGCGGACCTCGCGGTCACGTGCTGGGCGGCTCTCACGGGCTTCGCGCGGTTCGCGGCGCTCATCGCCACCTTCAGCGGCCTGCCATGCGCGCTGGCCGTCGTTGAAGCGACCAGCGGGGCGTTTGTCCGCTTCGAGTTCGAGCGCTTCGAGTTCGAGCTTCTTGCCCAACAGTTTTTCCAGATCGCCCATGAGGCGCGCGTCGCGCGGGCTCACGAACGACACCGCCAGGCCGGAGGCACCGGCACGACCGGTGCGGCCGATGCGGTGCACGTAGTCTTCGGCGTTGAACGGTATGTCGAAGTTGAACACCGCCGGCACATCCTTGATGTCCAGGCCGCGTGCGGCCACGTCGGTGCAGACCAGCAGGTCGACCGCGCCGCTCTTGAAAGCTTCCAGGGCTTTCAGGCGCTCGTCCTGGCTCTTGTCGCCGTGCAGCGCGGTGGTGACGAGGCCCTCACGCTCCAGCGAACGCGCCAGCCGGGCACAGCCCAGTTTGCTGTTGACGAAGACAAAGGCCTGCTTGAGACCGCGCTCGGCCAGGATCTTCTTCAGAACGATGCGCTTGTCGTCGTCGCCCACGCTGTAGAAATGCTGTTCGACGGTTGAGGCGGTGGCGTTGGAGCGCGCCACCTCGATCGTCACCGGGTCCTGCAGGTAACTGCCGGCCAGGCGCTTGATTTCGGTGGAGAAGGTGGCCGAGAACAGCAGCGTGGTGCGCTGTTTTGGCAGGTAGGACAGGATGCGCTGCAGGTCGGGCAGAAACCCGATGTCGAGCATGCGGTCGGCCTCGTCGAGCACCACGTATTCGACCTGGTTGAGCACGCAGTTCTTGGCTTCAATGTGATCGAGCAGGCGGCCCGGCGTGGCCACCAGCACCTCGACGCCCTTTTTCAGTTCGGCCGTCTGCGGCTTCATGTCCATGCCGCCGAACACCACCATGCTGCGCAGGTTGGTGTACTTGGCGTAGAGCTTGACCTGCTCGGCCACCTGGTCGGCCAGTTCGCGCGTGGGCAGCAGCACCAGGGCGCGCACAGGGTGGCGTGCGGGCGAGGTGGAGGCGTTTTCGTGCTTCATCATGCGCTGCAGCAGGGGCAGCGTGAAAGCGGCCGTTTTGCCGGTGCCGGTCTGGGCGGCACCCATCACGTCACGGCCTTGCAGCACCACGGGAATCGCCTGCGCCTGGATCGGCGTCATGGTCTCGTAGCCCATTTCGGCCACGGCACGCTCGATGGCGGGGGAGAGGGACAGTTCGGAAAAGGATTGGGTCATGGGCATCAAAGTTAGCCCGTTATTGTCGCACTTTGACCGTTTTTCGCCGAACTCCGCCCGCGCACCATTCAAAGACTGGCTGACTTGAAGGTGTCACAAGCCTGGACACTGCCGGTCTTCAGGCCGCTGTTGAACCAGCGTTGGCGCTGTTCGCTGGTGCCGTGGGTGAAGCTGTCCGGCACGATCTGGCCCTGGCTTTTGCGCTGCAGGGCGTCGTCGCCGATGGCAGCGGCCGCGTTCATGGCTTCTTCCACATCACCCGGTTCCAGGATGTTGCCGGTCTTCTGGTTGTGGTGGGCCCAGATGCCGGCGAAACAGTCGGCCTGCAGCTCCACCCGCACCGACATGGCGTTGTACTCGCGCTGGCTGACCTTGCCGCGCATCTCGTCCATCTTGCCGGTGATGCCCAACAGGTTCTGCACGTGATGGCCCACCTCGTGCGCGATCACATAGGCCTGCGCGAAATCGCCCGGCGCGCCGAGCTGGGTGCGCAACGTGTCGTAGAAGCTGAGGTCGATGTAGACCTTCTGGTCCCCCGGGCAGTAGAACGGCCCCATGGCCGACTGGCCGGTGCCGCAGGCCGTGGGCGTGGCGCCGCGAAACAGCACCAGGCGCGGTTTCTGATAGGTCGCTCCGGCCTGCTGGAACATGGGGCCCCACACGTCTTCGGTGCCACCGAGCACAGCAGCAACGAAGCGGCCCATGTCGTCGGTGGGTGCCTGCGTTGGACCCTGCGTGGTTTCGACCTGGGCGGCGGGCGAAAGATCACCGCCGCTGAGCGCGCCCAGGATGGTCATGGGGTTGATGCCGAAGATCCAGCCAGCCACCAGCGCAACAGCAATGGTGCCCAGACCGAGCTTGCCCCCGCCGCCACCGAGCCGCCCACGGCCCGGGCTGGAGCGCCGGTCTTCGACCTGGTCGGACTCGCGGTTGTTTTCCCATTTCATGCTGCGTCTCCTGCGCAGCGGGAGTCGCTGCGCGGCCCATTATCCGGGCCGCTGCAACTCAAGCGACGGCCGTCTGGCAGGGACTGGTCTGCCGGCCTTCAAAGTCGGTCCAGCAGCGGCGCTCGAAGTCGTAGAGCTTGCAGCGGCGCGCGGTGTCGAAGTACCAGCGCCACGAAAAGCGCTGCACCGTGATACGCCCGGGCAAAGTGGTTTCCAGCAAGTGCTGCGCGCCTTCGAGCTTGTAGAGCGGGATGCTCATGTCCACGTGATGCGCGGTGTGCTCCATGATGTGGTGCAACAGCGCACCGATGCGCAGGGGAAAGGTGAGGTGCACGGTGGTGGACACAAAGGGCGCGGCGCGCGCCCAGGCAATCTTGTCGTCGTGCCACTGCACGGCGGTGTGGGTGTGGTGCACGTAGACCACGAAGCCGATCATGGCGTTCCAGAACAGGAAGGGCACGCCGAAGCCCAGGCCCACCAGCAAGGCGGCAGACTGGTCGGTGGCCAGGGCCGATGCCACCAGCGCACCAATCCACACGGCAGCGGTGGCTACCACGATCACACCGTCCCACACAAATTCGGCGCGCCGCGTGCCCAGGTAGGTCTTGCGCGGAAAGAACATGCGCTTCCACCACATCTCCACCAGGTAGTAGGCCGCCGGGCCCCAGCCGCTGCGGTAGAGGCGCTCCAGCCTGCGCTGGCCGGGGCTCAGGGCCTCGAATTCTGCGCGGGTCAGCGGTGCCCAGACGAAGTCGACACCCTTGAGGTTGGTGTAGCCGTGGTGCACCACGTTGTGCCCCACTTCCCACAGGCTGTAGGGCGTGAGCGAGGGCAGCATGGCGATGCGGCCCAGCACGCGGTTGAGCTTGCGGTGCGGCGTGTAACTCTGGTGGCAGGCGTCGTGGCCGATGATGAACAGACGCCCGATCATGAAGCCCGCCGCCAGGCCGCACAACAGCTTGGACCACCACGCCGACAGCAGCACGGTGGCCACCATCAGCGCAGCAAAGATCGCCCAGTCCAGCGCCAGCAAGGCGATGGCGCGCGCGGTGCGGCGTTCGACGATGGGGGCGAGCCAGCTGCGGATCACCTTGCGGTGCGGCAGGGGCTGACTGGCGGGGATGGGGTCGGGGGAAGCGGGGAAGACGGGATTGCTGGACATGGCGACCGATGCTATCGGCGCGCCAGCCAGCCGGCCTTGATGCAAATCAAGCCTTGGGCAGCGTCACCCCGGTCTGTCCTTGGTACTTGCCGCCGCGGTCCTTGTAGCTGACCTCGCAGACATCGTCCTTGTCGCTCTCGAAAAACAGCACCTGGGCGCAGCCTTCGCCCGCGTAGATCTTGGCGGGCAGCGGGGTGGTGTTGCTGAACTCCAGGGTCACATAGCCTTCCCACTCGGGCTCGAAGGGCGTGACGTTGACGATGATGCCGCAGCGCGCGTAGGTGCTCTTGCCCAGGCAGATGGTGAGCACGTTGCGCGGGATGCGGAAGTACTCCAGGGTCCGCGCGAGCGCAAAGCTGTTGGGCGGGATCACGCAGACATCCTTGTTGATGTCCACGAAGCTGTTCTCGTCGAAGTTCTTCGGGTCCACCACGGTGCTGTGGATGTTGGTGAACACCTTGAATTCGGGCGCACAGCGGATGTCGTAGCCGTAGCTGCTGGTGCCATAGCTGATCACCTTCTTGCCGTCCACAGCTCTCACCTGGCCGGGCTCGAAGGGTGAAATCAGGCCGTGTTCCTCGGCCATGCGGCGGATCCATTTGTCGCTTTTGATGCTCATGGAGCGCGATTGTAGGGAGTCGGACGCCGGCGCTCCTCGACACCGCGCCGCGATAACCCCTCGCAACTTCCCGGAATTTCAGTAATTACTGAAAACTCAAGCCGAAGCCGATACATTCCTTCCCATGCCACTGCAAGACCACCTCCCCCCGCTCAACCGAGAGTTCGTTGCCCACTTCGGGGAAATGGGCAGCAAGTGGGGCATCAACCGAACCGTCGGTCAGATCTACGCCCTGCTCTACATCTCGCCACAGGCGCTCAACGCCGACGAGATCGCCGAGACGCTGGAGTTCTCGCGCTCCAACGTGAGCATGGGCTTGAAGGAACTGCAGGCTTGGCGTCTGGTGCGCCTGCGCCACCACCCGGGCGACCGCCGTGAGTACTTTGAGGCGCCAGCCGACGTGTGGGAGATTTTCCGTGTGCTGGCCGAAGAACGCCGCCGCCGCGAGGTGGAACCCACGCTCTCGATGCTGCGCACCGCCCTGCTCGACACCCCCACCACCGAAGCCGAGCGCCACGCCCAGAACCGCATGCGCGAGATGCACGACCTGATCGACCGGCTCATGACCTGGTTCGACGACGTGCAGAAGCTGGCGCCAGAGACCGCGATGCAACTCATGGGCATGGGCACCACGGTGACCAAGGTGCTTGAGTTCAAGGACCGGCTGACCGGCAAGTCGCCCGCCCGCAAAACAACCCCGAAAGACCCGCTCGACCACGCAGCCTGAGCGCACACAACACCGACTCCACATCACCAAGCACCACCATGGACGCCTTGATCCTGTCGCGAATCCAGTTCGCCGCCAACATCAGCTTTCACATCCTGTTCCCGACCATCACGATTGCGATGTGCTGGTTCCTGCTGTTCTTCCGGTTGCGCTTCATCAAGACGCGCGACCCGGCATGGGAAGAGGCCTACTACTTCTGGACCAAGGTCTTCGCGTTGACGTTCGCGCTCGGCGTGGTCTCGGGCATCGTGATGAGTTTCCAGTTCGGCACCAACTGGCCCGGCTTCATGGAGAAGACCGGCAACATTTCGGGCCCGCTGCTGGGCTATGAAGTGCTGACCGCGTTTTTCCTGGAGGCGAGCTTCCTCGGCATCATGCTGTTTGGTCGGGGCCGCGTGTCGGAGCGCGTGCACCTCGCCGCCACCTTCCTCGTGGCATTCGGCACCACCATGTCGGCCTTCTGGATCCTGAGCCTCAACTCGTGGCTGCAGACCCCGGCTGGGTTTGAGATCGTCAACGGCCAGTTCTACGCCACCGACTGGTGGGCCGTGGTGTTCAACCCCTCGTTTCCCTACCGCTTCAGTCACAAGCTGCTGGCCTCGGCCCTCACCGCGTCGTTCCTGATCGCCGGCCTGTGTGCCTGGCAACTCATCAAGGGCAGCGCCACAGCCGGCACGCACAAGGCCATGCGCACCGCGCTGGTCGCCGCCGCCATCGTCATCCCGATCCAGTTCGTGGCGGGTGACCTGCACGGCCTGAACACGCTGGAACACCAGCCCGCCAAAGTGGCCGCCATGGAAGGCATCTGGGACACGCAGAAAGGCGCACCGCTCACGCTCTTCGGCATTCCCGACGAGGAGGCCGGCGAGACCCACTTCGCGATCAAGATCCCCAAACTCGCCAGCCTGATCCTGGCGCACGACCTGGACGCCGAGATCCAGGGCATCAACGATTTCAAAGGTGCTCATCCACCGGTGGCGCCCGTGTTCTGGTCTTTCCGCGTCATGGTGGGCACGGGCACCCTGATGATGGCGGTGGCCTGGTTCGCCGCCTGGCAGCTGTGGCGCAAACGCAAGCAGATGGCCGACGGCAAGATCCGCCTGCCCAGGCCCCTGCTGTGGGTGCTCGCGGGCATGACCTTCTCTGGCTGGGTGGCCACGCTCTCGGGCTGGTACGTCACCGAAATCGGCCGTCAGCCTTTCATGGTCTACGGCCTGCTGCGCACCAGCGAGATCGCCACCGACATCGCACCCTCGATGATCGCGCTCACGCTCACCGCCTACCTCATCGTCTATGGCTTGCTGCTGGTCACCTACATCGGCGTGCTCAAGTACATGGCGGAGAACCCGTTCAAGCACGCGCCGATTCCCGGCAGCAATGCAGCACTCGGAAAGGCCGGTGTATGAACATGGCCCCCACGCTCTGCACTTCGTGCCTGTCGCTACCCCCCGAGGGGGCTGAGCCCTCCTTGGGGCGGCCCTGCGGAGGTCTCGTATGACCTGGGCCGAATTCCTCCCCCTGATCTTCCTCGCCGTGATGGGCCTGTCCCTGCTCGCGTATGTTGTGCTCGACGGCTACGACCTCGGTGTGGGCCTGCTGCTGCCGCTGGCCGACGAGAAGCAGAAGGACACCATGATCGCCAGCATCGGTCCGTTCTGGGACGCCAACGAAACCTGGCTGGTGCTGGGCGTGGGCGTGCTGCTGGTGGCATTTCCATTTGCACACGGCCTGGTGTTGCAGGCGCTCTATCTGCCCGTGGCCGTGATGCTGATCGGTTTGATCCTGCGCGGCGTGGCCTTCGACTTCCGCGTCAAGGCACCACTGCAATACAAGGACTTCTGGAACAAGACTTTCTTTGCTGGCTCCTTGCTCGCCAGCAGCGCGCAGGGCTGGATGCTGGGCAGCTACATCACCGGCTTCGAGCAGGGCCTGCTGGGCCTGGCGTTCAGCCTGGGTATTGCGATCACGCTGCCCGCCGCCTATGTGTTGCTGGGCGCTGGCTGGCTGATCATGAAGACCGACGGTGAACTGCAGTTGCGCGCGGTGTTCTGGGCCAGGCGCGTGCTCTGGCCCATGGGTGTGGCGCTGGTGGCCATCTCGGCCGCCACACCGCTGGTGAACCCGGCGGTGGTGGACAAATGGTTCGGTGTGCCCGAAGTGTTTGCGCTGCTGCCGGTACCACTGAGCTGCGCCATCGCGTTCTTCGCCGTGCGCTGGGTGGTCACCCACCCCGAGGTGGTGAAAGCCGGCTACGGCTGGGTGGTGTTCGTGTCCACCGTGCTGATCTTCGTGCTGGCCTTCTTCGGCCTGTCGTACAGCATCTTCCCCGACATCGTGATCGGCCGCATGACGGTGTGGGAGGCCGCCATCGGCACCGAAGCGCTCACCGTGATCTTCATCGGCGTGGCGATCACGCTGCCGGTGATCATCGTCTACACGATCTTCATGTACCGGGTGTTCTGGGGCAAAGCCCGCGATTTGACCTACACCTGAAAAGGCTGATCGTCAGCGCCCGGCGATCACTGTGCGCTCGATCACCCGGTCGTCACCCAGCACGATCAACGCAAACAGCAGCTCGTCGAGGTTGCTGGCCTGCGCGGTCTTGCGCGCCAGCAGTAGTGTGGATTTCGGATCGAGCACCACGAAGTCGGCCTCGTTGCCGGGTTGCAGGTTGCCCACCACACCGTCCAGACCCAGCGCCTTCGCCGCACCGGCCGTGTGCTGCCACCAGAGTTGGCCTGGTGAAAGGCTCAGGCCCACCTTGCTCTGGCCCTCGCGGCCCACGCAGTAGGCCGCGAGCATGGTGTGAAACGGCGAGAAGCTGGTGCCGCCGCCCACGTCGCTGGCCAGGCCATAGCTCATGCCGGCGGCGTCGGCTGCGGCAAAGTCGAAGAAGCCGCTGCCCAGAAACAGGTTGCTCGTCGGGCTCACCGCCGCCACCGCGCCGGTCTGCGCCATGAGCGCGCGATCAGCGGCATCGAAGTGGATGCAGTGCGCGTACACCGCGCGCTGGCGCAGCAGGCCGAAGTCGCCGTACACACCCAGGTAACTGCGCGATTGCGGAAACAACTCGGCCGCCCAGCGCACTTCGTCCAGGTTTTCCGCCACGTGCGACTGGACCCACACATCGGGGTACTTCGCCGCCAGTTCGCCCGCGCCGCGCAACTGCGCCGGCGTGCTGGTGGGTGCAAAGCGCGGGGTGATCGCGTAGCCCAACCGGTCCACGCCGTGCCAGCGCTGGATCAACTCTTCGGTGTCGATGAGGCTTTGTTCGGTGTCGTCGCGCACACCGTCCGGGCTGTGGCGGTCCTGCAGCACCTTGCCGGTGATGAAGCGCAGGCCGCGGCGCTGCGCTTCTTCGAACGCTGCCGTCACAGACGCCGGGTGCGACGTGGCAAACGTGAGTGCCGTGGTCACGCCGTGGCGAGCCAGCTCGTCAAAAAAGAAGCCCGCCACCTCACCCGCGTGCTCGCCATCGTGAAAACGCGACTCGTGCGGAAAGGTGTAGTTCTCCAGCCAGGGCAGCAAACCGGCAGCCGGCGCACCGATCACGTCGGTCTGCGGGTAGTGGATGTGCATGTCCACAAAGCCCGGCGCGATGATCTTGCCGCGCAGGTCTTCCACCGCCACACCAGGAAAGTTGCCGATCAACGCATCGTGGTTTCCCACGGAGCGCACGACCGAGTGACCTTTGGCGTCCGGCCCCACGACCAGCAGGCCGTCGGCCTCGAACACGGGGGACTGGTCGTCGGCAAAAGAGAGGATGGAGGCTCGATACGCTTTCATGGGCACAAGCTTAGTGCCTTGCGCGGCCAACGCCATACCGAAAGCGACATGGCGCTTATCGGTCGATCTTGGCCAGCACGCCTTCTGCCAGCCACTTCATGTTCAGGATGTCGGCATCGGACAGCGACTTGCCAGCGGCAATCGCGACGTTGCCTTCGTTGTCGCGCACACCGTTGGCACTGGCAAACACCTGCAGGCGGCCCGCAGCCATCTCGGCCTGGCGTGCCAGCACCTCGTCGCGCACGGCGACGGGCACCTTGGGGCCGAAAGCGTCGACGCGGACCATGCCGTCCCTCACGCCGCCCCAGACGCTGCCACTGGCCCACGTGCCGTCCAGCACGGCCTGCACACGGCGCGTGTAGTAGTCGCCCCAGAGGTGGGTCACGGCGACGATCTGCGCGTCGGGTGCGAACTGGCGCATGTCGGAGTGGTAGGCCACTGCCAGCTTGCCGCGCTCCTGCGCTGCGGTCATCACGGCGGTGGAGCCGGTGTGGAACGCCAGCACCTCGGCGCCCTGGTTCATGAGCGACATGGCCGCGTCGCGCTCGCGCGGCGGGTTGAACCACTCGCCCAGGAACACCACGCGCACGGTGGACTTGGGATTGACCGACCTCATGCCCAGCGTGAAGGCGTTGATGCCCTGGATCACCTCGGGGATGGGAAAGCCCGCCACGTAACCCGCCTGCGTGGCCAGACGCCCGGCAGCCACGCCAGCGAGGTAACGGCCTTCGTAGTAGCGGGCGTTCGCCGTGGCCACGTTGGGCGCGGTTTTGTAGCCGGTGATGGACTCGAACTTCACATCGGGGAACTCGCGTGCAACCTTGAGCGTGGGCTCCATGTAGCCGAAGCTCGGCGTGAAGATGATCCGGTGGCCCTGCTTCGCCAGATCGCGGATCACCCGCTCGGCGTCTGCCCCTTCGGGCACGTTTTCCACAAAGCGGGTCTCCACGCGGCTGCCCAGCGCGGCCTGCACCGCCAGGCGCCCCTGCTCGTGCTGGCGCACCCAGCCCGCCGGCGTGAGCGGTGCCACATAGACGAACGCAGCCTTCAGCGGCGCGCCCGCAGGGACTTGTGCGTGGAGTGAAAAGGGAAGGGAAAAACTGGCAACCGCCAGTGCGCAGGCGCACCGGGTCACGAGGTTTTTGTACATGGTGGTCCTCTACATGGCTTCCGTGAATGAAAAAACGAGCCGGGGAAGCACCGGGCTCGCTGGGAGAGGATTTTAGCCTTCGCTCAATGCGCCAGCTCGTACGCGGTGCTCCGGCCGCCCGCCTCCGTCTTGCGCAGCACCCCCAGCGCCAGCAGCTGCTGCAGGTCGCGCAAGGCGGTGTCGGGCGAGCACTTCGTCAGCTTGGCCCACTGACCGCTGGTGAGCCGGCCTTCGAAACCATCGAGCACGCGGTTGAGCATGGCCACTTGCCGCTCGTTCATGGGGATCTGCGCCCACCGCTGCCAGAGGCGTGCCTTGAGCAACACAGAGTCCAGTGTCTGGTGGGCACTCTCCACCGCGCGCAGCAAGGTCGCGAGAAACCAGCTCAGCCATTCGGTGGCGTCGAGATCGCCGCGCTGCGTGCGCTCCAGCACCTCGTAGTAGCGCTTGCGCTCGCGCTGGATCTGCGCGGAGAGGCTGTAGAAACGTTGCGGGATGCCATCGCCCCGCGCGAGAAACAGATCGCCCACCGCCCGCGCGATGCGTCCATTGCCGTCGTCGAACGGGTGCACCGTCACCAGCCACAGATGGGCCAGCCCGGCTTTGATCACCGCCGGCTCACCCGTGGCGGCATTGGCCCACGCCAGAAAATCGCCCATCTCGGCAGACAGGCGTTCGGCCGGTGGTGCCTCGAAATGAACCCGCTGCCGATGCACCGGCCCCGAGACCACCTGCATCGGACCCGACGCATCGTTGCGCCACGCGCCCACGCGGATGCGGGTGAGGCTGCCGAAGCCGGTGGGAAACAGTGCCGCGTGCCAGCCAAAAAGCCGCTCGGCCGTCAACGGTTCCTGGTGGCGCTGGGTGGCATCCAGCACCATGTCGACCACACCGTCCACATGGCGGTTCGCGGGCAGCAGCGCGCCGATGTCCACACCCAGGCGCCGGGCCACCGACGACCGCACGGACAACACGTCCAGCTGCTCACCTTCGATGGCGCTGGTCTTGACCACGTCGTCGGTCAGCGCGACCAGGCTGGCGCGCTCCTGCAAGGCCATGCCCACGTCGACCAGGCGGCCGAGCAGAACGCCCTGGGCGCGGCTCACTTCCGCGAGCGGCGAAGCCAGTTCCGACAGGTCGTAGTGCAAGGCCGGCCACTCAGGGGCCTGCCAGATGTAGCGCGGAGCGCGCCGGTATTCACCGCTGTTCATGCGGCGATTGTGCGCCTGCTGCGGTGAATGTTCAAGTCATTCGCCGCACTTCATGCGGCGAATGGAAGGACCATTCGCCGCATCTCCGCTCAGGCTGCAATGGCGCTGTCGAGCAGGTTCATCAGCTCCGCGCGTCGCGCATCGCTCACGAAGCTCGCTTCAAAACTGTTGCGCGCCAGCGTGATCACGTCGTCGCGCGAGAGGTCGAGCGCCTGCACCGTCTGCACGAAGTTGGCGTTCATGTAGCCACCAAAGTAGGCCGGGTCGTCCGAGTTCACCATGGCGCAAAGGCCTGCGTCGAGCAGGCGCTTCATGGGGTGGTCGCGCAGGTCGTTCACCACGCAGAGCTTGAGGTTGGACAGCGGGCA
>NZ_JALHLX010000006.1:3112-71007 GCF_022844385.1 Hydrogenophaga sp. | reverse complement strand
TGTGTAACGCAGGCTCTGCACCTGCACCACCACGGCCGACAATTGAGTCTGGTTCACCCGTTGACGTTAACGCGCACCGGGCATCAAGCCTGGGCCTGTTCCTGCGGTTGGTGCTGCTGCTGAGGGCGTTGCTCGGGCTGCTGAAGCTTGCGGGCTTCTTCGCGCTCGACCGACTTCATCATGGACGATGGGCCGGTGTCGGCTTTTTTGCGCAACACGGTGAGGTGGCGCAGCACGGCGTCGTTGAACTTGAAGGCGTGCTCCAGTTCGGCCATCACGGCCTGATCGGCCTCAATGTTGACGCACAGGTAGTGGGCCTTGGACAGCTTGTTGATCTGGTAAGCCATCTGGCGACGACCCCAATCTTCAACGCGGTGGATCTTGCCGCCGCCGGCGGTGATCATGCCCTTGTAGCGCTCCAGCATGGCTGGAACTTGTTCGCTTTGATCCGGATGGATCAGCAAAACGATTTCGTAATGACGCATGGACTCTCCTTGTGGATTCGCCCACCTGTTGAGGCGGGCTTGGGTTGGAGCTGCCCCCAGCGTCAGATGGGGTGCAGCAAGGCAAGCCCACGATTCTAGCAAAAAACCCGGCCAGTCGCGAAACTGGCCGGGTTCTGGTGCTCACCAGCCGCCAGGCGACCGGTGAAAGTGTCTGACCAAGTCGGTGCTCAGTTCATGCGCAGGCTCGGATAGCGCACATGCTCCACCAGTTGCTGGATCTTGCGGCTCGGGGCCGGCGTCACCAGGCTCACCAGGATGATCACGGCAAAACCCAGTGGCACGCCGAACACACCGGCCGAGATCGGCAGGATGCCGAACCACAGTTCCACCGGCGAAGTCACACCGAAGATCCCGCGCATCCAGGGCTGGGTGGTCACCATGTAATAGAAGGTGATGCCCAGGCCGGCGACCATGCCGATGGAGGCGGCAATGCCGGTGGCCCGTTTCCAGAAGATGCCCAGTACCAGCGCCGGGAAGAACGCCGCCGCTGCGAACGAGAACGCCGCCGAGACCAGGAACAGGATGTCCGCCGGTTTCTGCGCCGCCACGTAGGCCGCCGCCAGGGCCACGATCAGCAGCAGCATCTTGGAGATGGTGACGCGGCGGGCGGTGGAAGCGTTGGGGTCGATCATCTTGTAGTACAGGTCGTGCGACAGCGCGTTGGCGATCGTCAACAGCAGGCCATCGGCGGTGGACAGCGCAGCGGCCAGGCCACCAGCGGCCACCAGGCCCGAGATCACGTACGGCAGGCCACCGATTTCGGCCGTTGCCAGCACGATGATGTCACCACCGATCGTCATCTCGTTGAGCTGCAGGATGCCGTCCTTGTTGATGTCGGTGATCGCCATCAGCGAAGGATCCACCTTGTTCCACGATGCCACCCAGGCGGGCAGCTGATCAATCGGTGTGCCGATCAACACGTTGAACACCTCGTATTTCACGAGCACCGCCAGGGCGGGCGCGGTGAAGTACAGCAGGAAGATAAAGAACAGCGACCAGGTCACCGACTGCCGGGCTTCCTTCACGCTGGGCACCGTGTAGTAGCGCATCAGGATGTGTGGCAGCGCGGCAGTACCGATCATCAGGCAGAAGATCAGCGCCAGGAAGTTGCGACGTGACGTGTCATAGGCCTCCACCGCCTTGGCATCCCCGTTGGGGTCTCCCGCGAACTGCTGAGCGTGAGGAGGCATGCCGTTGAGCGGACGAGACTTGACGTCGGCAGCCGCTTTCGCACGGGTCCAGGCGGCTTTGGCTGCGGCCTCATCCTTGGGCAGGTCTGCGATCGCCTTCTCTGCGGCAGAGATTTCGCTGGACGGAGCATTGGCGGCCCTCAGCTCGGCCAGCTTGGTCTCCGCTGCGGCCTTGTCGGCCGCCAGCGCAGCCGCCGGGTCCTTCAGCTTCTCGGCCAGTGCATCCGAGCGCGCCTTGAAGATGCCGCGCACCTCCAGCTCTTTCGGGTCGGCTGCGAGCAGCTTTTCCTTGGCCGTGACCTTCTCCAGCTGGAAGCCGTAGATGGCCTGCGGCACGGGCACGCTGGTCTGCTTCACCGAGAGCCACACCACCGGGATCATGTAGGCCACGATCAGGATGATGTACTGCGCCACCTGCGTCCAGGTCACTGCGCGCATGCCGCCCAGGAACGAGCAGACCAGAATGCCGCCCAGCCCCAGGAACACGCCCAGTTCAAACGCCACACCGGTCAGGCGCGACGTGATCAGGCCCACGCCGTAGATCTGTGCCACAACATACACAAAGGAGCACAGGATGGCGGCAAAGATGCCGATGAAGCGCGGCAGGTTGCCGCCGTAGCGCTCACCCAGAAAGTCGGGAATGGTGAACTGGCCGAACTTGCGCAGGTAGGGCGCAAGAAACAGCGCCACCAGGCAGTAGCCACCGGTCCAGCCCATGATGAAGGCCAGGCCGCTGTAGCCGGTGAGGTAGAGCGTGCCGGCCATGCCGATGAACGACGCCGCAGACATCCAGTCCGCGCCCGTGGCCATGCCGTTGTAGACGGCCGGAACTCTTCGTCCGGCCACGTAGTACTCAGCGGCATCGGTGGTGCGGCTCATGATGCCGATGCCGGCGTACAGGCCGATGGTGGCGAGCAGGAAGATGAAGCCGATCCACTCGCGTGAAAGACCCATCTGCTCGAGGATCGCAAGCACGACCACGAAGACGAAGAAGCCCCCCGTGTACCACTTGTAGACCTTGTTGAGTTGTTGCTTGAACGCGCGATTGGAATCGCCCGTGCTCATGCCGGCTTTGGTTTCGAACATGCCTGCCATGGTGTTACTCCTCGATCTCTTCAACACCGTGTTCGATGTCGAGTTTGTTCATGTACCAGGCGTAGTACCCAATGATCACGCAGTACACCACCAAGGCGCCCTGGGCACCCATCCAGAAACTGAACGGCCAACCGAAAAAGTTGAAGCTCAGTTCACGTGCGAAGTAGCTCACCACGAACGTCACGACAAACCAGATTGCAAGCAATATGGCCGTGATGTTGAGGTTTTTCCGCCAGTAACGGCGGTGCTTGTCAGTCAGTTCCATGCCATCGACCTCCATCAAGAACACCCTCTCGGGCACATCACGGACGCCACCCATGTCCCCCAGGCAGCCTGCAACCGGTCCGCGTTTCTCGGAAGCCGGCTCCCACCGGCTTCCCCTTTTGAAGGCTGCACAGCAGCAGCGTGAAATCAGGCCTGGGCTTGCCCAAGACCGGTCTCGCGCTCCAGCTGTGCCGCCACTTTGGGCTCGAACTTTCGAAGGTGGCGAATGATCTTCGCCGCCTCGTCGGGCTCTTGCCGGTCCACATGAACACGCGCCAGCTGGTACCAGCCGTAGGGGCTCATGGGTTGCAGTTCGGTGTTCTTCCGCAGGGCGGGAATGGCTTCGTCGAAGCGGCGCTGGCGGATGAGGCTCAGGGCCAGGCCGTACCAGGCCCGGTCGAGTTGGGGGTCGATCTCGGTGGCCCGGCGGAAGGCTGCCTCGGCTTCTTCCAGTTGCCCCATTTCCTCGCTGAGGAAACCCAGGTTGAACCAGGGCGGCGCCTGATCCGGCTGAAGCTCGACCAAGCGCTGGAGTGACTGGAGTGCCCCCGCTTTGTCGCCGAGCTCGGCCAGAACATGGGCGCGCGTGGCGAGCGCATGCACATCCGAAGGATCGGCCACCAGCATGCTGTCAAGCTGCATGAGTGCCGCGTCGCGCCGACCGAAGACCAGCAGCCCGCGAATCTGCCAGCGCGCAAACCAGTGATTGACTGGATTCATTGGCACAGGCTCACTCCGATTTTGAGACAGTGGCTGATCTTCGCGACCGTTGCACCCACCCATACAAAGGTCAGAATCAAGAACGCCACCAAAGGAAGGTGGCGTTCAAGCACAAACTTCGGTGTCACCAGGCGCGCCACCAGAACGAAGGGTTTCCCCACCTGCTGCAGCACCTGATAAAACAGGTTCTGGTCTTTCTTCTGACCCGCAAGCAGGCCCAATACCCACTGACCAAACAGCGCCAGCAGCGCGATTTCAGCGATCAGTTTGATGGATGAAATGAAGAAGAGCATGTGGCTTTCGCTTGGGTTGGCGCCATTCTGGATTTGCACCTTACCGACTTCTTACAAACTGGCCGACACGCCGCTTGAGGCAGGTCAAACCCTCTAGGGATTTACCCGCATCTCAACAGGGCGGCAGGGTATAGGATGAAGAAAGGATTCTTAAGTCCTACTCACAACAAAGCGACATGGCCACCTTCCCAATCGACGAAGACACTTCCGCGCCGTCCATCAAGGACGTCGGTGAACCCGCCACCGATCCTGCACTCACGCTCATGACCATGCCGGTGAGCGCGCTGCTCAAACGCGCACCGGTCACGCTGCCACCCCAGACGACCATACGTGCTGCCGCGCAGCTCATGAGCGAGCAGCGTGTGTCATCCATCCTGATCCTGGAACAAGACCATCTCTTCGGGTTGATCACCGACCGCGACCTGCGCAACCGCGTGATTGCAACCGGGCTGGACACGCAGCGACCGATCATGGACATCGCCACGCTGGCGCCGTTCTTCGTGAACCTGAATGATCCAGCGTTCAACGCCTTGCTGCTCATGGCGCGCCACAACATCCATCATGTGCCGGTGCTTGACGGCCAACGCGTCGCCGGCATGATCACCGCGACCGATCTGACCGAACAGCACAGCACCTCGGCGGTGTACCTCGCAGGCGACATCTACAAACAGACAACGGTCGAGGGGCTGCAGCGCGCCAGCACCCGCATCCGGGCATTGCAGCAAAGCCTGGCAGCGGCCGATGCGACCGCCTACAACACCGGTCACATCATCACCGCCATCACGGACGCCATCACCACCCGGCTGCTGCAACTCGGAGAAGCGCGGCTGGGTCCGGCACCGGTGGACTACGTGTGGGTGGCTGCGGGCTCCCAAGCCCGCAGCGAGCAGACCGCCAGGACGGATCAGGACAACTGCATGGTGCTCGACGATGCGTTCGACGAAGCCCTGCACGGCGACTACTTTCGCCAGCTCACGCAATTCGTCTGCACTGGCCTGGACGCGTGTGGCTATGTGTTCTGTCCCGGGGAGATGATGGCCATGACCGACACGTGGCGCCAGCCGCGCGCGCGCTGGGCCGAATACTTCAGGCGCTGGACCAGCGAGCCCGAGCCCAAGGCGCTCATGCTCACATGCGTGTTCTTCGATCTGCGGGCCATCCACGGCCAGACCAGCCTGCTCGACGGATTGCGCCACGACGTCTTGCAGCGCACCCGGGGCAACACCCTCTTCCTCGCCCACATGGTCGGCAATGCACTGACCCACCAGCCGCCGCTGGGCTTCTTCAAGGGCCTGTCACCGGCACGCAGCGGTGAACACAAGGGCACCATCAACCTCAAGCACAACGGCGTGGTGCCCATCGTGGATCTGGCACGCGTATACGCGCTGGCGGGCGGCCATGCCGAGGTCAACACCCACGACCGGCTGCTGAGCGCGGCCGATGGTGGAGACATCAGCGCGCAGAGCGCTCGCGATCTGCGCGACGCGCTGGAGTTTCTGGCGGCGCTGCGCATCCAGCACCAGGCGCGCCAGATGGCGCAAGGCGAAGCGCCCGACAACTTTCTGGACCCGGCGGAAATCTCAAACTTCGAGCGCACACAGCTCACGGATGCATTCCAGGTCGTTCAGACACTGCAGTCTGTGCTCTCGAACCGCTACAAATTCTGAATCACCCTCGCGGCGCGAGGAGCGTCAGTACTTCAAGCGTGCGTAGTAGGTCTTTTGAGCCGCTTCACGCGCCTGGCCGAGGGTATGGATGCCCTGCTGCGCCAGCAGCGGGATCAGCTTGATGAAGATCTCGGCCGTCACCATGGCATCGCCCATGGCTGTGTGCCGCCCGATCACCGGCACGTCGAAGCGCTCGGCAATGGCCTCCAGGCGGTGCGAATCCTGGTTGGGGTGGATCACCGCCGACAGCAGCAGGGTATCGAGCACGGGTTGATCGAAAACCACACCGGTGGACTTCTCCTTGAGCTGCAGAAAGCGCATGTCGAAGGCGGCGTTGTGCGCCACCAGCACGGTGTCCTGCGCAAAGGCGTGGAAGGCGGGCAGCACCTCGCTGATCGTTGGCTGTCCCACCACCATGGCAGGCTGAATGCCGTGGATCGGAATGGAGGCTGCAGGAATGCTGCGCCGCGGGTCCACCAGCTGTTCAAAACACTCCTGGCGCAGCAGCTTGCCGTTGACGATGCGCGCTGCGCCGATCTGGATGATCTCGTCGCCCTGCCCGGGCTCCAGCCCGGTGGTCTCGGTATCGAACACGGTGTAGACCAGGTCGACCAGGCGGCGCTCGTCGAGCGATCGGGTCTGCTCGGTGGTCTTGAAGAGATCAAAGTCGTAGTACTCGGGCCGACTCTCATTGCGCACGAAGTTGATGGCATCGGCTGGGTCGCGCGGGTCGGCCAGCGGCAGAAGGATGCGAAAAAACGCCTGATGGCGCGAGCGCTCCCGCTCGAACCAGAAGGCCCCACCATGTCGCTCAACCACGTCGCGCACCGTGAGACCCGTGGTCTCGGCGCCCGATGTCATGGCATCCATCTCCCAACTCATCACGGTTTCGTTGCTCATGGCCTGGCCCGACCACACGAGGTCGAACTGGGCCTTGCCGGCGCTGCCCGCGGCTGTCTCCAGGCGCACCTGCACATAGCGCACGCCGAACTCCTCGCTCAGTCGGCCTGCCAGATACACCAGCACCTGCAACAGAGAAAAACTCTCGACCTTGAGCCAGAGCGCGGGGTTCACCTCCAGCGCAGAGGCAGGCAGCCCGGTCACGATCTCGATGCGGCGCAAGGCTGCAGACACGAGATCGGCGCCCAGCATGTCCTCCAGCGGCCAACGCGTTTTCAGGCTTTGCGCGGCGTCTGATTCGATGCCGGCAATCCGACGGCCCAGCGCAGCGGTCTCTTCGCGGACGACCCGCAGAAAACGCTCGCGGGCAGCGGGCTCCAGCTCGGGGTGGTCGAGCACATCGAGCGCGGCCTGTGTGTTGGCCAGGGCCGAGCGCGTGCCTTCCGTCAAGGTGTGCAGCACACGGTCGCGCGCTGACTCGGCTTCAAACTCGCGGGTGATGTTGTCGAGCATCAGCACGAAACCGGTCAGCTCGGCGCGGTCGGCAGTATCTTCGGCGGCCTGGGCCTGGCTGGAGCGCACCGGCGCCATCTGAACACGCAGCAACTGGCCCACAGCGGTCGAGGTCACGAACTGCGCCGACGGTTGGGCCACACCCGAGAGCATTCGTTGCTGGATGTTCTCCAGCGCGTGGGCCACCAGCTTGCGGTCAAACACGGCGTAAATGGAACGGCCCAGACCAATCAGCTCGGCACCGCCGGCCACCTCGGGTGCCTGGGACAGAGCCCGGAACTGTTGCTTCGCACGCTGGTTGTAGAGCAGGATGCGCCCGTCCAGGTTGCACACCACCACGCTTTGAGTGAGTTCGGCCATGAGCGCGGCGAGCCGACCTCTTTCCTGTTCGATGTCACGACTGGCCTCCTGCACCCGCACATCCATCTCTTCGCGCAACCGCGTGCGTTGCGCCACCAGCTGGTTGATCACGCCGGTGACGGCGCGGTTCTCGGCGCTGCCCTGGGGCGGCAGGCTGCGGGCCACGTCGGTGCGCACCAGCACCATGCCTTCTTCGGCGAGCTGGGCCACTGGTTCAATGAAATGCCCCACCAGAGCCCGCGTGGCAAAGGCCAGCGCCGCCATCAGCACCAGCACCATCATGACCACCAGCGTGCTGCGCGAGGCCAGCAATTCGACCAGACGCTCTCGCTCCTGCCCGTCCAGCGTCGACCAGACGATGCCTGCAGTCGCCACCAGCCACAGCAGCAGCGCAACGCCCGCCAGCGCCACGCCCAGCCACAAGCGACGGTCCACGCGCCGTCGGCTCATGCCTCTGGCTCCAGCAGTTCACGCACCTTCTGCACCAGTTCCTTGGTGGAGAACGGCTTGGTCATGTAGGCGTTGGCGCCCAACGCCAGTCCCTTGGCGATGTCGGTGTCGCGTCCCTTCGCGGTCAGCATCACGATCAGGGTGTTGCTCACGGCCTCGCTGGCCCGCACCTCGCTGCACACGTCGAACCCGGTCTTGATCGGCATCATCACGTCGAGCAACACCAACGCCGGACGCTCGCGCACGATGGCATCGATGGCCTCCTGCCCATCACGCGCCAGCACCACCTCGAAGCCCTCGCGCTTCATGAGGAACTCCAGCGAGATCAGGATGTTGGGCTCGTCGTCTGCGATCAGGATCTTGTGGCTCATGTCGTGTCTCCTTGAGCTGTTGTTTCTGGTCTCCGGCGCGGCAAACAAAAGCCGAACACCGCCCCCTTCCCCACGTCAGACCGAAGCCACATGCGCCCCCCGAAGTGGGCCACGATCTGACGGCTGATGGGCAAACCCAGGCCGGTGCCACCGGGTCGGTAATGCGCGTCACCTTCCACTTGCCGGAACTTCTCGAACACCATGGCTTGCTGGTCGGGATCGATGCCCGGTCCGTTGTCTTGCACTTCCACTTCCACACCCTCGTCGCCCTCCCGCAGCCGCACCACCACTTGGCCTGTGTCCCGCGGCGCGTACTTCGCCGCGTTCGACAGCAGGTTGAGCACCACCTGCATCAACCGGTCGGCGTCGGCATGCAGGGGTTGTACATGCTCAGCCAACTCCAGCGACAGCGTGACACCCCGCTCGCGCAGTGGCTCGGCCATGGTGCTGGCCGCCTGCTGCAACAGCACTTTCATGTCCACCTCGTCATCGTGCCACTCGGCGTGGCCAGACTCGATCTTGGCCATGTCCAGCACCTGGTTCACCAGCCGGCTCAGGCGTTCGGTCTCGCCCACGATGATGCCCACAAACTGCTGGCGTTGCACGGAGTCCATCCCTGTATCGTCGCGCATCAGCTCGGCCAGGGCCCTGATCGAGGTCAAGGGAGTGCGCAGTTCGTGGGTGACCGAAGACATGAAATCGTCCTTGAGCCGGTCCAGGCTCTTGAGTTGCTCGTTGGCCTGGCGCAGCTCGTCCGTGGCACGCTCCAGCGACTGCGACTTTTCCTCCAGCGCGTGCGAGTAAGCGCGAAGCTGCGAGGCCTCGTCCAGGATGCGCATGACGTCGTCGAGGTCCAGCGCCTCCTCCTCCACCACCGAGGCCACCATCACCCGCGCCGAGGCGCTGCCGATGGCGCCCGCCAGCTGGGTTTCCACAAAATGCACCAGCCGCGCGTCGGCCGGGATCTGCTCAATCTGGCGCGCGCCCACGCGCAGCGCGTAGTCGGCAAACAGGCGCTGTGCCGCCTCCACCCCCAGGAAGCGCCCCACCAGCGGCAGCAAGGCCGACACCTGCGCCTTGCCTTGCCAGAACACCGGGCGCGATGCCGCGGTGCGGTGGAACACATCCACAAACAACAAGGCCTGGCTGGTCTCGCGTGCGGTGGGGGCGCGCCAGAGCGACACGCCCACGTAGCCGGCCACGTTGGCCAGCAGGCTCCAGATCAGCGAGTGCGTGAGGTTGTCCAGCCCGGCCAGACCCAGAAAGGCCTCGGGCTTGAGCAACCACCAGCCAAAGGGCCCCTGATCCATGAAGCCGGCGGTGAGCCAGCCCGACTTCACCAACGAAGGCAGCATGAGCGTGTAGGCCCAGAAGGCAAATCCCAGCAGCAAGCCCGTCAACGCACCGCGCTGCGTGCCGCCCTTCCAGTACATGCCGCCCAGCAGGGCGGGCGCGAACTGCGCCACGGCCGCGAAGCTGATCAGACCAATGCTCACCAGCGCGTAGGCCTCGCCGGCCAGGTGGAAATAGAGGTAGCCCAGCAGCAGGATGCCCAGGATGGCCAGCCGCCGGATGCGCAGCAGCACGGCGGTGAGGTCGCCGCTGGCGCGGGCGCCAAAACGCCGCATGCGCAGCAGCAGCGGCATCACCAGGTCGTTGCACACCATGGTGGACACCGCGATGGCTTCGACGATCACCATGCCGGTGGCAGCCGACAGCCCTCCCACAAAGGCAAACAGCGCCAGCGCGCCCTGCCCTTGCGACAGCGGCAGCGACAGCACAAAGGTCTCCGGGTCCATGCGCCCCGACCCGAAATGCAGCAAACCACCCAGCGCGATCGGCAACACGAACAGGTTGATCAGCAGCAAATACAGCGGAAACGCCCAGACCGCGCGCTTGAGGTGGTTCTCATCCACGTTCTCCACCACCATCACCTGGAACTGGCGCGGCAGAAAGATCACCGACAGCATGGCCAGCAAGGTCAGCCCCAGCCACTGCGCATAGGCAAACGGCTGGCCCTGGCCAAACTGCATCAGGCGGCGCAATTCGTCCACCGCATGGGCCTGGTCGAACAGATCGGCCGGACTTGAAAAGAGACCGAAGCAGACGAACAGGCCCACCGCCATGAAGGCCACCAGCTTGACCACCGACTCGAACGCAATCGCCGCCACCATGCCCTCGTGCCGTTCGGTGCTGTCCAGGTGGCGCGCGCCGAACACGATGGTGAAGCCGGCGAGGGCCAGCGCCACATACAGCGTGCTGTCGCTCCACCAGTCGGCGCTCTGCACCGCCGGCATGCCCAGCGGTGAGGTGAGCACCGCGTAGCCGCTGGCGATGGCCTTGAGCTGCAGGGCGATGTAGGGAACGATGCCCACCACCGTGATCAGCGTCACCAGGCCTGCAAGCAGCGGGCTCTTGCCGTAGCGGCTGGCAATGAAGTCGGCAATGGAGGTGATGCGGTAAGTCTTTGCGATGCGGATCATCTTGCGCACCACCATCCAGGCCAGCAGCATGGCCAGCATGGGACCGAGGTAGATCGGCAGGAACCACACGCCCGAGTTGGCGGCACGTCCGACGCTGCCGAAGTAGGTCCACGCGGTGCAGTACACCGCCATGGACAGCGCGTACACCCAGGGGCTTGAGATCACCGAGCGGCCTTGAGCCGCCCTCAGGTCGCCCCAGTAGGCCACCGCAAACAGCAGCAGCAGGTAGGCAAATGAGACGCCAATGACCAGCGGGGCCGACAGCATGCTCAGTCGGTGTGTGACACGTTGCTGTGGTGTTCCACGACCCAGGCCAGGGCGGCGATCAACACGCCCCAGATGACGAACAGCGCCAGCGGGAACAAGGGCAATCCCCACACGCGCGCATCGTGGTCCCACAGGGCCAGCAACGGAAAGTTGAACAACGCCGCAGCGGCGAAGAACAGGGCCACCAGGCGCTGGGCGGCAAGGCCTTTGAACATGTGTGTCTCCTCGATCGGCCACCAAGGGTCATTGCCAACGGTGTGCGATGGGATTGTGCGCCATGCACTGACCTCAGGCTGACGCAGCGGCCCATGAAAAAAGCGGCAGGGTTGCCCGCTGCCGCTCTCCTTTCAAACGCCGCAGCGTTGATCACTCACTTCTGGCTGGACGCCAGCAGCTGCCAAGTGTCGACCACCGAGTCCGGGTTCAACGAGATCGAGCTGATGCCCTCGTCGCGCAGCCACTGCGCAAAGTCGGGGTGGTCGCTGGGCCCCTGGCCGCAGATGCCCACGTACTTGCCCTCGGCCCGGCAGGCGCTGATGGCCATCTTCAGCAGCGCCTTCACGGCCGGATCGCGCTCGTCGAAATCGTGAGCGAGCAGCTCCAGTCCGGAGTCGCGGTCCAGGCCCAGGGTGAGCTGGGTCAGGTCGTTGGAGCCGATGGAGAAGCCGTCGAAGTACTGCAGGAAGTCCTTGGCCAGCACCGCGTTGCTCGGGATCTCGCACATCATGATGACCTTCAGGCCGTTGTCACCGCGCTTCAAGCCCTTGTCGGCCATGAGCTCGGTCACGCGCTTGGCCTGCGCCAGTGTGCGCACGAACGGCACCATCACCTGCACGTTGTCCAGGCCCATGTCTTCGCGCACGCGCTTGAGCGCTTCGCATTCCATGGCAAAGGCTTCGCGGAAGTCTTCGCTGATGTAGCGTGCCGCACCGCGGAAACCCAGCATCGGGTTCTCTTCGTCGGGCTCGTAGCGCGAACCGCCCACCAGCTTGCGGTACTCGTTGCTCTTGAAATCCGACAAGCGCACGATCACCGGCTTGGGCCAGAAGGCCGCGGCGATGGTGGCCACGCCTTCGGCGACCTTGTCCACGTAGAACGCACGGGGCGAGGCATGGCCTCGGGCCACCGACTCCACCGCCTTCTTCAGGTCGGCGTCCACAGCGGGGTAGTCCAGGATCGCCTTGGGGTGCACGCCGATGTTGTTGTTGATGATGAATTCGAGTCGCGCCAGGCCCACGCCGCCGTTGGGAATCTGGCAGAAGTCAAACGCCAGCTGGGGGTTGCCCACGTTCATCATGATCTTCACGTCCAGCGGGGGCATCTCGCCGCGCTGCACTTCGGTGATCTCGGTCTCCAGCAAGCCGTCGTAAATGTGGCCGGTGTCACCCTCGGCGCAGCTCACCGTGACCAGCGTGCCGTCCTTCAGGTGCTCGGTGGCGTCGCCACAACCGACCACGGCTGGAATGCCCAGCTCGCGCGCAATGATGGCCGCATGGCAGGTGCGCCCGCCGCGGTTGGTCACGATGGCGCTCGCCCGCTTCATCACCGGCTCCCAGTTCGGGTCGGTCATGTCGGTCACCAGCACGTCTCCGGGCTGCACCTTGTCCATCTCGCTGATGTTGTGCACCAGGCGCACCGGGCCCGTGCCCACCTTCTGGCCGATGGCGCGGCCCGAAGCCAGCACCGTGCCCTTGCCCTTGAGCTTGTAGCGCACCTCAGTCTTGCCCGCGCTCTGGCTCTTCACCGTCTCGGGGCGGGCCTGCAGGATGTAGAGCTCGCCATCGATGCCGTCCTTGCCCCACTCGATGTCCATCGGGCGGCCATAGTGCTGTTCGATCACCACGGCGTAACGCGCGAGCTGCTCCACATCAGCGTCGGACAGGCTGTAGCGGTTGCGCAGCTCCACCGGCACGTCGGTGGTCTTCACCAGCTTGCCCTTGTGGAGGCCATCGCCCGACTTTTCGGCTCCAGACGTGAAGCCCATCTGGATCAGCTTGCTGCCCAGGTTGCGGCGAATCAGCGCGCGCTTGCCGGCCTTGAGCATGGGCTTGTGCACATAAAACTCGTCGGGGTTCACGGCGCCCTGCACCACGGTCTCACCCAGGCCGTAGCTGCTGGTGATGAACACCACATCTTCAAAACCACTCTCGGTGTCGATGGTGAACATGACACCAGCGGCACCCAGGTCAGAGCGCACCATGCGCTGCACGCCGGCACTCAGGGCCACGTCGGCATGGGCAAACCCTTTGTGCACGCGGTAGCTGATGGCGCGGTCGTTGTAAAGGGACGCAAAAACCTCCTTCATCTTGTGCAGCACCTCTTCGATGCCGATCACGTTGAGGAAGGTCTCCTGCTGGCCGGCAAACGAGGCGTCAGGCAGGTCTTCGGCGGTGGCCGAGGAACGCACGGCGAACGAGGCCGTGTCGTTGCCGTGGGTGAGGGTCACAAACGCTTCGCGGATGGCCTTCTCCAGATCGGCCGGGAAAGGCTGGTTTTCCACCATGGCGCGGATCTCGGCACCGGCTTCGGCCAGGGCGCGCACGTCTTCGGTGTCCAGCGCGTCCAGTCGCGCATTGATGCGCCCGGTCAGGCCATCGAACGCAAGGAACTCGCGGAAGGCGTGTGCCGTGGTGGCAAAACCGGTGGGCACTTTCACGCCGCTGGGCAGCTGCGAAATCATCTCGCCGAGGCTGGCGTTCTTGCCGCCGACCGACTCGACATCGGTCATGCGCAGGTGCTCGAACGGCACGACCAGATCGGTCGCTCCAAACAGGTGGGACATGGGAAAACTCCTAAGGTTGAAAAACCGGGTTGTCCATGCAGGGGCTGGCGACCTGTTGTTCTGTTGTGGGTCTGGCACCGGGCAGGGAGGCAAATGAGACGGCAGGGCCATTGATAATGACCCCGACACAACACCCGGTATTGTAAGGACGCGCCCCATGCCCAACCGAACGGTCTTCTTCATCTCCGACGGCACCGGCATCACCGCCGAGACCTTCGGCAACGCCATCCTGAATCAGTTCGAGACCCAGATGCGCCGGGTTCGCCTGCCATTTCTGGACGATGTGGACAAGGCGCACCAGGCGGTGCGCCAGATCAACCACGCCGCCGACCTGGAAGGCAACCGCCCGCTGGTGTTCACCACCGTGGTCGACATGGACGTGCTCAACGTGTTCCGCACCCAATGCAAAGGCGTCCTGCTGGACATGTTCGGCACCTTCATCGCGCCGCTGGAGCACGAGTTGGGCATCAAGTCCAACCACCGCGTGGGGCGCTTCTCCGACGCCTCCAAGAGCCAGGCCTACAACGCCCGCATCGAGGCGATCAATTTTTCGCTGGCGCACGACGATGGCCAGAGCCACAAGGACCTGAAAGGGTCCGATGTGATCCTGGTGGGGGTGAGCCGCAGCGGCAAAACGCCCACCTCGCTGTACCTCGCCATGCAGTACGGCCTGAAGGCGTCCAACTACCCGCTGATCCCCGAAGACTTCGAACGCAGGCAACTGCCGCCCGCGCTGGTGCCGCACCGCAAGAAGATCTTCGGTCTGACGATCGGGCCCGAGCGCCTGAGCGAGATCCGAAACGAGCGACGCCCCAACTCGCGTTACGCGAGCCTGGAGAACTGCCGAATGGAAGTGAGTGAAGCCGAAAGCATGATGCGCCGCGAAGGCATCCGCTGGTTGTCAACGACGACCAAGTCGATCGAAGAAATTGCGACGACGATCCTGCAAGAAATCCGGCCCGAACGCCTGGAGTACTGAGCCCCCCAGCTGCGCCGCTGGGCGGGTCGCTGCCTTTCAGCCCTTCTTGCGGCCTGGCCCCAGGCCGTGTGCCTGGCGACCCAGCGCAAACGAGGCCAGCAGCTTCATCCACAAGGTCACACCGGCCACGGCGATCCAGTCTTCGGAGGCGAGCGCCTGGAAGCCGAGCACGGCCACGAGCACGCCGACCACGATCACACCGCCGACGAGATTGATGACCATCTCGTAGGGTGCATATTTCTCGGCGTTGGGTGGAGGAAGACCCTTCTTCAGGGCAACTTCAGAGAAGTCGCGCTTGACGAGGATGCGGTATGCGCGACGCAGCCAGAAGAACGCCACCGGAAACAGGGCAAGCAGGAAGATCCAGTTGAAGATGAAGACGCTGGGCAGGTTCATGGTGGGCCGTGTGTTGATGCTGGATTGTCCTCCAGCGCTCTCCAGAAACACCAAACCCCGCCGGCGGACCGACGGGGTCTGGGTCACGAGCAGGCCGGGCGGCTGCCCGGGCTGTGTGGGTTCAAGCCATCAATGTCCGGTGGCTGTGCCCGCGCCCTTGGGCACGCGAACCGACTCCACCAGTTCCACAATGTGCTTGGGCACCGGCGTGGAGACCTTGCTCACCAGGTAGGCGACGACGAAGTTCACGATCGCGCCCACGGTACCGAAGGCCTCGGGGGTGATGGTGAAGAAGCCGTTCACGCCACCGACCATGTGCACGAAGTCCGTGCCCTTGATGAAGAAGATGCCCTTGTGTGCGAACACATAGAACAGCACCACAGCCAGACCGGCCAGCATGCCGGCAATGGCGCCCTTGTCGGTCACGGTACGGCTGAAAATGCCCATCATCAACGCGGGGAAGATGGTGGATGCCGCGATACCGAAGGCCAGGGCCACAGTGCCGGCCGCAAAGCCCGGTGGATTAAGGCCCAGCCAGCCCGCCACGAAGATCGCCACGGCCATGGCAATCTTGCCGGCCATGAGCTCACCCTTTTCGCTGATGTCGGGCTTGATGGCGCCCTTGATCAGGTCGTGCGACACGGCCGACGAGATGGCCAGCAACAGACCGGCAGCGGTGGACAGCGCAGCGGCCAGACCACCCGCAGCCACCAGTGCGATCACCCAGTTGGGCAGCAGCGCGATTTCCGGGTTGGCCAGCACGATGATGTCGGCGTTCACGGTCAGCTCGTTGCCCTTCCAGCCAGCGGCCTGGGCCTTGCCCTTGGCGACTTCGTTCTTGGTGGCGTCGTTGTAGTACTGGATGCGGCCGTCCGCGTTCTTGTCTTCCCACTTCAACAGGCCGGTCTTTTCCCAGCGCTTCATCCACTCGGGACGCTGCTCATACTGCAGGCTGGACTCGGTGGCGTACAGGTCTGCGTTGGCCTTGACCGCATCGGCATTCACGCCAATACCACCTTCAGCGCTGTTGACCAGGCCCACCGCCGAGTTGACGGTGCCGTGCAGGTTCAGCTTGGCCATGGCGCCCACAGCAGGTGCCGTGGTGTACAGCAGCGCGATGAAAATCAGCGCCCAGCCAGCGGTGGAGCGTGCATCGGCAACCTTCGGCACGGTGAAGAAGCGAACGATCACGTGGGGCAGGCCCGCGGTACCGATCATCAGCGACACGGTGTAGAAGAACATGTTGAGCGTGGAGCCCGCGCTGGTGGTGGTGTACTGGCCAAAGCCCAGATCGGTCACCACCTGGTCGAGCTTGGTCAGCAGCGACACGTCGGTGCCGGACATGTCCGAACCCAGACCCAACTGCGGCAAGAAGTTGCCGGTGAGGTTGAGCGAGATGAAGAAGGCCGGCACCAGGTAGGCCGCGATCAGCACGATGTACTGGGCGACCTGCGTGTAGGTGATGCCCTTCATGCCGCCGAACACCGCATACATGAACACGATGGCCATGCCGATGTAGATGCCCTGAGCGCTGGAAACACCCAGGAAACGCGCGAAGGTCACGCCCACGCCGGTCATCTGGCCAATGATGTAGGTCAGCGAAATGATCAGCAGGCACAACACCGCCACGTTGCGCGCGGTGGGGGAGTAGAAGCGGTCGCCAATGAATTCAGGCACGGTGAACTTGCCGAACTTGCGCAGGTACGGCGCCAACAGCATGGCCAGCAGCACGAAGCCGCCGGTCCAGCCCATCAGGAACACGGAGCCGCCATAGCCCATGTTGGAGATCAGGCCGGCCATGGAGATGAAGGACGCGGCCGACATCCAGTCGGCGGCCGTGGCCATGCCGTTGGTGATCGGGTGAACCCCGCCGCCGGCCACGTAGAACTCGGACGTGCTGCCTGCGCGTGCCCAGTAGGCGATGCCGAGGTACAGCGCGAAGCTGAGCCCGACGAACAGATAAATGGTGGTTTGAAGTTCCATGGTGTTCTCTTGTGTGCTCAGTCTTCCTGCATGCCGAACTTGCGATCGATCTGGCCCATCTTGTGGGCGTAATAGAAGATCAATGCAATGAACACGTAGATGGAGCCTTGCTGTGCAAACCAGAAGCCCAGGGGATAGCCACCGAGCGAGATGTTGTTGAGCAGGGGGGCGAACAAGATGCCCGCGCCGTAGGAAACCAGGAACCACACGACCAATACCTTGGTCAGCAGGCCCAGCGTGGCGGACCAATAGGCCTTTGCGTTGCTGTCGCTGTTCATGAAAGTCATCTCCTGAAAAAGTGATGCTTGACGAGGGAGGGGCCGGGACTGGCCGCCGACTTGTGCATTCCACAAAACCGGACGGCTTGTGGCACTACGAAACGCACTGTGTTGGCGCTTTCTTACAGCCAAATTGCACCCACAGCACATTCGGGATAAACATAGGGTATGCCCCTAAGAGAATGCAGCGAAGCTGACGCGCAGCTTTCAAAATGAGAGCGCGCCGGGCGATTTGGATGAATCCATCACCTCGTTGTCCACGCTTGCGGACACCTGTGATGTGCGAGGGATCACTGGAACCAAGTAGTCCGAAAGGACCGCTTTTCAGACATTCACTTACAACTTGTGATTTGCTTCATAACGACAAACTCCCCAGAATTTGTGACGGATTGCACAGTTCAAACAAATTGAAACAGCTACCGCGGGGGAGTTCAAATGGCCAGCAAAGCATCTGCCACCCAGGCAAAAAAGCCGCAAGGTCTGTCGCTGCACATCGGCATCAACGAGGTGAGCGCCGCCCACTACGAGGGCTGGACCGGCCCTCTGGCGGCTTGTGAATTCGACGCGCACGACATGGCGGCACTGGCCCAGTCCCGGGGCATGAAGAGCACGCTGCTGATCACGAAAAAAGCCACCCGCGCCAACCTGCTGGCGGCATTGCGCAAGGCCGCCAAGACCCTCGTTGCAGGCGACTACTTCTTCATGAGTTTTTCCGGGCACGGTGGCCAGGTGCCCGACGTGAGTGGCGATGAAGACGACAAGCAGGACGAAACCTGGTGCCTGTTCGATGGCCAGCTGATCGACGACGAGCTCTACTACGAGCTCAGCAAATTCAAGAGCGGCGTGCGCCTCTTCGTGGTCTCGGACAGCTGCCACAGCGGCACTGTGGTGCGCGCCGCGCGCCCGCCACCCGGCACACCCGCCCAGCGCCCGCGCATCATGCCGCCGGCCGTGGGCATGCGCGTCTATGCAGCGCACAAGTCCTTCTACGACCAGCTGCAGAACGAAGTCGCCAGGCATGCCGGCGGGCGTGTGACCGACCCCGACACCGCGCTGGCCAAACTGACCGTGAGCACCCGCCTCACCGGCATCGTCAAGGCGTTCCATCCCTCGCTCATCCTCATCTCGGGCTGCCAGGACAACCAGTTCTCCATGGACGGCGACCACAACGGTGCCTTCACCGAACAACTGCTGCGCGTGTGGAACAACGGCGCATTCAAGGGCAGCTACGCCAGCCTGCATGCGCACATCCGCGCGGGCCTGCCACCCAGCCAGTCGCCCAACCTCTTCACGCTCGGCCCGGCAGCGCCGTTCCTCAAACAGGCGCCCTTCAGCGTCTGACCGGTGGGCGCCCCGGCTGGCGCCTTGTTTGCATCGGCAACCCAGGGAGGCATTCACATGCTCGCCATCCAGAACCACCGGCTCACCGGCCCCGACGTGAGCTTTCGTGCCACGCCCAACGTGGGCGGCGCCCTGCGACCGCGCTACGTGGTGCTGCACTACACCGCCGGGCGAACACTGGAGAGTTCGGTGGAGTCACTGTGCACGAAGAAGCCCCAGGGCAACGCGTCGGCGCACATCGTTCTGGGACGCGACGGGCGCATCGTTCAGCTCGCGCCGTTCAACGCCGTGACCTGGCACGCCGGTGTGAGCCAGTGGAACGGGATTGACGGATTGAACCACCACGCCATCGGCATCGAGATGGACAACGCCGGCCTGTTGCACCGCGAGGGCGAGCGCTGTGTAGCGTGGTTCGGCAAGGTCTACCCCGACAACGAGGTGGTGGTGGCGGAACACCGGCACGGTGGCGGTGTGCGGCCATGGCACCACTTCACCGAGGTGCAGATCGAGCGTGCGCTGCAACTGTGTGAGGTGCTGGTGGCGCACTATGGCCTGCAGGATGTGCTGGGTCATGAAGACATCGCGCGCGGGCGCAAGGTGGACCCGGGCCCGGCCTTTCCACTGGCCGCCGTGCGCGCACGTGCACTGGGCCGGGGTGCCGATGTGGCGGTGCGCCTGGTGGTCACGGCCACCAGCCTGAACATCCGCAGCGGCCCGGCCGCCGAGTTTCCCAAGGTCGCACCCGCGCTCAAGCGCGGTGCCGAGCTGGTGCTGCTGGAACCCCAAGACCGCTGGAGCCGCGTGGCGGTGGTGGGCGCCACCGATCTGGAAGGCTGGGTGTGCAACGACTTCGTGACGCGCCAGGCGGCCACACGGTCTGGCCCCACCGTGCTCTCGCGCTCGCAGCGCGCGGTGCCCGTTGCCCAGGCACGAGCAACGCCCGCACCCAGGAAACCCGCCGCACCCGCCAAGAAACGCACCCCCCGCACCGTGCGCTGAACCCAGTTGCACCGCCGCCGCAGAAAGGCCCACATGACCACCGCTTCCACCGCACCGATCACCTTCATCGTTCGCGGTCAACCGCAGGCGGGAACGACTGCCACACGTGGCGCCGGTTCAGGCGCAGCGGCGGGCTTCGGCGGACGCGGCCAAACCGTGCAGCGCGTGCAGGTGGGTGCTACCCGGGGCAGCAGCGATGCCGTGCGCATGACCGCAAGGCCCGGGCTGGACGCGGTGGTGCTGCACATCAGCAACGGCCCCTCGCTCATGCTGCACCCCGAGACCGCACGTGACCTGATGCTGGCGCAGTCCGGCCTCACGCGCAGCGGCATGCCGGTCCAACCACGCAACCGCGGCGCCACCGAAGTGCAGGTGCCCGCGCAGTTGGGCTGGCAGGGGCTGGAGCAGGCTGGCGCTTCGCGCGGGGCCACGCGCGGGCGGCTGGGCGATGTGCTGCTCTCGGCCATCGAGGTGGTCACCGGCCTGTTGCTGGAACCGGCCTCGCGCATCACCGCCGCCAAGATCGCCGCGCGGGTGGACGACCAGGTGGACGCCGGTCTGTATGCCCTCTCGGCGCACAGCTTTGCCACCACGCTCAAGGGCAACGCCAAGCCAATCACGAAGATCCCACCCGCCACCCATCCCGACGAGCCCATCCTGGTGCTGCTGCACGGCACCTTCTCCAACACCCACGGCACCTTCGGGAAGCTGTGGCAGCACCACCCTCAAAAGGTGCGCGAGCTGTTCACGCGCCACGGCGAGCGGGTCTACGGCTTCGAGCACCCCACGCTCATGGCCAGCCCGATCGACAACGCGCTCATGCTCGCAAGGTCGCTGCCCGATGGCGCGCGTCTGCACCTGCTCACCCATTCGCGCGGTGGTCTGGTGGCCGAAGTGCTGGCCCGTGTGTGTGCCAGGCCCGAACTGGACGACAAGTCGCTCGCGCCGTTCAAGGTGCCCGCCCACCGCAACCAGCTCAAGGCGCTGCGCGAACTCGCCGCCGAGCTCAAGGGCCGCAACATCCGTGTGGATCGCGTGGTGCGGGTGGCCTGCCCGGCGCGCGGCACGCTGCTGGCCTCCAAGCGGCTTGACGCCTACGTGTCGGTGCTCAAGTGGTCGCTGGAACTGGCAGCGATCCCGGTGGCCCCCACGCTGATCGATTTCATTGGTGAAGTGGCCAGCCAGCGCACCGATCCAGCCCTGCTGCCCGGCCTCGAATGCATGATGCCCGAGAGCCCTCTGGTGCAGTGGCTGCATGCCAGTGAAGGCGCAGGCGGCACGCCGCTGCCGGGGCAACTGCGCGTGGTGGCGGGCGACATCCAGGGCGACTCCATCACCTCCTGGGTCAAGACGCTGCTGGCCGACGCCTTCTACTGGACCGACAACGACCTGGTGGTGCAGACGCGCTCGATGTACGGCGGCACACCGCGCTCTCCAGCCGGTGGCCACGCGGCGGCCACGTTCGTTCTGGAACGGGGTGGCAAGGTCACGCACTTCAGCTACTTCAGCGAGCCACGCTCGGCCGAGGCGATCTGCAACGCTCTGGTGCAGGACTCGCCTGCGGGTTTCAGGCCGATCGGGCCGATGTCGTGGGCCGGCAGTTCGAGCGACGGGCTGCGCGGCATGCCCCGATCGGCCAGCGCGCCGCCCGCCTCTGAACGCCCGGCCGTGATCCTGCTGCCCGGCATCCTGGGCAGTCACCTCGCCGTCGATGGCAAGCGCATCTGGTTGAGCGCGCGCATCCTGGGTGGCCTGGGTCGATTGGCCTATCCCGATGCGGGCGGACGCGTGACGCCCGACGGCGCCATCGGCAGCGTGTATGACGACCTGGTCGCCTTCCTCACGGCCACCCATGAAGTAATCGAGTTTTCGTTTGACTGGCGGCGCCCCATCGAGGAAGAAGCGGCCCGGCTGGCCGAGGTGATGGACCAGGCCCTCACCGCCCGTGCGGGCAGCGGTCAGCCGGTGCGTCTGCTCGCCCACTCCATGGGTGGGGTGGTCGCGCGCACCGTGCAACTGGAGCGGCCCGAGGTGTGGCGCCGCTGGCTGGAGCGACCCGGCTCGCGCCTGCTCATGCTGGGCACACCCAACGGCGGATCGTTCGCCCCGATGCAGGTGCTCTCGGGCGACGACACCATGGGCAACGCGCTGGCCGCCTTCGGCCTGCCGTTTCAAGACCACAAGGCGCGCCGCCTGATGGCGGCCATGCCGGGCTTCCTGCAATTGCAGGCCGGCCTGCTCGACCCGGCACTGGGGCTTGCCCAGAGCGAACGCTGGCAGGCGCTGGCCGAACAGGACATGAAGACGCTGGAAGATGCCAACTTCTGGCACGACCCCGGCAGCCAGCGCGCCATCTACCGCTGGGGTGTGCCGGCGCAAGACGTGCTCGACCGCGCCGTGGATCTGCGGCGCCGCCTCGACCAGCAACGCGAGACCGCATTGCCGGGGTTCCGCGATCGGGTGGTGATGGTGCTCGGTCAGGCCCGCTTCACACCGGCAGGCTTTGAAATGGACGCCCGCGAGGGCCTGATCTACCTGGATCAGCCCGAAGGCGGCGACGGTCGCGTGACGCAGGACAATGCGCTGCTGCCGGGCGTGCGTGCCTGGCGGGTGGACTGCCCGCACGGCGACCTGCCCGACGCCCAGGCCGCGTTCCCGGCCTACCTGGAACTGCTGCAACACGGTGACACGCAGAGCCTGCCTCGGGTGGGCGCCGGGCCCGGCGTGCGCAGCGGCGGTGCGGCGGCCATGGCACTGGTGCGCAACCGGCCGTCTCGCCAGCGCAGCGCAGTGGTGGTGCCACCCAACGGCCTGGGCGAGCTGCTGGCACCCGCCGCAGAGCCCTCCACCGTCTCCGAGGCACCGCAGGGCGCGCTGCACATCAGCGTGCACAACGCCAACCTCAAGTTCATCAGCAAGCCATTGATGGTTGGCCACTACTTCGCCTCGACATTGAGCGGCACCGAGGCGGTGGTGGACCGCTTCATCGGAGGGGCCATGTCGGCCTCGCTGGCCGCTGGCCTCTACCCGGAGTCGCCCGGCACCCACCAGATCTTCATCAACAACCGGCAGGACCCGGACAGCCCGCTCGCCCTGCCGCGGCCACCCCATGTGGTGGTGGTCGGGCTGGGTTCGGAGGGCAAACTCAAGAGCACTTCGATCACCCAGACCGTTCGGCAGGCGACCCTGGCCTGGGCGCAGCGGGTGGCTGAAGCACCGGGAGGCGGTCCCTCCCATTTCGAGCTGGCCGCCACGCTCGTGGGCAGCGGCGGCACCGGCATCAGCGTGAACACCTCGGCACAGGCACTGGCACAAGGTGTGCGCGAGGCCAACGAAAGGCTCGCCGCAGGTGGCTGGCCACAGGTGAGCCACCTGCACATCGTGGAGCTCTACCTGGATCGGGCCACCGACGCCTGGAGCGCCCTGACACTGCTGTGCGCTGCCGCGCCCGACCATTTCGCGCTCAGCCCCAGGATCCTCTCTGGCGTGGGCGCGCTGCGCCGGCCGCTGGACAACGGCTACCGCGGCACCGCCTACGACTTCATCAGCGCTGTGACCGAAACCGACGACAGTGGCGACCCCAGCATCGTCTACACGCTGGACACCCAGCGCGCCCGCGCCGAAGTGCGGGCCCAGGCCACGCAGGCCCGGCTGGTGGGTGAACTGGTGCGCCGCGCCTCCAACGACGCCAACCGCGACCCCACCATCGGCCGCACCCTCTTTCAGTTGCTGGTGCCGGTGGAAATGGAGGCCAGCCTGGGCGGCACCAGCGAGCTGCTGCTCGAACTCGACGACGGTACCGCCGCCATTCCCTGGGAGCTGCTGGACGCGCCCGATGATGGTCGCGGTGGACCGGATGCGCCCTGGGCCATCCGCAACAAACTGCTGCGCCGCCTGCGCACCGCGGCCTTTCGCAGCCAGGTGAGCGACGCCCGGCCCGATGACTGCGTGCTGGTGATTGGCGAGCCGCTGTGCGACCCGGTGCATTACCCGCCCTTGCCTGCCGCGCGCTCCGAGGCCGAGGCGGTGGTCGAAGCACTCAGCGGGCAACTCGGGCTCGATGCGTCGCGGGTGCACTCGCTGATTGCGCCCGACGACAACCTGGGCCCGGACGCGGCCGCCGTGACCACCGCGCTGCTGGCGCGGCGCTACCGCATCGTGCACATCGCCGGCCACGGCGAACCCGAACTGCAACGCCCCGGCAAGTCGCCCCTGCTGCGCGGCGTGGTGCTGAGCGACGACACCTTTCTGGGTCCGCGCGAGGTGCAGGCCATGCGCGTCGTGCCCGAGCTGGTGTTCCTCAACTGTTGCCACCTCGCGGCCGACCCGGAAAAGCTGCTCAAAAGCGGCTACGACCGCGCGCAATTCGCCGCCGGCGTGGCCAAGCAGCTGATCCGCATCGGCGTGCGTTGTGTGGTGGCGGCGGGCTGGGCGGTGGAAGACGAGCCGGCCAACCTGTTCGCCACCGCGTTCTACCGCTCGCTGCTCTCCGGTCAGCGCTTCATGGATGCGGTGCAGGCGGGACGCCTGGCGGCCTACAACGCCAACCCGCGAGGCAACACCTGGGCCGCCTACCAGTGCTATGGCGATCCGGACTGGGTCTGGGAACGCAACGAGATCGACAACCGCCGTGCACCGCCCACGCTGGCCAAGACGTACGCGGGCATTGCGTCGCCAGTGGCGCTGGCTCTGGCACTGGAAACGCTCGCCGTACAAAGCGCCACGCAAGGTGCCGCGCCCGAGTCGCAGCGGGAGAAGATCCGCTACCTTGAAGCCCGTTTCGAAGGGGACTGGGGCGGCATGGGCGCAGTGGCCGAGGCCTACGGCGTGGCCTGGGCTGCCGCGCGCGACATCGACCGTGCGCTGCACTGGTACCGGCGCGCCGCGGCGGCCAACGACGGCAGCGCGTCGGTGAAAGCCAACGAACAGTTGGCCAACCTGGGCGCTCGTCAGGCCTGGTCGCGGCTGCAAAACGCCGTGCGTGAAGGCGCCAAGCCAGCCCGCGTACAGGCTCTGGTGGAGCAGGGACGCTCAGAGATCACCCAGGCAGTGCGGATCCTGGAAGCACTGCTGGCCTTGTCACCCACCGTGGAGCGCGAAAGCCTGCTCGGTTCGACCTGGAAACGCATGGCGCGGCTCGAAGGCATTGCCGCTGCGGGCCAGGCCACCCCGGCCAGCACAGCAGCCATTGAACACATGGCGGCGCACTACCGGCAAGCCGAGGCCCTGGCGCTTCAGACCGGGCAGTCCGATCTGTTCTATCCAGCCCTGAACCTCGTGGCGGCTGACTTGCTGGCGCGCGCCAGTGATCGGCCATGGGCCGGCTTCGAGCATGACCGGCTTCAGCGGGTGCGCCAGAGCCTGGAGCGGCAACGGCGCGAAGACCCCGATTTCTGGAGCGTGGTGGGGCTGCCCGAACTCAGCGTGTACGAGGCACTGGCCAGCCATGCCTTGGCGCAACGGTTGCCGGCCATCCTGTCCAGCTTCGACGACATGCACCAGCGCGCCGGTACCCCGTGGATGTGGGCCTCGGTGGCCGACCAGCTCTGTTTTGTGGTGGAGCATCTGCACGGCATGACGCAGGCCGACCGGCAGGCCGCCGGCGAGTTGCTCGGCATCCTGAACGGCTACGCCGCCCCATGAACCGCATCTTCATCAGCTACCGGTCGTCCGACGGCAAGAAGGACGCCGACCGCCTGTGCGCCGACCTCAGCCGCCTCTACGGCGCTGACCAGGTGTTCTTCGACAAGCAGGACCTGCGCGGCGGGCACTCGTGGCGCAGCGCCATCATGGCGGCGCTGGGCACACAACCGGTGGTGCTGCTGCTGGTGACGCCCGAGCTGCTGGGCATGGCGCATCCCGAAGGCGGACGGCGCATCGACCGGGACGACGACCCCATCCGCGGCGAGGCGCTCACGGCGCAGGCCAACGGCGCCACCATCGTGCCCTTGCTGACCGAGGGCATGGTGATGCCGGCCACGGCCGACATTCCGCCGCCGCTGCGCTTTCTGAAGGAGTCACACGCGCTCAAGCTGCGCACCGAAGACTGGGCCGACGATCTCGACAAGATCGTGGCCGACCTCGCCACCCACGGCATCCACCCGTTGGTGTCGCGCGACCCGGTACGGCCCGAAAAACGCAGTTGGGTGCAGCGCATGCAGCGCGGCTTCATGTGGATCGGGGGCATCTTTGTGGGACTGGTGGTGATCGGCCTGCTCGCGCCCGACGATGAGGAGGAAGTCCCGCCCTCCCCGCCCCCTTACGTGGCAGCGACACCCGAGCCCGTGCCGCGATCGGGCCAGTCCGCCCTGGATGTGTCGGGCATCTGGTGGTCCATCGACGAAGACAACCGGCGCTTGCGGGTGCAGTTCACCGTGAACAACGGTGCCATCCAGCTGCAGACCGATGCTTTTCCGGTGTCCTGGTATCCGGAATGGCAGGCTTACGCGCAAGGCGTTCGTGGGCAAGGCCTCACCGTCAACGAGGTGCGCTACGTTGGCCAGGGGGTGCTCACCGATGTGATGGGCGTGCCGCGCATCGAGATTCCGTACCAGGCCGTCACCGGCGACGGCCGTGGGCCACTGGACACCGGCAGCGTCGTGCTCAACGCCAGCGCCGACGGACGCGAACTCACCGGCCAGCTCTGGAGCAACGGCGAGCAGGCTGAGAGCCCACTGCGGCTGGTGCGCAGTCCCTGATCCACAAAACCCCGAGGAGACCACCATGACAAAACTTGTTCACGTGTGCACCCAACGCCTGCTGCCTGCCGAGCTCATGCAGTTTCAACCCACCGTGCGCAGCCGCGGACGCACGCGCGCCATCATGCCGCTGGGCAAGATGTGGATGAACGGCAGCACGCTGCGCGTGCGCTTCATTGGCGGCACGGCGGCGCAACAAGCCAAGGTGCGTGAGCAGGCGCAGTGGTGGACGGCACACGCCAACCTCAAGTTCGAATTCAACAACGCGCCCGATGCCGAAATCCGCATCAGCTTCGATCCGGCCAAGGGCGCATGGTCCTACGTGGGCACCGACAACCGCAGTATTCCGCTGGACCAGCCCACCATGAACCTCGGCTTCATGGACGGCGGCACGGTGGCGCACGAGTTCGGCCACGCCATCGGCCTCATGCACGAACACCAGAACCCGGCCGGCGGCATTGAGTGGAACGAGGCTGCCGTGATCCGCGACCTCTCGGGCCCGCCCAACAACTGGAGCGAGGCGACCATCCGCCACAACGTGCTCAACAAATACCGCGCCGACCAGATCAACGGCACCACCTTCGACCCCGACTCCGTGATGCTGTATTTTTTTCCGGGCAGCTGGGTGCAGAGTGGCGTGGGCACGCGCGCGAACCCGGTGCTCTCGTCGCTGGACAAGGCCTTCATCGGAGGCGCCAAGGCCTACCCCAAAGCGGCGCCCACGCTGGTGGATGCGAAAGAAATCAAGATCGGCGCCAGCCGACGCACCGCAGCCGCCATCGGCAAGGCGGGTGAAGAAGACCTGTTCCAGTTCACCGTGACCACCGGCGGTCCCCACATCATCGACACGCGCGGCCCGACCGACGTGGTGATGAAACTCTTCGGCCCCGACAGCCCCACCGCCGTGATCGCCGAAGACGACGACAGCGGTGTGGACACCAACGCCCTGATCCGAGCCAGCCTCATCCCGGGTCGCTACTACGTTCAGGTGCGCCACTACAACCGGGCCACGGGGCTGGGCAACTACACGGTGAAGGTCCGCAAGGCCTGAGCGTGTTGTGTCGACCGGAAACAGAAAAGGCTTCGGTTTCCCGAAGCCTTTTTCATGGGCGGACCGTGTTCAGGCGGCGACCGCTTCTTCGACCTTGGCGGCCACCACCGGCTGGCGGATCAGGTAGTCAAAGGCACTGAGCGCGGCCTTGGAGCCGTCACCCGCAGCAATGACGATCTGCTTGTACGGCACCGTTGTGCAGTCGCCGGCGGCAAACACGCCGGGCACGTTGGTGTGGCCCTTGGCGTCGATCTCGATCTCGCCGTAGCGGCTCAGGTCCACGGTGCCCTTGAGCCACTCGGTGTTGGGCACGAGGCCGATCTGCACGAAAACGCCTTCCAGAGCCACGTGTTTCACCTCGCCGCTGACGCGGTCCTTGAACGACATGCCGTTGACCTTGCCGCCGGCACCCGTGATCTCGGTGGTCTGCGCGTTCACGTTGATGGTCACGTTGGGCAGGCTTTTGAGCTTGCTCACCAGCACCGCGTCGGCCTTCAGCGCGTCGGCAAATTCGACCAGCGTCACGTGTTTCACGATGCCGGCCAGGTCAATCGCGGCTTCCACGCCGGAGTTGCCACCACCGATCACCGCCACGTCCTTGCCCTTGAAGAGCGGGCCGTCGCAATGCGGGCAATAGGCCACGCCCTTGTTCTTGAACTCTTCTTCTCCGGGCACGTTCACATTGCGCCAACGCGCGCCGGTGCACAGGATCACGCTGCGCGCTTCCAGCACCGCACCGTTTGCCATTTCCACCTTCACCATGCCACCAGTTTCTGTGGCCGGGATGATCTTGCTGGCGCGCTGCAGGTTCATGATGTCCACGTCGTAATGGCGCACCTGCGCTTCAAGCGAAGCGGCGAACTTCGGCCCGTCGGTCTCCAGCACACTGATGTAGTTCTCGATCGCCATGGTGTCGTTGGTCTGGCCACCGAAACGCTCGGCGGCCACGCCCACGCGGATGCCCTTGCGGGCGGCGTACACCGCAGCCGCAGCGCCGGCCGGGCCACCACCGACGATCAACACGTCGTAGGGGTCCTTGGCATTGAGCTTGGCGGCTTCGCGCTCGTCGGACTTCACATCCAGCTTGGCGACGATCTCTTCGAGCAGCATGCGGCCCGAGCCGAACAGCTCACCGTTCAGAAACACCATCGGCACGGCCAGGATCTGGCGCTCTTCCACTTCGGCCTGGTACAAACCGCCGTCGATCACCGTGGCCTTCACGGCGGGGTTGAGGATGGACATCAGCGTGAGCGCCTGCACCACGTCGGGGCAGTTGTGGCACGAGAGGCTCATGTACATCTCGAAGTTGAAGTCGCCTTCCAGACCCTTGATCTGCTCGATCACGGCCGCTTCGACCTTGGGCGGATGGCCACCCGTCCACAACAGCGCCAGCACCAGCGAGGTGAACTCATGGCCCAGCGGAATTGCTGCGAAGCGCACGCCGGTGGTTTCACCTTCGCGGGCGATCACGAACGATGGCTTGCGCGCATCGGTGCCGGTCTCGTCGAAGCTCACCAGATCGGAGAGCTCGGCCACTTCCAGCAGCAGTTCTTTCATCTCGGCCGCGCCTGCGCTGGCGTCGAGCGAAGCAATCAAACGGATCGGGCGCTGCAGCTTGCCGAGGTAAGCCTGCAGTTGCGTCTTGAGGTTGGTGTCGAGCATGAAATTCTCCTGAATGGGGTTGAGGCATCAATGCCGCCGGTGGATGGGCCCAAAGGCCCATCGGTCTGCGGTACTAAAGACCGAGTTGGAAGATCAGATCTTGCCCACGAGGTCCAGCGAAGGCGTGATGGTCTTCGAGCCTTCGTTCCACTTGGCGGGGCACACCTGGCCTGGGTTGTTGGCCACGAACTGGGCGGCCTTCAGCTTGCGCAGGGTTTCCTTCACATCGCGGGCGATCGCGTTGTCGTGGATTTCGGCGGTCTTGATCACACCTTCGGGGTTGATGATGAAGGTGCCGCGCAGCGCCAGGCCTTCTTCTTCGATGTGCACGCCGAACGCACGGGTCAGCGTGTGGGTCGGGTCACCGATCAGCGGGAACTTGGCCTTGCCAACGGCGGGCGAGGTCTCGTGCCACACCTTGTGTGCGAAGTGGGTGTCGGTGGTCACGATGTAGACCTCGGCACCGGCCTTCTGGAACTCGGCGTAGTTGTCGGCTGCGTCTTCCACTTCGGTCGGGCAGTTGAAGGTGAAGGCAGCGGGCATGAAGATCAGGACCGACCACTCGCCGCGCAGGCTGGCGTCGGACACGGGCACGAACTTGCCGTTGTGGAAGGCTTCGGCCTTGAAGGGCTGGACGGTGGTGTTGATCAGGGACATGGTGATTTCCTTGGAGGTGAGGTTGCGGGAATGGTGAACCGGGTACTGCTGTTGCAGCGATGGATGAACTATAGCCCATCTCTATCAACAATCTTTATTGATAGTCACTATCCGGTCGATAGCCGGAATGTTGCAACGCAGCACCACAACCGGTCGACGCATTGCATTTTAATGCGAATCGTTCTCGTTCGATATACACTTCACGCTTCCAGCCAGCCAGGACGCAGCCGCGTGCAGCCAGCCGAAAACCCCTTCAGCTTGTTGCCACCATGTCCCAACGGAAAACCCGCCAACGTCTTGCCATCGTCCGCTCCCCGTCCAAGCCGTCCACGAACGCCTCCACGGCCATGCTGCCCTTGGGCGCCATGCTGCTCGCCGGCTCATTGAGCGCCATGGCGCAAACCACGCCGTCCGACACCCTGCCCACGGTGACCGTGCGCGAGCGGGCCGAGGCCCCGGAAGGCAAGGACGCGTTGCGTGCCACGGAAACCGGCATTGGCAAAGGGCGCCAGCAATTGCGTGACATTCCCCAGTCGGTGACCGTCGTGACCGAAAAGCTCATCGACGACCGCAACCTTGACACCGTCAAGGAAGCGTTGAAGAACACAGCGGGCATCAGCTTCCTGGCCGCCGAAGGCGCCGAGGAAGACATCCGGCTGCGTGGCTTTTCGCTGCAAGCCACGGGCGACCTGTTCATCGATGGCATGCGCGATCCGGCGTTCTACGAACGCGACACGTTCAACCTCGACCGCATGGAGGTGCTGCGCGGCTCGGCGTCCATGTTGTTCGGCCGCGGCTCGACCGGTGGCGCGGTCAACCAGGTCAGCAAGGTGCCGCGCCTGATCACCGAACACCAGGTCGACCTCACCCTGGGCAGCCACGCCTACCGCCGCGTGCAGGGCGATTTCAACATCCAGACCGGTGAGAGTTCGGCGCTGCGTCTCAACGCCATGGTGACCAAGGCCGACAACAACGGCTCGGGCGCCAGCCTCGACAAGAATGGCGTGGCCCTGGCCTACCGCTGGGGCATCGGTGAGCGCAACGAGTTCCAGGCCAGCATCTACAACCTGGACAACAACAACGGCATCAACTACGGCATCCCGTTCATCGCGCCTTACGCTGGCGCGCCCAACACCGAGCGTGTGCTGTTGCCACTGGACCCGAAGAACTACTACGGCCTGGCCAGCGACTACAACGACAGCAGCGCGACCATTGCCGGCTTCAGCCACATCCACCGCTTCGACCGCGAAAGCGAGATCAAGACCCAGATCCGCGTGGGCCAGTTCAAGCGCGACCAGCGTTCGGGAGCCATCCGTTTTGCAGCCGCAGCCTTTCAGCCCGGCGGCGTGGCGGCCAACCTGACCAATTTCGGCCCCGACACCGTGTTGCAACGCAACCTGCACTTGAAGATCCAGGACATGGACAACGTCCATGTGCAGAGCGACTACTCCGGCAAGTTCGAGGCGCTGGGCTTCAAACACGACATTCTGGCTGGCGTGGACGCGTCGCGGGAGGAGAAGACGGTTTACGCCGCGCGCAATGCCAACCAAGGTGGCGTGGTGCCGACCAAACCGCGAACCACCGTGGGCACGCCCAACGACGGCGCATTCGTTGACGAAGCCTCGCGTGTGCTGCGCGTCAGCAACCAGTACGTGTCCACCGGCTGGGGCGCTTACGTGCAAGACGTGGTTCAACTCACCCCCACCTGGAAACTGGTGGGTGGCCTGCGCTATGACAACCTCACGGGCGACTACGACGCTTTCACCATTCCGAACGCCGCGCCCGGGCCGGTCACCACCAACAGCTACCGCATGAAGGTCTCCGAGGTGAGCCAACGCCTCGGTGCCCTGTGGCAGCCGAACGCGCTGCAATCGTTCCACGCCTCCGCGGGCACCTCGTTCAACACCTCGGGCGATGCCTACTCGTTGGGCCCGAGCAACGTGGACACGCCACCCGAGAAAAGCATCAACCTTGAAATCGGCGCCAAGCTGGATTCGGCCGACAAGCGCTTCACGACGCGCCTGGCGGTGTTCCGCTCGACCAAACTGAACGAGCGCAACACCGACCCCGACCTGTCGGTGATCACGCTCTCGGGCAAGCGCCATGTGGCCGGCTTTGAAGCCGACATTTCCGGACGCCTCTCGCCCACCTGGGAGGTGTATGGCTCCTACATGTGGATTCCCGTCGCCCATGTGGACAAGGCCGCACCCTGCCCACCGTCGGGCGCATGCACACAGAACACCCCGGGTGAACGTGTCGGCGACCGCCCGACCCTCACACCCGAGCACAGCGGCACGGTGTGGAGCACCTGGCAGCTCACGCCCAAGTTCCGCGTTGGTGGCGGCCTGAACTTCCGCAGCAAGCAGAAGCCACTTCGCTCGGAGTTCCACGTGCCCAGCTATGTCACCGCCGACCTCATGGCCGAGTACCGCTTCGACTTCGAAAACCTCATCTTGAAGGCCAACCTGACCAACGTGACCAACAAGCTCTACGCAGACTCGCTCTACCCGGCGCACTATGTTCCGGGTGCGGGCCGCACGCTGCAGGTGACCGCCAGTCTGAAGTTCTGACAAGGCCCCACTCCAGGGCTTTCGCCGCCCCACCTGCGTGGGGCGGCTTTTTGCCTTTTCCCACGACGCAACCACAAGTACTCCCATGCTGCTGACCTTGCCCGACATCCTGAGTCAAGAAGACCTGCGCAAGGTCCACCAAGCACTGACCAAGGCGCCCTGGACCGACGGCGGCGAGAGCGCAGGCACCCAGGCCCGCGCGGTCAAGAACAACCTGCAACTGCCGCACGACTGCGCCGCGGCCCAGACCATCCGCGCCCATGTGCTGCGGGGCCTCGACAGCAGCCCGCGCTTCTTTTCTGCGGTGCTGCCACTCAAGGTGTTCACGCCGCGCATCAATCGCTATGCAGGCGAGACCAACGCCTACGGCAACCACATCGACAACGCGGTGCGCGTACTGCCAGGCGGTCAACGCGTGCGAACCGATGTTTCCTGCACCGTCTTCCTGAACGATCCGACCGACTACGACGGCGGTGAACTGGTGGTCGCCGACACGTACGGTGAACACAGCGTCAAGCTGCCCGCCGGGCATGCCGTGATCTACCCCGGTACCAGCCTGCACCAGGTCAAGCCCGTCACGCGCGGCGAGCGCCTGGCTTGTTTCTTCTGGGTCCAGAGCATGGTGCGCAGCGACGAACACCGGCGCATCTTGTTCGACCTCGACATGAACCTGCTCGCACTGCGCCAGCGCCACGGCGAAACCGCCGAGTCCACCGCCCTCACCGGGACGTATCACAACCTGCTGCGCCAGTGGGCCGACACATGAGCTCCGCGTCCACTGTTCCGCAAACACTGCCCGATGGCGTGGTGACGCTGGCCGACCACGAATTCCACGCCCGCAGCCTGCTCGATGAAGCGGTCTGGGCCTATTTCAATGGCGCCGCTGCCGACGAGCTCACCCTGCATGCCAATGCGCAGGCCTGGCAAACCATCGAACTGCTGCCGCGCGTGATGCGCCAGTTGAGCGGCGGCCACACCCGTGTGAGCCTGCTGGGCCGTGAATGGCCCCACCCCATCCTGATCGCGCCCATGGCCTACCAGCGTCTGGCGCACCCGCACGCCGAGCAGGCCACCGCGCTCGCCGCTGCTGCGCTCGGAGCCGGGCTGGTGCTCAGCACACAGGCCAGCACACTGCTTGAAGACGTGGCCCGGACCGTCCTGCCCGAGCCAGACCGTGGACCCCTCTGGTTTCAGCTCTACCTGCTGCCCGACCGCGGCTTCATGAAAACACTGGTGCAGCGCGCGGAAGCTGCAGGCTTCGAGGCCCTGGTACTCACAGTCGACGCGCCGGTGCAGGGAGCGCGCGACCGGGAGCGCCGCGCCGGCTTTCGACGGCCTGCGGACATCACGGCGGTCAACCTGGCAGGTCGCGTGGCACCTGCACCGCTCTCCCTGCGGCCGGGCCAGAGCAGACTGTTTGACGACCTCATGACCCACGCACCGACCTGGGACGACATCGCCTGGCTGCGCTCGATCACAAACCTGCCAGTGCTGCTCAAGGGTGTGGTGCACCCGGACGACGCCCGGCAAGCGCTGGATTGCGGCGCAGCCGGCGTGATCGTCTCCAACCACGGCGGGCGCACGCTCGACACCATGCCCGCCACGGCCGCGTTGTTGCCACGTGTGGTGCAGGCGGTGGCGGGTGACGCGCCGGTGCTGGTGGACGGCGGCATTCGTCGTGGCACCGACGTGCTCAAGGCCATGGCGCTGGGCGCGTCCGCCGTGCTGGTCGGCCGCCCGGTGCTGCACGGCCTGGCCAATGCCGGTGCCACCGGAGTCGCCCATGTGCTGCGCCTTCTGCGCGACGAACTCGAGATCGCCATGGCACTCACGGGCTGCCGCACCCTGCGCGATGCGGCGTCAACGCTGAGCCCCGCCTCATCCCGCTGTTGAGGCGATAGAGCTCCAGACGCCCAACCGGCGTCAGCCCAAGGGCGGCGGTGGTCCGGCCCAGTCACCACCCAACGCCTTGTACAGATCGAGCGCCGCCGTGAGGCGCGACAGGCTCTGCGTGGCCAGTGCATCGAGCGCAGCAAACAGGGTGCGCTGCGCGTCCAGAACCGACAGCAGATCGCCACTGCCCTCGCGGTACCGCAGCTCGGCGAGCTGCAGCGAACGCCGCGCCTGCGCCACCACCTCGCGCTGCAGCGCTTCCTGCCGCTGGCTGCGGTCCACATTGCCCAGCCCGTCGTCAACCTCCTTGAGCGCGGTGCGGATGGCCTTGCCGTAGTTCTCGATCAGCACCACGCGCTGCGATTCGGTGCTGCGGATCTGCAGGCGCTGGCGCCCGCCGTCAAAGATGGCCTGCGCGAGCGACAGGCCAATCGAAATGCCACGCGTGGGGTCGGCCAGGCTCAGCAAGGCCGAGGTGCCCAGGCTGCCCGAAGCCGACAGCGACAGGCTCGGCAGCAGCGCGGCGCGAGCGGCGTCCACATTGGCATCGGCCGCTGCGAGTTGCGCTTCGGCCGAGGCCAGGTCCGGGCGGCGCGTGAGCAAGGACGACGGCAGACCCGGCGACAGCGCAGGCACTCGCAGCTGCGCGAACTCGCCCGCCTCGGGCGTGTAGCCCTGCGGCACGCGGCCCAGCAGCAACGCGAGCGCCGTGCCGGTCTGGCGCTGTTGCAACTCCAGCGGCAGCAAGGCCGTGCGCTGCGACAGCACCGTGGTGCGCTGTTGAGACACTTCCAGTGCCGTGGCCACGCCGTTGCGCTGGCGCGCTTCGACGATGCCCAGCACGCGCTCGGCAATGGCCAGGTTTTCGCGCGCAATGCGCAGGCGCTCGGCCGTGTTGAGCCACAGGAAGTAGTTGTTCGCCACACCGCTCAGCAGCGTGAGGCGCGCGGTCTTCCAGTCGAACTCGCTGGCCTGCAACGAAGCCTCGCCGGCGCGAACGCCCGCGGCAATGCGGCCCCAGAGGTCGACCTCGTAGCTCATGGAGAGCCCCACGCTGCTCGACTCGCGCGAGGTGGACGGAACACCAGGTCCGTCGCTGCGGTTGGCCGACACACCCGCGCTGCCGTTGATCGACGGCAGGCGCGAGACGCCGGCCTGCTGCAAGGCGAGGTCGGCCTGGCGGATGCGCTCGATGGCGATGCGCAGGTCCGGGCTGCCGGCCTGCGCTTCGGCGATCAGGCGCTCCAGCGGCTCCGAGCCGAAGGACTGCCACCACGCGGTGGTGAGCTGCGCGGCCTCAAGCATTGGTGCCGCCGGGCTCCAGGCCGTGGGCATCTCGACCACCGGCGCACGCGCCGGGTCGGTGGTGGCGCAGGCCTGCAGCGCGAGCGCGATGGCGAGCACCAGCGGTTTGGCGAAAGGAAAGGCAAACGGTTTCATCACAGTGCTCATTCGGAAGAAAGGGCCACCACAGGGTCCAGCCGCGCGGCCTTGCGCGCTGGCAGGTAGCCAAAGATCAGGCCGGTGGCAAACGCGCAGCCGAAAGCCAGCACCACGGGGGCCACGGAGTACTGCACCGCCGTGCCGGTGGCACCGATCACAAAGGCCACGCCCAGGCCGATGACGACGCCGATGAGGCCGCCCAGCGCGGAGACCACCAGCGCCTCGATCAGGAACTGCTGCAGGATGTTGCGCATGCGCGCCCCTGTGGCCATGCGGATGCCGATCTCGCGGGTGCGCTCGGTCACGCTGACCAGCATGATGTTCATCACCCCGATACCCCCCACCAGCAGCGAGATCGCGGCAATCGACCCCAGCAGGATGGTCATGGTGTTCTGGGTCTCGGTGGCGGTGTCGATGATGGACGCCATGTTGCGGATCTGGAAGTCGATCACACCGTGACGTTCGGCCAGCAGCGACTCCACCGCGGACTGCGTCTCGTCGATGCGGCTCACGTCCTCCACCGCCACCGTCACGTTGCGCAGAAAGCGCTGACCCGACAGGCGCAGCTGGCTGGTGGCATACGGCACCAGCACCACATCGTCCTGGTCCTGCCCGCTGGGCGAGGCGCCACGTGAACTCATCACGCCCACCACCTGGAAGATCAGGTTGTTGACCAGCACGAACTTGCCCAGCGGCTCCTCTCCGCCCGGAAACAAGGCCTTGGCCACGGTCTGGCCGAGCACCGCCACGGTGGCGTACTCCTGCTCATCTTCGTCGGTGAAAAAGGTGCCGTGCTGCACGCGCCATTGGCGCGCCAGCGGAAACTTGGCCGAGGTGCCCAGGATGCTGCTGGAGTAGTCGGCGTCGCCAAACCGCAGCGTGGCCGTGCTGCTCTGCTCGGGCACGGCGGCCAACACGTTGGGCACCTCCTTGTCAATCGCGTTCACGTCGGCCAACACCAACGTGGCGATGTTCTGGAAGCCGCGCTGGTTGGGCGCGCCCGGGCGCACCAGCAGCAGGTTGGAGCCCATGGCGCTGATGCGGTCGATCACCACCTGCTTGGCGCCGTCGCCAATGGCCAGCATGGCAATCACCGAGGCCACACCGATCACGATGCCCAGCAAGGTGAGGATGGCGCGGAACACATTGGCACGCAGCGCGCGCAGCGCCGTGCGCGCGGCCTCCACCACATCACCCAGCTGGGAAATCTTGCCGCCGCGCGCATGCCACGCCAAAGCGGCCTGAGCCGCTTCGCCCTCGGGCGGACGCGGCCCGGGATCGGACACGACGTCGCCGTCCTTGATTTCGATCACGCGGTTGGCGTGCGCCGCCACCTCGGCCGCGTGCGTGATCAGGATCACCGTGTGGCCCTTGGCCGCAAGGTCCTTGAGCAAGACCATCACATCGGCGCCGCTCTTGCTGTCCAGCGCGCCGGTAGGCTCGTCGGCCAGGATCACGCGGCCGCCGTTCATTAGCGCACGCGCGATCGACACCCGCTGCTGCTGACCGCCCGAGAGTTGGTTCGGCCGGTGGTGCATGCGATCGCCCAGGCCCAGCGAGCCCAGCAGCTCGGCCGCGCGCGCGTGGCGCTCGGCCGGCGCAATGCCGGCGTACACAGCGGGCACTTCCACGTTGTCGGCCGCGGTGCCGGTGGCGATCAGGTTGTAGCTCTGGAACACAAAGCCGAAGGCATCGCGCCGCAGTTCGGCGAGTTCGTCGCGCCCGAACTCCGACACATCGCGGCCCATGAACAGATAACGGCCGGTGGTGGGCTTGTCCAGGCAGCCCAGGATGTTCATCAGGGTCGACTTGCCCGAGCCCGAGGCACCCATGATGGCCACCAGCTCGCCGGGGTAGATCTTGAGGTCGATGCCGTGCAGCACCTCAACGGCGAGGTCACCGTTGCGGTAGGTTTTGGTGATGCCACTCAGGTCGATCAGCGGCACGCCCAGCCCGGGCGCCGCGGCGTCAAGCTGGGGTGCTGCTGCGCGCAGTGCCTCGGCTTCGGGAGTGTGGGGCAACTGGCTCATCGCCTTGCCCCGCCGGCTGCGCCCGCGGGCATGCCGCCCGGGCCACCCATGGTCTGACCGACACCCGCGCCCGCCTGCCCCGTGGTGCTGCGGCGCTCGGGTTCACGCACACCGGCGATGACACGCTCGCCCTCCTTCAGCCCCGACAACACCTGGGCGTGCACACGGTTGCTCACGCCGATGGTGACGTCGCGTTCTTCAATGCTGCCGTCCTCGGCCATGACCTTGGCCTTGGCCTGGCGCGGAGCACGCACAGGGCGTGCAGCGGCTTCGTTGCGCGGCATGCCGCTGCTCACCGCGGGGCGGGTGGGGGTGGTGCGTTCTGGCTCACCCACAGCAGGCGACGCGGTCGTTGCCGGCGCGCCAGCACCTGTTGCACCCGGTGCCGCCGGAACAGCGGGAGCAGCGGGAGCAGCGGGAGCAGCGGGAGCAGCCTGCACGCCGCGGGGACCTTGCGGGGCGCTGCGCTGGATCGTCAGGGCCGACATCGGCACCATCAACACATCCCTGGCGTCCGACACCACAAAAAACACCTGCGCCGTCATCTGCGTCATCAGGCTGCGGTTGCTGTTGGGCACCTCGAAGAGCGCGTTGTAGAGCACGACGTTGTTGGTCACCGTGGGGGTGGGTTCGATCTTCTTGAGCTCGCCATACCAGCGCCGGCCCTGGCCACCCAGCGTGGTGAAGTACACCGCCATGCCGCTGCGCAGCTTGCTCACATCGGCCTCCGACACCTGGGTCTGCACCGTCATCACCGAGAGATCGGCAATGCGCATCAGTGTGGGCGCCGACTGGTTGGTGTTGAGCGTCTGGCCCTGGCGCGCGGTGATGCTCACCACGGTGCCGCCCATGGGGGCGTAGATCCTGGTGAACTTGAGGTTGGCCTCCTCCACCCGCATGCTGGCCTGCAGCTGCTCCATCGACGCCTTGAGCGACTGGATCTGCGCACGCGCGGTGCGCACCGTGGTCTCGGCGTTCTGCAGGGTTTCGGTTGTGGTGGCCTCTTCCAGCATCAGGTTCTTCTGGCGCTGCAGGTCGCGCTCGGCCTTGCTCAACGCCAGTTCGCGCTCGGTCATCTGGGCCTGCTGCGAACGCAGCTGGGCGCGACTGGCTTCCACGCGAGCCATCGAAGTCTCTGCGTCGATCTCGGCCAGCAGGTCGCCCTCTTTGACCTCGCTGCCCACTTCCACCAGGATCTTGCGCAACTGTCCCGACACCTGGGCACCCACGTCCACGTAGTCGCGCGGCTGCAGCGAACCGGTGGCGCTGACCTGGTCTTCAATGTCGCCCCGCTGCACGGTGGCGGTGATGTAGGCGCTCTCGGTCTTGTTGCCCGGGCCGTATTGGACCCAGGCGAGCCAGCCACCGCCCGCCACGGCCAGGGCAACCAGCACGATCAAGGCCAGTTGCCAGGGGCTTGGTTTGCGAACAGCAGAGGAGGGAGCTTGGTTCATATCGGTGGGTGTCTTGACGGGCATTGGTTCAGGCGATGCTGCATGGTGTACGCGAACTGTGGAAGGAATGTGCAAGGCCAACGGTTGCGCAAACGCAAAGTTTTAAAGATTTGGGCCGTCGCTGCACGACACCATGTATTCAGACTGCACAGTATCGACCCCACCCCTGCCCCGCTCCCGCGCATGGCTCGCGCGCTGCGGTAGCTTGCGCGTCAAGCTTTTACTGACGATTGCGGGCGCCAACATGGCGGTGTGGCTGAAGAGCCACCCGGTGGAACGCCGTTCTGCGCCGGGGCACGGCCTTGGCCTCACTGCTGTGGGTGCCCGAGCCTCACCCGTGGATCCTGTTTTCTGCAGTATTTATGCAAATAGGAAGCATTCTCGTTTAGAATGGCAACATCCAGCAGATGCATCCAGCATCACCGAAAGGACACGCCATGACCACCGGACTCGCCGCACTCGGCACCGCCCTGATCGTGTTGTTGTGCGCCCTGTGGTGGATCTTTCGCAACTGATGCACAAACAGCCCACGCCGCTAAACTGATGAGCCCTTTCAGCGCCACCCTGGCGCAGCCCTTCACGCCCATGCTCGCTGTCGCGCCCTCACGCCTGCACCGCCGTCTGGCCATCGTGCTCGCGGTGGTGGTGTTCCATGTGGGTGCCTTGTGGGCGCTGCAAAGCGGACTGCTCAAACGCGCCGTGGAGCTGGTGATTCCGGTGCAGGTACTGGCGGAATTCATCGAGCCGCCGCAGCCTGTCGTCGAGCCTCCACCCCCAGCCCCGCCCGTGGCCACACCCGCACCGCCCAAGCCCCGGCCGCGGCCCGTGCCGCAACCCCTGCCACAACCGGTGGCCGTGGCCACACCCGAGCCTTCCACGCTCGCGCCGGTGGTGCCGCCCAGCCCGCCCGCACCACCCGTCCCGGCCGAACCGGTGGTGGCCGCCGCACCGCCGGCCCCACCTGCACCGCCCGCACCACCCCGCATCGAGCTGCCCTCCAGCAGCGCCGACTACCTCAACAACCCGCGCCCCCCGTACCCGCCGCTGTCCAAGCGCCTGGGTGAACAAGGCCGGGTGGTGGTGCGCGTCTTCATTGAAGTCAATGGAACCGCCTCACGCGCCGAAGTGCGCACGTCCAGCGGCTTTGAACGCCTGGACCAGACGGCCCTGCAGACCGTGCTGCGCTGGCGCTACGTGCCCGGCAAGCGCGCTGGTGTGCCCGAAGCCATGTGGTTCAACGTGCCGATCAGTTTTGTTTTGGAATAAACCCCGTCTCCTGGAGTGAGAAAAATCATGGAACCGCAATTCGCAAGCTCGGGCATCGCCCACGTCTGGACCCAGGGTGACTGGGTCACCCGTTCGGTGGCCATCGTGCTGCTGGTCATGTCGCTGGCCACCTGGATCATCATCCTGTGGAAAGCCCTGGATCAACGCGCACAACGCGCCCAGGCCAAGGGGGTCGAAGGCTTCTGGCACAGCGCCGATTTCGCAGAAGGACTGGACAAACTCGGATCACCCGAGGGCAACCCGTTTCGCGCCGTGGCCCTGGAAGGCCGCGAATCCACCCGCCACATCCTGCACAAGGACGGCCACAACGGCTCGCCCCCACAGCGCCAGCTGCACGACAGCCTGGACGTGAGCGACTGGGTCGAGCGCTCGTTGCGCAAGAGCGTCGATGACTACACCGCGCGCGCCCAGAGCGGCCTGTCTGTGCTGGCCTCGGTTGCGTCGACCGCCCCCTTCGTGGGCCTGTTCGGCACGGTCTGGGGCATCTACCACGCGCTGCTGGCCATCGGTGCCGCCGGCCAGGTCAGCATCGACCAGGTGGCTGGCCCGATCGGCGAGGCGCTGATCATGACCGCGCTCGGCCTGCTGGTGGCCATTCCCGCGGTGCTGGGCTACAACGTCCTGGTGCGCGGCAACAAGGGCATCAACCACCAGCTCAACCGCTTCGCACACGATCTGCACGCCTACTTCGTCACCGGCGCCCGCGTCACCGCGGGTGGTGACGGCAAGGTGCTGCCGATGAAGAAAGCCTGAGGAGGAACCCCGCCATGGCCATCGGAACCCAACAGGACAGCGACGACATGCTGAGCGAGATCAACATGATCCCGTTCATCGACGTGATGCTGGTGCTGCTGATCATCTTCATCATCACGGTGCCGGTGATCAAACACGCCGTCAACATCGAACTGCCGCAGGCCAGCATGGAAAAGGTGCAGGACAAGCCCGAGAACATCCGCCTCTCGGTGGACGCCGACGGGGTGTATTTCTGGAACGACCAGCGTGTGGAAGACGCGGACTTCGCCAACCGACTGACGGCCGCCGCCTCAATGGAGCCCCAGCCCGAGCTGCACATCCGCGGTGACAAGGCGGTGCGTTACGAGCGCGTGGCGCAAGCCATGGCCGCCGCACAGCGCAGCGGCGTGCGCAAGATCGGATTCATCACCGAACCCGCGCCATGAACAGCGAGCCTCGCCTGGAACCCGGGCCGGAATCGGTCCCTGCAGCGAGGGACACCGAACCGGGAGAAAAAACCACACCTGCGCTCACCAGCGACGCCCTGCTGCAAGGTCAGAAGGCCGTGACGATCAGCCACAACGGATCCGTCTACCGCCTGCAGGCCACGCGCCAGGGCAAACTGATCCTGACCAAGTAGCCATTGAATCGTGGGGCGACCTCGGAGAATTCATCATCCCCGAGCGTCGTTTTTGACCAGCCAGGGGGCGTTGTGCCCCGATAGCCAGGTCTTTTTTCAGGCAGGTTAGAGCCCGATGGCAGCGATGCCGGCACGCGCAACCTGCGCATCTTCGGTCGACTTCACGCCGCTCACGCCCACCGCGCCGAGGCACTGACCATCCTTCATGATCGGCACACCGCCTTCCAGCATGCCCGAGAGGCCGGGCGCGCTCAGGAACGACACGCGGCCCTGGTTGATCACGTCTTCATAGACCTTGCTCTCGCGACGACCCATGGCCGCCGTGTGGGCCTTGGCGGGCGCGATGTGCGCGGAGATCGCCGGTGCGCCGTCCAGGCGCTGCAGGCCCAGCAGGTGGCCGCCATCGTCCACGATGGCGATCGTGACCGCCCAATTGTTCTTCAGCGCTTCGGCTTCAGCCGCCGCGGCGATCAGTTTCACGTCGGCGCTGTCCAGCATGGGTTTGTTTTTCATGAACTTATGTCCTTTTGGGGTGTCTGAAGGTTCTGCTGACAGGGCATTTGAGCGCCTGCGAGCTTTGGGCAAACGATACCGCGACCATTGGGGCTCATCTGGTCACAAGTGACCTTACCAAACAATGCGGTTTTGACGCCCATGCGTCGCAGGTGAAGCAGCGCCCTACAATGCAATTCCACCGGTCGGGTGCCATTCCGGCGTCCGGGTACCGGCCCCCCGTGTCAGATGATGAAGGAGATCACCACCATGACCGACCAAGTTCACCCCAGCGGCCGCTTCGGCACCGCGGTATCGAGCGATGCGCAGCGCAACAGAGTCATGCGCAACACCTACTGGCTGCTGGCCTTGTCCATGCTGCCCACCGTGCTGGGCGCCTGGGTCGGCGTGCAGACCGGCATCACGGCCGGGCTCGGTGGTGGTTTGGGCCTGATCGTCTTTCTGGGCGGCGCCTTCGGCTTCATGTTCGCCATCGAAAAGACCAAGAACTCGGCTGCCGGCGTGCCGGTGCTGCTGGCTTTCACGTTCTTCATGGGTCTGATGCTCTCGCGCATGCTGGCCATGGTGCTGGGCTTCTCCAACGGTTCCAGCCTGATCATGACGGCCTTCGGCGGCACGGCCGGCGTCTTCTTCGTCATGGCCAACCTGTCGACCGTGATCAAGCGCGACATCTCGGGCATGGGCAAGTGGCTCTTCGTGGGCATGCTGGCCGTGTTCTTCGGCGCGATCATCAACGTGTTCGTGGGCAGTCCGGCCGCGATGGCAGCCATTGCCACCTTGGCGATTGTGGTGTTCAGCATGTACCTGCTGTACGACCTCAAGCGCATCGTGGACGGCGGCGAGACCAACTACATCACCGCCACGCTGGGCCTGTACCTGAGCGTGTTCAACATCTTCCAGAGCTTGCTGATGCTGCTGGGCATGTTCGGCGGCGACCGCGACTGAGCGCGCACTGCGCCCTGAAAAAAGGACCTTCGGGTCCTTTTTTCATGTCCGCGCCGGTCGGCTTCAAACAGGGGTCAAGTTCGGGAGGCAAACGCCGAAACAAGGGGAAACCGATACCGAACACCATGCGACATACCGTCCTCACCGTCTGCCTTCTTGGAGCCGCCAGCCTGCTGGCGGGCTGCGATGCGCTGGGCATCGAAAGCGCCAGCGCGGTGGCAGCAAAGAAGGAAGCCGAGGGCAAGGCCATCGGCAGCGCCTGCCGCCATGCCGTGCGCAGCATCGAGGACTGCTTCGGCGGCTACCCGCGCGCCGGCAAGGCCGCCGTGTTCGCCGGCTGGAAAGAGATGGACGAGTACATGCGCGAGAACGCCATCGTCGGCATGCCGGCCGAGCCCGCACCGGCTGAAGCCACTCCGGCCGCCAGCCCTGACGCTCCCGACGGCGGCAAGGCGGCCAGCGCCTCGCGCAACTCCTGATCCGTTGCCCCGCCCGGTTTACCCGGGCGCCGGGTCTTCGCCCGGTACCCGCGATGGGTCGAGTTCAAACACCGCCATGCTCTCCACGTGCGCCGTGTGCGCAAACATGTTGACCACACCCGCAGCCACACAGCGGTAACCCGCCTGGTGCACCAGCAGCCCTGCGTCGCGCGCCAGCGTGGCCGGGTTGCAACTCACATACACAATGCGCTGCGGCGGCGTCCAGCCACCGCGCTGGGCCGGGTTCTGGTGCAGATCCGCCAGCGCCTTGGCCAGCGCGAACGCGCCTTCGCGCGGCGGGTCCACCAGCCACTTCTGGGCTGTACCGTCGGAGACCAGCAAACCCGGCGTCATCTCGAACAGGTTGCGCGCGGCAAATGCGGTGGGTGCCAGAGCAGCGTCCCGTCCCGCCTGGTTCAACGCCAGGTTCTCGCGCGAGCGGGCCACCAGCGTCTCGCTGCCCTCAATGCCGAGCACCTCGCCCGCCGTGGTGGCAATCGGCAAGGTGAAGTTGCCCAGGCCGCAGAACCAGTCGATCACGCGTTCGTTCTTCTTCGCATCGAGCAAGCGAAGCGCGCGCGTGACCAGCACCCGGTTGATGGCTGGATTGACCTGGGTGAAATCGGTCGGTTTGAACGGCATGGTGATGCCGAATTCGGGCAGGGCGTAGGAGAGCTGCGGGCCATCGGTGTCGAGCAGCTTGACGGTCTCCGGCCCCTTGGACTGCAACCACCACTGCACACCGTGTTGTTGTGCAAACGCGCGCAGGCGGCTGATGTCGTCCTCGCTCAACGGCTCCAGGTGGCGCAGCACCATGGCCGTCACTGTGTCGCCACAAGCCAGTTCGATCTGCGGGCAGGTTTCGCGCGCGTCCATACCGAAGATCAGTTCGCGCAGCGGCATGAGCATCTCGCTCACGTGCGGCGGCAGCACCGGGCAGACCCGCATGTCGGCCACGTAGCGGCTCTTGCGCTCGTGAAAGCCGATCAGCACCTCGCCCTTTTTGTGCACGTGGCGCACCGACAAGCGGGCGCGGAAACGGTATCCCCAGGCCGGACCCTCGATCGGGCGCAACATGGTCTCGGCCCGCACCTTGCCCAAGTGCCAGAGGTTGTCTTCGAGCACGCGCTGCTTCACGGCCACCTGGGCCGATTCGTGCAGGTGCTGCATCTTGCAGCCGCCGCAAGCGCCGGCATGCAGGCCGAAATGCGGGCAGCCGGGACGCACCCGCTGGGAAGACTCGTGGTGCACCGCCGTCACCACGCCGGCTTCCCAGTTGTTCTTCTTGCGGTGTACGTTGACGCTGACCTGCTCGAACGGCAGGGCGCCTTCGATGAAGACCACCTTGCCGTCGGGCCGGCGGGCGATGCCTTGGGCATCGATGTCCAGCGATTCGACCGCGAGCCATCCGTCTGGCAAAGGGTTCTCGGGGGCGTCGTGCGCTGCGGCGTTGGCGGTGGTGAGGAGGCTGTTTACGTGAAGGGTGGCGGCGGTTGTCATGCAGCGATTGTCTCAGGCCACGTTTCGCCGCCGGGCCGCCCCCAGGTGAAACAGCCCCCTCGGGGGGCAGCGACCCGCGCAGCGGGGGAGCATGGGGGCAAGTTTCGCCCCCGGGCCGCCCCAAGGCGAAACAGCCCCCATGGGGGGCAGCGACCCGCGAAGCGGTGGAGCGTGGGGGCTCTGCTCTCAGGCCCAGGCAGCCAGATATTCGTTCCAGTGCGATTCGTTCGGCGCCAGGTTGCCCAGCGTCTCCTTGACCATCGCAATCTCCTGCCCGTACTCGGCTTCGGTCAAACCTCCGCGCATCTTCTGGAAACGGCAGTACACGAGGTAGGTGTTCATCACGTCGGTCTCGCAGTAGCGGCGGATGTCCTCGGTCTGCCCCGAAAGGTACTGCGCATACACCTGCGAGCCGTCCATGCCCAGCTTGCCGGGGAAGCCACAGAGCTTGGCCATGGCGTCGAGTGGTGCATTGTTTTTGGGCGAGTACATGGCCAGCAGGTCCATCAGGTCCAGGTGACGCATGTGGTAGCGGCTGATGTAGTTGTTCCACTTGAACTCGCGGTCGTCTTCGCCCAAGTCCCAGTACTTGCTGGCCTCCACGCCATGGCGCAGGCCACGGTAGTGCAGCACCGGCAAATCGAACCCGCCACCGTTCCAGCTCACCAGCTGCGGCGTGTGTTTCTCCACCGCATGGAAGAAGGTCTGCACCACCTTGCCTTCGCTCTGGCCGTCGCGGTCCACAAACGAGTGGATGCGCAGGCCTTCGGCGTTGCGGAACACACAGCTGATGACCAGCACGCGCTGCAGGTGCAGCGGCATGAAGTCGCTCTGGCCCTTTTCCTTGCGTTCGGCCAACCAGGCGGCGTAGACCTGCTCGTCGGTGTGGTCGGCTGGCGCACCGCGCAGGGCCCTCAGGCCCTCAACGTCGGGTATGGACTCGATGTCGAAGACGAGCACCGGCCAGGCCATGGCAACCCCGGCTCAGCGTTTGGGCAGATAACCGATCGGATCGACCGGTTTGCCCATGCGGCGCACTTCAAAGTGCAGCTTCACCCGGTCGGTGTCGCTGCTGCCCATCTCGGCGATCTTCTGACCCTGGCGCACGGCCTGGTCTTCGCGAACCAGCAGCGCCTGGTTGTGCGCGTAAGCCGTGAGGTAGGTGTTGTTGTGCTTGAGGATGATGAGGTTGCCGTAGCCGCGCAGGCCGGCACCCGCGTACACCACGCGGCCGTCAGCGGCGGCGACCACGGCGTCACCGATCTTGCCGGCGATGGACACACCCTTGTTGGTCGTCTCGTCGAAGCTGGAGACCACGGTGCCCTGGGCAGGCCACACGAAATTGAGTTCGTCGGCGCCGGCCGACGCGGGTGCAGGCGCGGGCGCAGGGGCTGGAATTGGCGCTGCGGCGGGCGCCACAGGCGCGGTGTCGGTGAGCGGACGAGACACCACGCCAGCCGGGTTCACCGGTGTGCTGGCCACGCCGGTGGCCGGAGCGGACTGGGCCACCAGCGGCACTGGCGGCTGCACGCGCAGCACCTGGCCGATTTCGATGGCATTGGCGTTCGACAAGTTGTTCCACGCCTGCAGATCGCGCCAGTTCTGGCCGCTGTCCAGCGCGATGCGGAAGAGCGTGTCGCCGGCCTTCACCGTGTAGTAGCCGGGCTTGCCGGCGTTTTCAGCACCGGGCAGCACCACGGCATCGGCGGGACGCGCCATGCCGCGGTCTTCCACCGGGGCAGGGCCCGACACGCGGCGGGTCGAACAGCCGGCTGTGACCAGCACAACCGCGGCAACCGCCACCACTGCGGCGACTTGCCAAGGGGAACGGCGCTGTTCGCGGGGCACGGTCGGTGCCAGGGGAAAACGCATGGACATGAAAACTCCCAACCTGTGAACGGGACACGCCTGGTGGTGGCCCCGATAAAAAGAACGCCCCGCTGCCCAAGGCAGGGGGAAACTCATGCGATACCCGATTTTAGAGGCACAAAAAACACGGCCTCCAGCTCGGTGCGGACGATCCCGGTGGCGGTTTTGTCCACCACCACCAGGTTCTGTTTGCCCGCTGCGGTGACCGCAGGCGCCACCAGCCGGCCACCCACGGCGAGCTGGTCGATCCACGCTTGCGGGATGTCGTTGCCCCCGGCGGCGGCAATGATGGCGGCATAAGGAGCACCTTTGGCGTACCCGAGCATGCCGTCGCCGAACAACAAGTGCAGATTGGAGATGCGGAAGGCGCGAAGGTTCTCGCGCGCCTTTTCGTGCAGGCCGCGCAGGCGCTCGATGCTGTAGACCTCGCGCGCCACATGGGCCAGCACCGCGGCCTGGTAGCCGCAGCCGGTGCCGATTTCCAGCACACGACCCAGCTTGCCGGTGTGGCTGGCGCACAGCAGTTCGATCATGCGGGCCACCACGCCGGGTTTGGAAATGGTCTGCCCCAGGCCGATCGGCAGACTGGTGTCTTCGTACGCCTGGTTCACCAGCGCGGTGTCCACAAACCGGTGCCGCTCCACCGCCTGCAAGGCCGCGAGCACACCGGCGTGGCTTACGCCCTGTGCCTGGATCTTGCGCACCATGGCCGCGCGCACCGCCGACGAGTCCATGCCTACCCCGCTGGGCGCTGGGGGCCGCACGGGCGCAGCGGTTTTGATGGCCGGGCGCGGCAGCGGTTTGACGGTGGTCAGCGCGGGCTGGGAAACACGCGCCACCGACGTGCGTGCCGTCGGCGTTTGAGGTGCGGCCGGCAGCCGCGCCGGAAACGTCGGGCGGGCCTTGCCGCCGTCCTTCAAGACACTGCTCCCCCGGCAACCGCAACCTCGGGCGGAGTCGACAGGCTGGCAGCGGTCGGCGCCCAATACGCCAGGCGCTCGTGGTCGGTGAGGTCCACCTTCAGCGGCGTGATGGTGGCGTAACCCTGCACGGCGGCATGAAAGTCGGTTCCGTCGGCGTCGTCCTTGGCCTTGCCGGCGCTGCCGATCCAGTACATGGTGTCGCCGCGCGGGTTGGTCTGCGAAATCACCTGCTCGGCCGCGTGGCGCCGGCCCAGGCGTGCGACCTTGAAACCCTTGATGTCTGCGATGGGCCGGTTCGGAATGTTCACGTTGAGCAGCCAGGGCTCCACCGGCGCACCACTTTTCAACGAGGGCAACAGCTGCGCCACCAGGCGCGCGGCCATCTGGCCCGCGTCTTCCAGGTGCCCCCAGCCCTTTTCGGTCTGCGAGAACGCAATGGCCGGAATGCCGAAAAGATAGCCTTCCATGGCCGCGCCCACGGTGCCTGAATAGATGGTGTCGTCGCCCATGTTGGCGCCGTTGTTGATGCCGGAGACCACCAGGTCCGGCCGGTAGCCCAGCAGGCCGGTGAGCGCGATGTGCACGCAGTCGGCCGGCGTGCCGTTGACGTAGCGAAAGCCGTTGTGCGCGGTGTGCACGTACAGCGGCGAATGCAGGGTCAGCGCGTTGGATTTGGCGCTGTTGTTGTGCTCTGGCGCCACCACCTCCACCTCAGCCAGCCCCTTGAGGGCCTCATACAGCGCCACGAGACCGGGCGCCTGGTAACCATCGTCGTTGGAGATGAGAATTTTCATCAAGCGATTTTAGGTGGCTTCCCTCCGGTCACGCTTGAGACAGACAACGGGCTTACCCGCTGCAAGGTGGGCCTCTGCGCTGCCTATCATGGTTCGATCGACCCCCATCAACCGAGGAGACGGCATGCACGCCTGGCTTTGTGAAAACCCCGTGGGCGTTGACGCCCTGACCTGGAAAGAACTGCCCACGCCCGAGCCCAAGGCCGGCGAGGTGCTGATCGAGATCGAGGCGGCCAGCCTGAACTTCCCCGATCTGCTGATCGTGCAGAACAAGTACCAGATGAAGCCCGCCTTGCCCTTTGTGCCGGGCTCCGAATACGCCGGCGTGGTGCGCGCAGTGGGCGAAGGCGTGAAGCACCTGCAGGTGGGACAAAGTGTGGCCTGCCTCAGCGGCACCGGTGGTTTCGGCACGCACACCATCGCACCGGCGGCCTTGTGCATGCCGCTGCCGGCCGGTTTCCCGGCAGTGGACGCAGCCGCCTTCATCATGATCTACGCCACCTCCTGGCACGCGCTCATGGACCGTGCCGCCCTCAAGGCCGGTGAGACCGTGCTGATCCTCGGTGCGGCCGGTGGCGTGGGCACAGCGGCCATCCAGATCGCCAAGGCCGCCGGTGCGCGCGTGATTGCTGCCGCATCGAGCGACGAGAAGTGCGAGCTGTGCAAACAGCTCGGCGCCGACGCCACCATCAACTACAGCGTGCACACGCCCAAAGAGGGACTGCGCGACGCCATCAAACAACTCACCGACGGCAAGGGCCCGGACGTGATCTACGACCCGGTCGGCGGGGACTTCGCCGAACCGGCGTTTCGCTCCATTGCTTGGCGTGGCCGCTACCTGGTGGTGGGTTTTGCCAGCGGCCCCATTCCCGCACTGCCGCTGAACCTCACCCTGCTCAAGGGCGCGAGCATCGTGGGCGTGTTCTGGGGGGATTTCGCGCGCCGCGAACCCAAGGCCAACGCCGAGATGATGCAGGCGCTGGCCGTGATGTACGCGAAGGGCCAGGTGAAACCGGTGATCGACCAGACCCTGCCCATGAGCGAGCTGCACAAGGCCTACGCCATCATGGGATCGCGCTCGGTCAAGGGCAAGCTGGTGATGGTGAACACGCCGGTCTGAGTCAGCGCCGTTGAAGCTCCCGGCCATGAACCACGAAACCGATTACCACGCCGAACCCTGCCGACAAGCCCGAACCGACCTGGCACTGGCCCTGCGTGCCGCCGCCCGCTTCGGCCTGTCCGAAGGCGTCTGCAACCACTTCAGCGTGGAGCTGCCCGACGGCTCGGGCCGCTTCCTGCTCAACCCGCGCGGCCTGCTGTGGAGCGAGGTACAGGCCGACGACATCGTGATGGTGGACGTGCACGGCGAGCGTCTCGCCGGGCGCCATCCGGTCGAGTCCACCGCCATGCACATCCACAGCGGCATCCACCGCCTGGCGCGCCAGGCCGTGGTGTTGCACACCCACATGCCCTACGCCACCGCGCTCACGCTCACACAAGACCGCGCGCTGGACACCACCCTGTCGCAAAACGCCATGCGCTTCCATGGCCGCGTGGCCATCGATCCGCACTACAACGGTCTGGCACTCGACGCGGGCGAAGGTGAACGCATCGCGCGCGCCATGGGCACGACCGACATCGCCTTTCTCGCCAACCATGGCGTGGTGGTGTGCGGCCCACGCATCGACCACGCCTTCGACGACCTCTATTACCTCGAACGCGCCTGCATGGCGCAGGTGCTGGCCCAGTCCACCGGGCGGCCACTGAAGCCCGCCGACGCGGACACCGCCGCGCACGTGGCCAGCCAGATGCAGAGCGAGCGTTTGCAGTCCGAGCTGTTCTTCGAGGCTTTGCGCCGCACTGTGTGAGCCCTGTTCACGCAGGCTGATCGCCGGCGCGCGAATGTGGGCGGGAACCGCGGTTGGACCCTTGCGCTCAGCGGCTGGCAGCGCACAGGGGCGCGATCAGTCCCGCTGCCATGTCCGCCGTGAGCGGCTTGACCAGGTACTGCTGGATGATGCCGATGGACTCGGCCGTGGCCTTGTCCACCGACCAGGCCGATGAGGTCAGCATGTACAGCTGCAGTTCGGCCTGCGGTTGCAACCGGTCGCCGAGCGCACGCGCCACATCGAAGCCGTTCATGCCGGGCATGTTGATGTCGAGAAACACGATGGTGGGCACGCTCACCTGGTCGTGCAACAGAAAGTCGAGCGCACTTTCGCCGCTCTCGAAGATGCGCACCTCGCCGCCAAAGCCGGCCTTGCGCAGCGCGATCTCGTGGAAAAAGTTGTCGTTCTCGCTGTCGTCGATCAGGACGACGCGATGCACGTGGTGGTGTGTGTTCATGCTGAAGGTGCCGCTCTGGCGGGCTCGATCGCCCGGGCGTGGCCGGGCAGGATCACGGAATAGCTGTTGCTGCCGTCGGATTTGAGTTCGATCTGCAGCTCTCCCTGGTGCAGATCGATGATGTGGGAAGCGATGGACAGGCCCAGACCCAGTTCGCGCACATCGTTCAAGGCGCGCTTGCGGGCCCGGCGAGCCGACACCGGGCGGGTCGAGCTGCCAGACAGGTCGACCGGGGGAAGCGGCTGGGCCAGTTGCTGGGTGGTGATGTCCACGCGGTGGGTGAACAACTCCTCATGCGACCGGATGGACACCAGCCAATCGCCCCCCGGATCCTGGCGCTGTGTGGAGCTGAGCAGGTTTTCCAGAATGCTGCGGATGGCCAGGCTCAGCAGCGGTGCGTCCGCGCGGATGCTGCCCTCCACCGAGAGTTCAACCTCCGCTCCGGCGGACTCCAGCTCACCACCGATCGCCAACACGGCTTCGGCGTAAATGCTGCGCGCCGGATGCGGCTTCATGCGCATGTCGCTGGTGTCCACCTCGCTGTAGAGGCGCAGATCCTCCAGCACCCGCGACAGCTTGGCGCTGGCTTCCCCGGCAATGCGCAGGCAGCGCGTCTCCAGTGGATCGGCGCGCTCCAGGGCGCCCTCGGCCAGCAGGCGAGTGGCGTTGGTGATGGCATTGACCGGCTCCTTGAGATCGTGGGAGACGCTGTAGACGTACTTGCGGTTGGCCAGGCGTTTGGCCTGCAACTCCTTGACGGCATCGGCCAGTTGCCGCTCGCTCTGTTTGCGCGAGGTGATGTCGCGCGTGCGTTCGACCACGCCGTGCACCACACCCGCTTCGCGTGCCGGCGTGTGCGTGACCTCAAGGTACCGCGTGCCCATGCCGGGAAAATCCAGCTCGATCTCGAACTGCGATTCGAGCCCTGCCAGCGCCTGGTTGATGCTGGGTTTGAACAGGGCACGGTAGTGGGTGATGGACATCAGGTCCTGCACCCGCATGCCCATGATTTCCTGCGGCTCCAGGATCCAGTAGCGCTGGAACGCAGGGTTCACAAAAAGGTAACAATGCTCGCGGTCGATGAAGGCGGCCATGTCGCGGCCCTCGTTGAGCACATCGCGCACCACCTGCTGGCCTTTGACGATCTGCTGGATCATCACCTCCGAATGGTCGCGGCGGCTGCGCTCGTGTTCGATCAGCTGCATGGCCAGCTCGGCCAGGTGCTTGAGCATGCTCAGCTGTTCGTCATTGAGCTCACGCGGCAATGTGTCAAGCACACACACCGTGCCCAACGCAGCCCCGCCCGAGGTGACGATGGGCGCACCGGCATAAAACACCAGCTCGCCTCGGCGCACCATGGGAAAGTCCTGAAACCGCTGATCGTGGGTGGCGTCGTTCACCACCAGCACTTCGCTGGGTTCCATGATGGCGTGGGCACAGAACGCCTCGCTGCGCGAGGTCTGCGTCAGCTCCACGCCTTGACGCGACTTGAACCATTGCCGGTTCGAATCCACCAGCGAAATCAGTGCGATGGGGGTGCCGCAGATGCCGGCCGCCAGCGCCGTGATGCTGTCAAAAGCCTTCTGCGGCAAAGTGTCCAGAATCTGCAGGCGCCGCAGCGCGGCCAGGCGATCGGGTTCGTTGGCCGGGATCGGAGTGGGCATGTCTTGAAGTTGCAGCACAGGGTTCAGGACATGTCGATCAGCGCGCCAGCCGTCTCGCTTGTGAGCGGCTTGACCAGGTAGCTGCTGATGCAGGCGATCGAATCGCACATGGCCTTGTCGACCGACCAGGAAGACGATGTGAGCATGTGCAGCTGCAGCGGTACATCGGGTTCGAGTTGCTCGTTGAGCGTGCGGGCCAGTTCGAACCCGCCCATGCCGGCCATGTTGATGTCCATGAACACCATGGTGGGCACGCTCACGCGGTCGCGCAGCAGGAACTCGAGCGCATCTTCACCCTTGTCGTAAATCTGGATCTCGCCGGCGAAGCCGCACTTGCGCACCGCGAGGTCGTGGAAGAAGTTGTCGTTGTCGCTGTCATCGACCAGGATGACGCGCTGGGTGTGGGTGTTGCTGTGCATGGAGAGGCTTTCGAAGCACAAGCGGGGCCTGCTTGAAAACCCAATGTAGGCAGTGGCCAATGCGCCACGGGTGTCATAAGACACTGCCGCTGGCGGATTGGTTCAACCTGGCGTGCAATGGGTCACGCGAACGCCTCGCCATCGACCGCAGGTCGCGGCTGCGGGCAGATTTAGATGAAGCGCTCTATATAGATCAACGCGCCTTCGTCGAAGTGATCGAAGTTGCGGTGGATAGCGTGCGCGGCGCGGATGAGTTCCGCTTCAACAAAACGCGGGCAATCGATGGCCCAAAGTTGCAACCGGATGTTGGCCGCCGCCGCCAGCATGGGGCCGCTGGGCGCCCAGAACAGCGTGCCGCTGTCGTGGCCCACCCGCAGGTCCTGGTAGTTGTATTGGTAGCGGCGCGTGAACATGACCGCCACAAAACGCAGGGCGGCCGCCATGGCCACCGCCTGCGGCTGCCCCGCCGACACAAACTGGTGCTGGATGTACTGCATGCCCAGCTCCAGCGACGGCAGGTCTTCAATGCCCGGAATCACCGGGTACCGCTCCAGCGCCTGCAGATCGGTCTGCAGCTTGTTGCCCATGAGCTTGAGCGCACGGCGTGAGGCATCCACAAACAGCAGGCGCGGCACCGGCTGGCAGGCCGCGTCCAGGTCGATCTGCACCGCAGGGTCGGGGCTCTGGGGCTTGTGGTGACCGTCGTTGGCGTCGGTGTTCATGGCGGCGGGTGAAGCGGGGGTCTTGAAAGCTGGTGATGTCTCCTGTATCGGTTGTGGCGGGCGGATCTTGATACGTCTGCCTGGATTCAACGGTTGCGGGACACGTCGGGGGCAAACACCCGCTCCATCTCGCGGCGGAACTGCACCGCCGTTGAGCCGGCATCAAAGGCCACATCGTTCCAGCCCACGGCCTGCCCGGCTTTCACGGGCTTGAGCAGCTTCACCCCGTGCGCCAGGCCCAGGGGCAAGCCGCCAAGCGCCAGCGATTCCTGAGCAGGCAGCAGCTTGCCGTACACGGTGAAACCCCCTTCACCATCGAGCATTTCACCCGCCTGCAGATCGCGTTTGGCCGTGGCCACCACATCGCCGTGCCAGCACACGGGCGCGCCCGTTGCTTCAGTGCGCAGACCGATGGACGCCACGGTGATGCCCAGCTCAAGACCAATCAGATGAAAAGGTTTGTACATGCTCGAATACTGTCCGCTGGGGTCGGTGATCAGGCCGTATTCCTTGAAGCAACGCGCCACGTAGTCGCTGTCGGCGGCGAAGGTCACGTACACACCCCAGCGCAGGTCGCGAAACACCGGACGGGTGTCGCGCTCCACGCTGGAAATCACCTCCACCTGCCCGCGCTGGTCCAGGATGCCGCCGTGTTCCCGGGGTTTGAGAATGCGTGCGAGATCGTCCACGCCCACCGCAGGAAATTTCAAACCACTGGGCGCGCTCAGCCCGGTGGCGTTGGCCACAGCGGCCATCTCGATGGCGCTCTTCGTGCCGTCCAGAAAGCTGTTGAACATCTGCGCATTCATGCCACCCCTGGCCGCGTCCTCGGCGGTCAGGCCGTAGTGGTTCCACACCGTGTCGGGTGTGCTCTCGTGATAGGCCGGCAGGTACTTGGTGCCCTTGCCCGCCGCCACCACCGAAAACCCCGCCGCCCGCGCCCAGTCGACCATTTCACAGATGAGGGCCGGCTGATCACCGTAGGCCAGCGAATACACGATGCCGGCCTCGTCGGCCTTGCGTTTCAACAAAGGGCCGGCCAGCGCATCGGCCTCCACATTCACCATCACGATGTGCTTCCTGAACTCGCAGCACGCAAGCACATGGGCAATGCCCACCGCCGGGTTGCCCGTGGCGTCGATGACGATGTCCACGAAGGGCGACGCAATGAGCTTCATGCCGTCGTCGATCACGGCGGTGTTGCCCAGCCTGGCCGCCTGCTCCAGCGACGTGGCGCTGCAGGCCTCTTCCGTCCAGCCCACGTTCTTGAGGGCGGCCCTGGCCCGCGACGGCGACAGATCGGCAATCCCCACCATGTGGATGCCCGGCGTGCGCGGCACCTGCGACAGGTACATGGAGCCGAATTTGCCGGCGCCGATCATGCCGACGCGAAGGGGTTTGCCTTCAGCGGCGCGCTGCTGCAGTTTGGAGAACAGGTTCATGGTGGCTTTGCTGGTTGGGTGGGAGGTGGCCGCCAGAATACTGCAGTGGTCCAGTGCAATGCCGGCACAAAACCGCTGTTCCAGCGGGGCTTGCGTGGCCACCTGCAGCCTGGTCCGGCGAGGGGTCCTACAATCCATGCATGGTCTTCCCACTCCCCTTCACTGCCCACACAGCAGCTCCCATGCCCCTCGCGGCGAGCAGCGCCGTGGCCGGTCGCAAGCTGATGGGTTCGGCGGGACTGCGCCAACCGGCCGCACATTCCTGAGCCCGGCGATACCCCTTCCTCTTTTTGCGCAAACCAACATCGCCGGGCCCCCGCCCAGCGCGATCGCGGGCGCCGCTCTTTTGCAGCGGGCCTGCACCAGTTGGAGTGCCCCATGCACAAGAACCCTGCGGGTGAGCGGCTGCTCACCGAAATCGACCACGCGCGCCTGATCAAACTGCGCGGCGCACAACTTCCGTCCGAGCTGATCGAGACACTCGACTCCCTCGACCTCGTTCCCTCGCGCGAGATCCCGCCCGACGTTGTCACGATGTACTCGCAGGTCATGGTTGAAGACCTCGAGTCCCACCAACGCCAGAAGCTCACGCTGTGCTACCCCGAGGACGCCGAGCCTCACCTGGGCTTCATCTCTGTCTTCTCGCCGGTGGGGGCCAGCCTGCTTGGTCAGCGCGTGGGCGCCACCGCCCGCTGGTACACACCCAACGGGGATGCGTGCGCGGCCGAAATCGTGGCGCTGCTGTTTCAGCCCGAAGCCAGCGGCGACTACACCACCTAGCGGCCTCGCCGACACCTGTGCGCTCAAGCCGGGCAATGAAAAGCACCAATATGAGGCAGTTTTCAGCACGGGATGCAGTTTACGCATAATGTCATGCACCTTCTTAGAGCATGAATCCATGAAATACACATCAGCCCGACACTTCCTCGAACACGTTGTCAGCCGCAACCCCGGCCAAACCGAATTCCACCAGGCCGTCTCGGAGGTGATGGAGAGCCTCTGGCCCTTCATCCAGACCCACCCCAAATACGCCGAACAAGGCCTGCTGGACCGGCTGGTGGAACCCGAGCGGGTGGTCATGTTCCGCATTTCGTGGGTGAACGACCACGGCGACGTGCAGGTCAACCGGGGCTACCGCATCCAGCACAGCTCGGCCATCGGGCCGTACAAGGGCGGCATGCGCTTTCACCCCTCGGTCAACCTGTCGATCCTGAAGTTCCTGGCCTTCGAGCAGACCTTCAAGAATGCGCTGACCACCCTGCCCATGGGTGGCGGCAAGGGCGGCTCCGACTTTGATCCCAAGGGCAAGAGCCCGGGGGAGGTGATGCGCTTTTGTCAGGCCTTGACGAGCGAGCTGTTCCGCCATGTCGGGGCCGACACCGACGTGCCCGCGGGAGACATCGGCGTGGGAGCCCGGGAAGTCGGCTTCATGGCCGGCATGATGAAAAAGCTCAGCAACCGCTCCGACTGCGTGTTCACCGGCAAGGGCTTGTCGTTTGGCGGCTCGCTGGTGCGCCCGGAAGCCACCGGCTACGGCACGGTGTACTTCGCGCAGGAAATGCTCAAGCAGGCAGGGCGCACTTTTGACGGCCTGCGGGTGAGCGTGTCGGGCTCGGGCAATGTGGCCCAGTACGCGGTGGAAAAAGCCATGGCGCTGGGAGCCAAGGTGGTCACCGTGTCCGACTCCAGCGGAACCGTGATCGACGAAGACGGTTTCACCCCGGAGAAACTCGCGGAGCTGATGGAAGTGAAGAACCACCTGTACGGCCGCGTGAGCGACTACGCCACCCGCACCCACAGCCGCTTCGAGGCGGGAGTGCGGCCCTGGGGCGTGCCGGTGGACGTGGCGCTGCCCTGCGCCACGCAAAACGAGCTGGATGAGGCCGATGCGGCCACGCTCATCAAGAACGGGGTGATCTGCGTGGCCGAAGGCGCCAACATGCCGACCACGATGGAAGCCGTGGAGCGGTTTGAAGCGGCTGGCGTGCTGTATGCGCCGGGCAAGGCCAGCAACGCTGGTGGCGTGGCCACCTCGGGTCTGGAGATGAGCCAGAACGCGATGCGCCTGTCGTGGCCACGCGCCGAGGTCGACGACCGCCTGCACACCATCATGGTGGGCATCCACGAGGCCTGCCTGGTGCACGGTCGCCGCGCCGACGGCACAGTGAGCTATGTGGACGGCGCCAACATCGCCGGTTTCGTCAAGGTGGCCGACGCCATGCTTGCGCAGGGTGTGATCTAGGGCCGGTCGGCGGGGCCGGGAGCGCACTGGGCGCAAACCGGCGCAGCTGGACGGATGCGCAATTCAGCGCCGGAGCTGAAACGGCTTCAGCGAACCAGCCAGAGCGCCCCTTCCTCCAACGTGATCTCGTCACAGTTCCCGTGCGGCGCCGGCCCGCCCCGGTCGATCACCAGAAAATCCCCCGGCACGTCCAGCGCGATCAAGGGGTGGTGCCAGGTGCCGCGCGAGTAGTTCACGCCCTGCCCGGCTTGCGCCAGAAAGCAGCGGATATCACCCGGCCCGGGCGCCTCTCCCGGCTGGGCCACCACCACCAGAAACGGCATGGGCGCCAGCGCCACAAACGCCTGGCTGCCCAGTGGATGACGCTCCATCACGGTGATGGCCAGCGGGAAGGTTCGCGGCTGGGCCTTGAAGATGCTCACCACGGTGTGGCCGCCTTCGCCTGCGGTGTCGACGCGCGCGAGGTCGTGGTAACGCTCGGCGAAACCTTCGTTGATGGTGAAGTGGCGTGCGGCATCGCTGGCTTCAATCACGTCGCCGAACGGGCGGAAGGCCTCGGCGGTGAGCAGTTCGATGGTCAGGAGCGTGGCCAGTGGCTTCATGGTGTTCTCATCAGTCTATGCCTTTCAGGTCGGGCGTGGCGGCGGCTGGCTGCGCACGAATCGCGAGTGCATTGCGCACGCTCAATGCGAAGGGGCCGGTGCGGCGAACAATGGTTCGCCCCTCTCACCCACTTCCGGCGTTGTCCGGGACAAGGCACCTGCATGTCGACCCTGCTCATGACGGAGCCCGTGCAACTCGGCAGCCTGGCACTGCCGGGGGATCTGGTGATCCCGCCCCAGGCGATGGGCTTGGTGATGTTCGTGCACGGCAGCGGCAGCGGGCGGCAAAGTCCGCGCAACCGCTGGGTGGCCGCCGCGCTGCAACAGCACCACCTGGCCACCTTGCTGTTCGATCTGCTCACCGAAGAAGAAGCGCAGGACCCCAGCCAGGTGTTCAACATCGCGTTGCTGGGGCAACGGGTGCTCGAGGCCATTCACTGGACCGGGCACCACCCCGATCTGGCGCACTTGCGCCTCGGTCTGTTCGGCGCGAGCACAGGCGCAGCAGCCGCGCTGGCGGCTGCCGCGGTGCGACCCGACCGCGTGACGGCCGTGGTCTCGCGCGGTGGTCGCCCGGACCTGGCCATGGACTGCCTGCCCGGCGTGCAGGCAGCCACACTGCTGATCGTGGGCGGACTGGACACCGAGGTGCTGGCGCTCAACCGGCAGGCCCTGCGCCAGTTGAACACGCCCAAGCGGCTTGAAGTCGTGCCCGGTGCGAGCCACCTGTTTGAAGAGCCGGGCGCACTCGGCAGCGTGGCGGTTTTTGCCGCCAGCTGGTTCGAGCAATACCTGGGCAACGGAAGGAACGCATGAGCGATTTTCCATGGGGCGACACCACGCCCATGGGGCTGGCACGCAACGCGGCCCTGGCTGGCCACACCTTCGAAGACCGCACGCACGCGGGCCGTGCCCTGGCCGACGAACTGCTGGCGCTGAACCTGAGAGGACCGCTGGTGGTGCTGGCCCTGCCGCGCGGTGGCGTGCCGGTGGCGGCCGAGATTGCGCGAGCACTGGGCGCGCCGCTGGACCTGCTGCTGGTCCGCAAGATCGGCGCGCCCTTCCAGCCCGAGCTGGCGGTGGCTGCGGTGGTGGAAGGCTCACCGCCGGACGTGGTGGTCAACGAAGACACCGCCGACCTGCCCGGGGTGGACGAGGCATGGATCCAGGCCCAGGTGCCGGCTGCGGTTCGCGAGATCGAGCGCCGCCGCAGCGTGTACCTGGCAGGACGCGCGCCGCTGCCGGTGGAAGGAGCCACAGTGATCGTGGTCGACGACGGCATCGCCACCGGCACCACCCTGAAGGCTGCGCTGCGGGCGCTGCGCCGGCGCCATCCGGCCCGGCTGATCGTGGCAGTGCCCGTGGGGCCCCACGCGACGATGGCCGAGTTGAGCGACGAGGTGGACGAGGTGGTCTGCCTGCTGGAGCCCCGGCCGTTTCGAGCCATCGGCCTGCACTACCTCGACTTCCACCAACTCGCCGACAGCGAGGTGTGCGCAGCCTTCGACGCCGCCCGCGCCAGGCGCCCATCCTGTTGAAGCGGCTCAGGCCGGCGGTGCCGGCTCCGTGGCAAAGCTCACCAGCACCAGGCCGGCGGCACCGTTCTGCAAGGCCACACGGCGCGTGCGCACGCGCAGCTGCTGTCGGCCGATGCCGGCGAAGTCGTGGCTGAGCACGCGGTCTTCGCCCAGGCACTGACCGCCTGACGGGCCATCCAGCAGCTCGTGCATGGCGACAAAGTCCCACTGCCGCTGGCCGATGTCGTAGAAGGCACGGCCCAGCGTATCGGCGGCCTGCCCGCCAAACAGGCTCAGGAAGGCACGGTTGGCGGTGAGCACCAGCAGCGAGCTGTCAAGCACCACCAGCGGCTCGTACACGGTGTCCACCACCGCTTCGGCCAGGTCGCGCGCCTGGCGCATCGCCAGGGCCAGCACCCGCTCGGTCACGTCGTTGAAGGTCAGCACCACACCGTCGATCACGTTGTCCATGGTGCGGTAGGGTTTGATGCGCGCGAGATACCAGGTGTTTCCGGCCGTGCGCACCTCGCGCTCCACCGGCGCCAGCGTGTCCAGCACGCTCTGGGCATCGGCCAGCAGGTCGACGTCCTGCAGTTCGCAGCGGATGTCCGACAAGGGGCGGCCCACATCGGAAGGCACCAGGCGGTACACCGCCGTGGCGTCGCGCGTGAAGCGCCGGATCAACAGCCGGCGGTCCAGAAAGATCGAACCCAAGCTGATGTTGTCCAGCAGGTTCTTCATGTCGTCCTGCATGCCGGTGAGCTGCTCCACCTTGATTTGCAGCTCCGAATTCACCGTGACCAGCTCTTCGTTCACCGACTGCAGTTCTTCCTTCGAGGTTTCCAGCTCTTCGTTGGTGGACTGCAGTTCTTCGTTGGTCGACTGCAGCTCCTCGTTGGTCGACTGCAGCTCTTCGTTGGAGATCTGCTGCTCCTCCACCATGGCGCCCAGCGTCTGTTTGCTCAGCATGAGCTCGTGTTCCAGCGCCTGCACGCGCTGCGCCTCGGTGCTGGCGCCGGCCTTGCGGCGGCGCGCCGGGCTGCGGGCCGGCGAAGGATCCAGTTCCTGAAAGCTGAACAGCAGCAGGCTGCGGCTGGGCTCCGGTCCGGCGATCGCGCGCACGCTCAGGGTCACGGTCTGCATGTCGTTGTCGATCTTGTGCAGCACCTCGCGGCTGGTCAGGCTCAGGTCGCCCGAGGCCGCTTTCTGCAAGGCCTCGCGCACATCCAGCTGCAAGCCCTCGGTCGCCATGTCCACCACGTTGTGCGTGGGCTGGCCCGGGGCCAGGCGCAGGAAGCGACCGGTCTCGCCGTGCACGTACAAGATGTCGCCCTGCAGGTCGGTGAGCACCGAGGCCGGCGCAAAGGCCTGCAGCAGCGTGCGCCGGGCCAGGTCGGCGGCGGCGGTTTCACGCGGCTTGCTCACCACCACCGGCAGGGCCGCGCCGGCCCGGTCGGTGGTCCACGACAGCCGGCTGCTGATCACCGCGCGCCGGGAGGCCACGGTGGGCCGGGCGCGGTAGATGTTGAGGCGGCGGTCCAGCGTTTCGAACAGCTCGCCATGGCTGCCGATGCTCTCCGACGGCGACAGGCACAGCACGCCACCGGGGCGCAGCGCGTAGTGAAAGATCGGCACCAGCCGCTCCTGCAGCTCGGGCTCCAGGTAGATCAGCAGGTTGCGGCAGGTCAGCAGGTCCAGCCGGGTGAAGGGCGGGTCCTTGATCACGCTCTGCACCGCAAACACCACCATCTCGCGGATCTCCTTGCGCACCCGGTAACCGCCCTCTTCCTTGACGAAGAAACGGCGAAGCCGCTCGGGGGTCACGTCCTGGGCGATGTTGGGTGGGTACAGGCCCGCCCGGGCCACCGCAACGGCGTCGGCGTCGATGTCGGTGCCGTAAATCTGCACCTGCCAGTCGCGCTTGTGCTCATCGGCCAGTTCGCGCAACAGCATGGCCACCGAGTACGCCTCTTCGCCGGTGGCGCAACCCGCCACCCAAACGCGCAGTGCCTCGTTTTCAGGCCGCTGGGCCAGCAACGCGGGCAGCACGTCGCGCTTGAGGGTGTCAAACACCGCGGTGTCGCGAAAGAAGCTGGTGACGTTGATCAGCATCTCGCGAAACAGCGTCTGCACTTCGGGTGGGTGCTCCTTGAGGAAACGTTCGTAGGTGGCGATGTCGTCGATGCCCTGCTGCGTCATGCGCCGCTCGATGCGCCGCCCCAGCGTGCTCTTCTTGTACTGCGAGAAATCGTGGCCTGTGCCCAGCCGCAACTGCATCAACACACCGGCGAGCCGGGCCGAAGCACCGTCGCCGTCGGCCGCCACCGCACGCGAGCCCAGGCGCCGGGCATGCGCCAGCAGCAGCGCCGGCATGGCTTCCACGGCCAGGGCCTGGGTGGCAAAACCCGACTTCAGGGCGCTCGCCGGCATGCCGTCGAAACGCGCGGTGGCCGGCTCCTGCACCAGCCCCAGCCCGCCCGCGCCGTGGATGGCGCGGATGCCCAGCGTGCCGTCGGTGCCGGTGCCCGAGAGGATGATGCCCACCGCCGCTTCGGCCTGGTCGGCCGCCAGCGCGCGGAAGAAGCTGTCGATGGGCAGGTGGCGCCCACGCGGCTCGGTGGGCATGCTCAGGCCCAGCACGCCGTGCGAGATCACCATGTCGCGGTTGGGCGGGATCACGTGCACGCGGTTGGCCTGCACCGGCATGCCGTCGGTGGCTTCCACCACCGTCATGGGGGTGCTGCGGCGCAGGATTTCAGCAAGGATGCTGGGGTGCGTGGGGTCCAGGTGCTGCACCAGCACAAAGCCCATGCCGCTGTCCGGGGGCATGGCGCGCAGAAATTGTTCGAACGCCTCCAGCCCGCCGGCCGATGCGCCCAGCGCCACCACCTGGCCAGGCGTTGCCACGTTCAACGCTGCGTCGGCCGGCAGGGCTGTCGGGCCGGTACCGGCCGATGGGGGCTGTTTTTTGGTGACCATGTCCGCTCCTCGATGCGCGGTATTGTCGCCCGGTCACCAGGCGGGCAGGCTCAGCCCGGGCCCGGCGCCGTGGCCGGATCGGCCTGGTCGAGCTGGTGCTCCAGGCCAAAGCGGATCAGCGCGGCCGTGCTGTCGAGCTGCAGCTTTTCCAGGATGCGGGTCTTGTGCGTGCTCACCGTCTTGATGGACAGGTGCAGCGCGTCGGCGATGTCGACCATGCGCTCACCCGCCACGATGCGCCGCAGGATCTCCAGCTCCCGGTTGGACAGCATGCTGAGGTCCGACGCCGGGCGGCGCCCGTTGAGCTGCTGCACCACGCGCTCGGCCAGCATCGCGGTCACAAACACCCCGCCCGAGGCCACCTTGCGCACGGCGGCCACCAGCTCTTCGCTGGCGCTGTCCTTGGTGACGTAACCGCTGGCCCCGGCCTGGAAGGCGCGCAACGCGTACTGCTCTTCGCTGTGCATGGTGAGCACCAGCACGGCCACACCGGGGTAGGTTTCCTTGATGCGGTGAATCAGGTCCAGCCCGCTCATGCCGGGCAGGGACAGGTCGGCAATGACGAGGTCGAAGGTCGCGCGCCGCAGGCATTCGAGCGCCTGGAAGCCGGTGCCCGCCTCGGTGATGAACCACTGGTTGCCCTGTGGGTCGAGCAGGCGCTTGAGTCCTTCGCGCACCACGGTGTGGTCGTCCACCAGCAGCAGGCGGAGTTGGTGGTGGGCCAGATCGCCGTTCATGCCGGTCGCCCCGCTCGATCAACGGGCGTTTCCTTCAGGTCCAGGTTCTGGGTCAGTTGCAGGCCGAACCAGCCCGAGCCGTCGGGTACGGCATCAAACGCCAGCCGCCCCCCGAGCAGGCGGGCGCGGTGCTCCAGGATCAACGAGGGCTCGGAGCGCGTGTCCAGGCGCCAGGGTGTGCCGGCTCCGCTGGCGCGGGCCCGCAGGATCAGGATGAACTGCCCCAGCGGACGCAGCACCTCGATGCCGAGTTCCGAGGCGTGGGTCTCGTGCAGCAGGTAGGACAGCGATTCCTGGAAGAAGCGGTACAGCGCCACCGACACCGCCCGGCCCAGCGGCGGCAGGTCGTTGTCCATGCGCAGGGACAGCTTCAGGTCCAGCCGGCGCGCCGTGTCCCGGGCCAGCCATTCGATCGCGGGATGAAGGCCCAGGTCGTCCAGCATGGGCGGACGCAGGTCGATGGTGATGCGCCGCACCAGCGCCAGCGCCTGGTCAATCGCACCCACCATTTCGCTGCCCTGCTGCAGGCTGGCCAGCTGGATCTTGATCGCACTCAGGCGTTGTCCCAGATCTTCATGCAGGTCCAGCGCCATGCGCCGGCGCTCGGACTCGCGGGCGTCGGCATCGATGGCGGCGATGCGCCGCTCCACCTCGGACCGGATGCGGTCGGTCACATCGGTGATCGACACCCGCAAGCAGGGCTCGCCGTGCTCGTCCAGCACCCGCGCGCTGTTGATGGCGGCGAACCAGTGCAGCGTGCCGTCGGCAAAGTTCATGGTGAGGTCGATGCGCTGCGGTGTTTCGCGCGCGAGCGCCCAGCGCAGGTAAAGATGCCAGCGGTCTGCGTCGGTTGAACTCACGAAGCGCGCCAGCGGCTTGCCCACCAGCGCAGCGCGCGGCTGCCCCAGCAAGCCAGCCCCCGTGAGGTTGATCTTGCTGATGCAGCCTTGTGCGTCGAGCGTGCAGTAGCCCACAGGCGCGAAGTCGTACAGATCGCGGTAGCGGTCGTGCGCTGCGGCCAGGTCGGACTGGGTTCGCTGCAACTCCTCGTTCTGCTGCACCAGCTCGACCTGGTGCACGTGCAGTTCATGTTCCAGCGCCTCGCGGCTGACCGTTGACGAACCCGGTGAATTGTTCATCGTTCTGTCTCCTTCATTCGAGGCTGCCGCGGGTGGATTCGTCGAACAGCGGCTCCGCTGCTTCCCTGAGGTCGTCGTCGCGCGCAGACACAGGCGGTGTCACACAAGGCACCCGCACCACCAGCAGGGCGCCGCCTTCGGGCGCGTTGCCCACCGAAATCTGCCCGCCCAGCATCAGCACCCGCTCGCGGATGCCCAGCAGTCCAAAGGAGCCCGGGTTGCGCGAGCGGCTTCCGTTGGGGAAACCCACGCCGTTGTCCCGGATCGCCAGCCGCAGTTCGTCACCGGTGCGCCCCAGTTCGACCCGCACCCAGGTGGCCCGCGCGTGCCGCGTGATGTTGGTCAGCGCCTCCTGCACGATGCGGTAGAGCGTGGTCGCCAGGTGGGGCGAGAGCTCCCGCAAACCCTCACCCAGCCGGATCTCAACCTCCACGCCGGTGCGGCGCCTGAATTCCTTTACCAGCCAGTCGATGGCGTCGGCCAGTCCCAGGTCGTCCAGCATCAGCGGGCGCAGGTCCATGGAGATGCGGCGGGTCGACGCCACGGTCTCGTCCAGCATGTCCAGCATGAGCTGGGCCCGCTCGCCCACGCCCAGGTTCGGGTGGTCGCGCTGGCAGGCAATCATCTCCAGCTTGAGTGCGGTGAGCCGCTGCCCCAGTTCGTCATGCAATTCGCGGGCGATCCGCCGGCGCTCCTCTTCGCGCGCCGCCACCAGGCTGGCCGAAAACTCGCGCAAGGTGCGGCGCGAGTTCAAGAGTCTCTGTCTCTCGCGCGTTCGCAAGGTAATGTCGTTGATGACCATCTGCACAAAGCTGTGTTCGTGGTCGGGCAGCACCGCCACCACCATTTCGACTTCGAGCAAGGCGCCGTCCGCTCGCTGCAGCGAGCCCACCAGCACCGACACGCCTTCGGTCTGCTCCAGATTTTGCAGCTTGCTTCGCACTGGTTCGCGCGAATCGGGCGCAAGCAGTTCAAAGATGGAACGACCCACCAGCTGTCCGGGCTCCTGCAGCCCGACCAGCCGGGCACAGGCGCTGTTGGCAAAGACCACACGGTCCCGCTCCGTGATCCAGATGGCCACCGGCGCCCGCTCGAAGACCGAGCGCAGGCGCTGGTTGAGTTGCTCGATGACGGAACTCATGCGGGTGAACTCCGAGAGGTCGCGCAGGAGGGCCGTGGTGTAGCTCACGGTGCCTGAAGGCAGCACCACATCGCTCTTGAAGATGGCCGCCTCCAGCGGAAACTCTTCGCCGTTGGCCCGCAGGCCCAGCACCTGGCCGCGCTGGCCCATCGGGCGTTCGATCTCGGGCGAATCGCTGAAGCGCTGCACGTGACCCTGGTGTGCTGCGCGCAGGCGCGGCGGAATGAGTCGGCCCAGATCCATGCCCAGCGCCTGCTCGCTCGTGAGGCCGAACATGCTCAGGCCCGCCGGATTGATCATGACGATGCGCTGCTGCTGATCCACCGTGATCACCGCCTCCAGCGCCGCATGGGCCAGCCGTGGCTGCGCCAGTGCCTCTGGGGCCAGGGAAACGCTGCCCATGCTGTCTGAAGTCATGTTGTCTGGCCCGGTTGGATACCTGTAGGGGCATCTTAGGAAGGTTTGCCCAGACCCGCCAGCACCAAAACCCACCCGCCTTGACCCAGGTCAATGGGCTGCCAGCCAGGGGTAGGACTTCTCCTAACGGCTGTCGGAATCGAGCGCAGCACGAAGCGCCACTTTCCGAACACAGGTCGTGCCGGATTCCGATGGTGCGCCAAGGGTTGCAGTCGCATCCTTGAAGCAGCAGAAACCGCCGTCCGCACCACCCATCAGGAGGCCTCTTGAACCAAACGACCACACCCATGAACAGCACCGCCGAAGTCGACGCCCGTGCCGGCTCTCACATCGGGCGCAGCACACTGGCCGACCTGATGCGCCTTCTGGGTCGCGAAACGCAGACCATGCAAGACCCCCAGTGCGCTGCCAGCCACATCCCCGTGGGTCTGCGGCGGGTGGGTGCCGGCGACCACCTGATGCAGATGGGTGCACCCAGCGATGCGTTGTACTTTGTATGCACCGGCACCTTCAAGATCTTCCGCACCGACGAAGACGGCTACGAGCAGGTGCTGGCCTTTGCCGGACGGCGCGAAGTGCTGGCCTTCGACGCGCTGTGCATGGAGACCCACCCCACCGCCGCCACCGCATTGGAAGATTCCACCGTCTACGTGATCCGCAAGGCCGACTTGCCCGCCCTCGGCCGCGCCGAGCCTGCCTTCGAGCATGAACTGCAGCGCGCCGGCAGCCGCGCCCTCACCCGCACCAACGAACTGGTGGACGTGATGGCGGCTGTGGCAGCCGAAGTGCGGCTGGCGCGCTTTCTGTTGCAGCTCTCGCGCCAGATGGCCGCCAGCGGGCAGTCACCGCGGCGCTTTCACCTGCGCATGGGCCGGCGCGACATTGCCAGCATGCTGGGTGTGGCACACGAAACCGTGAGCCGCTCGTTCACCGCGCTGGCCATGAACTGCCTCATCCACGTGAGCGACCGCGACGTCGAGATACTCGACATGGACGGACTCAAGGCCTATTCGCGATGCACCCGGCGTTCGATGGACGACCTCGGATCAACCGCCACGCGCCGCCCGACCAGCCGGCGTGCGGTCCCCTGCCAACCCACGGGCCTGAGCACCATGCCCGCCTGACACAGGAGCCGCCATGCAACTCACCATGCCTTCGTTCGTCGAGTCGCGCATCGGGCAGCTGTCGCGCCCGCTGGCGCTGCAGTGGCCGGGTGGGCAAGCGGGTGCGGCGGACGCTGCGGTGCGCCTCAAGGTCAACGACACCGGGAACCTCAAGTACCTGGCCAGCGGGAACATCGGCACCCTGGCCGACGCCTACGTGCGTGGCGATCTGGAGATTGAAGGCGACCTTCGCGAGGTGATGGAGATCGCCGCCGAGCTCGTGGGCGACCCGGTGGCAAAGGGCCAGGCCACGCTGGGCACGCAGCTGTTGCAGCACCTGCGCTCGCGCTGGCTGCACCGCCCGCACAAGGACGCCGAGCAGGTGCGCTTTCACTACGACCTGTGCGACGACTTCTTTGCCCTCTGGCTCGACCCCTTGCGCGTGTAC
>NZ_JALHLX010000006.1:0-3012 GCF_022844385.1 Hydrogenophaga sp. | reverse complement strand
TGCAGCACCTGCGCTCGCGCTGGCTGCACCGCCCGCACAAGGACGCCGAGCAGGTGCGCTTTCACTACGACCTGTGCGACGACTTCTTTGCCCTCTGGCTCGACCCCTTGCGCGTGTACTCGTGCGCCTACTTCGAGCGCCCCGACATGACGCTGGCGCAGGCGCAGGAAGCCAAGCTCGAACTCATCTGCCGCAAGCTGCAGCTGCAGCCCGGCCAGCTGTTTCTGGACATCGGCGCGGGCTGGGGCGGCCTGCTGCTCTGGGCCGCCGAGCACCATGGCGTGCACGCCATGGGCATCACGCTGTCGCGCCACCAGCACGCCCACGTGAACCGCCTCATCGACGAAAAAGGCCTGCGCGACCGCGTGACCATGCGACTGCTCGACTACCGCGACCTGCCGCCCACCGCGCGCTTCGACCGCATTGCGTCGGTTGGCATGTTCGAGCACGTGGGCAGCGCCCGGCTCGACGGCTACTTTGCGCAGTTGCAGCGCATGCTCAAACCGGGCGGCCTGCTGCTCAACCACGGCATCACCGCCGGCGGCACCGACAACCACCAGCTCGGTGGCGGCATGGGCGAGTTCATCGACAAACACATCTTCCCCGGCGGTGAGCTGGTGCACGTGTCGCGCGTGGCGCGCAGCCTCGGCAGCAGCGGCCTGGAACTGCTGGACGCCGAAAACCTGCGCCCCCACTACGCCCGCACGCTCTGGGCATGGTCGGCCGGGCTGGAGAGCCAGCTGGATCGCGCACGCGAACTCACCAGCGAATCCACGGTGCGCGCCTACCGTCTCTACCTCGCGGGTTGCGCGGTGGCGTTCGAGCGCGGCTGGATCTCGATCCACCAGTTGCTGGCATCACGGCCCAGCGGCCAGCTCGGCGGCACGCCCTTGCGCGGCGCGCAGTCGGCATACCCCTTCACCCGGCGCCACATGGTCACGCCGGAGACCGCCTGAAGACCCAATCACAACACAGGAAGTCAATACAGCGATGTGGAGGCCATGCCTCACGAGGCCGCACTGGCGCGCAAGGGCACAGGTGATGCCGGATAAGCAATCCGCGCCAACCGTGCAAGGTCAGGCGCAAGGCACCGGTCTGTGCTCCCGGCAATCAGGCCTTCACGCCGAAATGCACCAAGCAACCGGGTCACGCTGATGGGGGTGATGGCAAGCAGGTCGGCGAGGTCGGTTCGGCGGGGACAAAACGCCTCGCCAGCCCTCTGCACGCTTTGCAGAAACAGCAGCGCTCGCGCCATGCGCGCGCGAGCGGGTCCGTGGCCGAACTCGGCAATGATCCGGTCGCTGTCATCCGCGGCGTACTGCCAGTCCGCCAACATCTGCTGGCAGGCACCAGGTTCTTCCTGCCGCAGCTGTTCAATGTGTGCGACCGGGATCCGGCAGGCCACGCCCGCCTGCATCACAAAGGCCGAATGACGGTAAGCCAGGCCAGCGAGCGCCGACATCCCGGCCATGCGGGATGCTGTCACCAAGCGAACGATGCACTCTTCGCCGTCGGGCCCCGGCACCGTCTCCTTCACCAGACCGCTCTGCACCACATACACGGCGTGGGCCGTGGCCCCTCTCTCAAACAGACGCGCGCCCTCGCGCAACACGATCTGCTGAGGCTCACACAAGACCCGCTGGCTTGACGTCGCGTCGCCGGGGTGGTCTGGTCCCCTCGCGCAAAACGGGTGAACCGGTGTTGTCGACATCTTTGTATAGCTCATTCGTTGCCCAATCAGAAGAGTGACTCCCCAAACATTCATCTTGTCGTCCTAACAAATGATAGGTGAGCGTACTGCACTCCGCGGCCCTGTATCCAGATGTATTGACTTGGGTCAATCGTGCGGCGAGGCCGCCTGAACACACTGAAGACAACGGGATGTCAAGCGTGCATTGGTCCTGTTTTGTTTCGGGCGTGAAGCCCGACCGACCAACGAAAAACGGAGTCAATGATGAAAGTTCAAAGAAGCGGGTTCTGGACAAGCCCATGGGGCAAGTCCGCATTGGGTATGGGCTGCGTCCTGCCCCTGCTGACCGCCTGCGGCGGTGGTGGCGGTGACGCAGCGGTGGCGCCGGTGGTGCCACCTGTGATCGTGTCGCCGCTGGCGGTGAACACTCCGTTCGCCCTGAGCGACTTCGGCTCCGGCGACAAGCCCAAGATCCAGCGCGCCGGCGACGGCACCCTGGTGGTGGCCTATGGCGACGCGCCGGACAACGCGCGCCTGGTGTACGACGTGAAGGCGCAGGTCGAGCGGCCCGCGCGCGACGTCTTTGTGAAGACCTGCAAGCCCAATCCTGCAGCCGTGCCCGCCAAAACCTGCGACGTGCTGACAGACTGGTCGATGGCCATGAACATTTCCCAGTCCTCCGACAAGAGCAGCATCAACACCGAATGGCGCGGCACCTTGGCCCCTGGACGGCTGGCCTTCCCGGGTGACATCGACAAGCCCAACATCAAGACCAGTGGTCCGGTGATGGTGCTGACCTGGGTCAGCAAGTACTGCCCCGATGGCGACCTGGCCACTGCGGACGTGGAGGCCCCGGTCCAGCGCGCCATCCGTTACCTGGAACGCGACAGCCGCATCATTCCTTTCTCCTGCACTTGGGTGGCACGCTCCATCAACAACGGCGTTGCCTGGAGCCCGGCGGTTCAGTTGAGCAGCGGTGAGCGCGACGCGATCCAGGATGCCAGCAGCGGCAGCTTCAACACCGAGACAAGGCTCGGGCAGGTGAACATCTCCTGGCAGGAAGACCCGCAGGGCCTGCAGCTCGGCGAGGCTGATGGCCCGGGCGATGGTGCCTCGGGTGCCAATGCGGGCAAAGGCACCGACATCTGGTACACCTCTGCAACCATCAATCTCTCGGTCACAGTGCCCCCCAATCCTGCCGACGACTTCGTGCTGGCAACGCCCGTGCGCCTCACCGACAACTCGACGGGCTTCGGACTGTCGGGCTCGGTCAACCCCATCTTCGATGGCGCAGGTGTCAACGTGGACCCGGACCTGATCGA
>NZ_JALHLX010000005.1:38540-74151 GCF_022844385.1 Hydrogenophaga sp. | reverse complement strand
GCAGCAGGCGCTGTGCGCGCGGGCCAACGCCGCGTTGAGCAGGGCACCCCCCGCATTGCTGTTGATCTCGATCAGCCGGGGACCCGCATCGGTGAGGTGAAAGTCGTAGCCCATGAACACGCCGGACGGACCGTTGTCCAGCGCTGCGGTGGCCGGTGCACGCGCCAATGCCTGTTCCCGCCAGGCAGGCAGCGCGATCACGCGCTCGATGGTGGTCACGGCCTGCTGGATGCGCACGGCCACGCCGCTGTCCATGAACACCGCCGTGGCAGAGAACAGGTGCGGGTGACTCAAGGTCAGTCGCGCGGCCAGCCCGTCAAGCGCCGGGCCGGTCTCGAGCTGCTGACGCAGCAGCGGCATGGACAGCGTCTGGCAGGCGCAGCCGAGGTTGAGGGTGTCTGCAAGGTTCATGGGTGGGGGATCTCAGTACGATTCAATAATAGTTGAAATATAAAATTGATGGCGAGGAGTGCGTGTGTCATCAAAACTTCACGCGATTGCCTTGGGCGGGTCATGGCCGGTTTTCACACTGCATGTTCATGAACACTGTCCATGTCCCCCACGCCATAACGTCCCAACCCGTTTTCGTGCCGGCGCCCAGCCTGCCGGCCTCGCACGGCATCGAGGTGTCGTGGGCCCGGCACCAAAGCGAAGTGCGCGAGGCGCAAAAGCTCCGGTTCGACGTGTTTGCCACCGAGATGGGTGCCCGCCTGCCCAAGGCCGTGCCGGGCCACGACGTGGACCTGTTCGACGACTTCTGCGAACACCTGCTGGTGCGCGACAAGGCCAGCCGCCAGGTGATCGGCACCTACCGCGTGCTCACGCCCGCCCAAGCCAAACGCGTGGGCAGCACCTACAGCGACACCGAATTTGACCTCACCCGCTTGCGTGGTGTTCGCGAACGCATGGTGGAGCTGGGCCGCAGCTGCGTGCACCGCGACCACCGTCATGGCGGCGTGATCATGGCGCTGTGGGGTGCCCTGGCCGGGTTCATGGTGCACAACCAGCTCGACACCATGATCGGCTGCGCGAGCATCCCCATGCAGCACGAGGGGCCCCACGGCATGGTGGGCGGAGGCCACGCAGCGGCCAGCATCTGGCGCCAGGTCAAGGACCAGCACCTTGCCCCGATCGACTTCCACGTGCGCCCGCGCCTGCCGCTGCCGGTGGAGGGGCTGGACGACACGCTGGAGGTGCAGCCGCCCGCGCTGATCAAAGGGTATTTGCGCCTGGGCGCCAAGGTGATGGGGCCACCGGCCTGGGACCCGGACTTCAACTCGGCCGACCTGCCCATGCTGATGCGCATCAGCGATCTGCCGGCCCGTTACCGCAAGCATTTTCTGGGGGCCTGACATGGCACCCCCCGCCGCGCTTCGCGCGACCCCCCAAGGGGCGGCACTGGCGGCCTGGCAAAGCCAGTTCCGCGGTGCCCTGGCCGACGTGGACGCTGAGGGCGCCAGCGACGACGATGGCACGGGTGAGGGTGGTGAACGGGCCCGCTTTCGGGCCGTTTTCATTTCCGACCTGCACCTGGGCACCGCGGGATGCCAGGCCCGACCGCTGCTCGAATTCCTCAAGCACCACCCCAGCCAAACCCTCTACCTGGTGGGAGACATCATTGATGGCTGGCAGTTGCGTCGCAAATGGTACTGGCCGCAGGCTCACAACGACGTGATCCAGAAGCTGCTGCGTCGCTCCCGCAAGGGCTGCCGTGTGGTCTTTGTGCCGGGCAACCACGACGAGTTCGCGCGCCAGTTCGACGGCCACAACTTCGGCGGCATCGAGGTGGCCAACGAAGCCGTGCACACCACCGCCGATGGTCGCCGCCTGTGGGTGGTGCACGGCGACTACTTCGACGGCGTGATCCAGTGCGCCAAGTGGCTGGCCTACCTGGGCGACAACGCCTACGAGTTCACCCTCAAGCTCAACCGCCACCTCAACTCGCTGCGAGCGCGCATGGGCCTGCCTTACTGGTCGCTCTCGCAATACCTCAAGCACAAGGTCAAGAGCGCGCTCAACTACGTGACCGACTTTGAGCGCGCGGTGGCCGCCGAGGCACGCCAGCGGGGTTACCAGGGCGTGGTCTGCGGACACATCCACCGGCCTGAAATGCGCACCATCGACGGCACGCTCTACTGCAACGACGGCGACTGGGTCGAAAGCCTGTCGGCCCTGGTCGAGCACATGGACGGCCGCCTGGAGCTCGTGCACTGGAGTCCACAGACCGCGGTACCCGTTGGTGCCCAGGGAGACAAGCATGAAGATCCTGATCGTGACGGACGCCTGGCAACCGCAGGTGAATTCGGTCGCCACCACACTGGCTGAACTGGTTCGTCAGCTCCAGATCAGCGGCCACGAGGTCGTGGTCATCCAGCCCGGACAGTTCCGCACCCGGCCGTGCCCCGGGTTTCCCAACATCCACATTGCGTGGTTTCCCGGCTCGCGGCTGCGCGAGCTCATGGACAGCGCCCAGGCGCACGCCATTCACATTGCCACCGAGGGCCCGCTCGGCTGGGCGGCGCGGCGCCACTGCCTGCGGCGCCGCTGGCCCTTCACCACCGCGTTTCACACCAAGTTTCCTGAAATCCTCAAGGACACGTTTGGCCTGCCGGTGAACTGGGGCTACGCGCTGCTGCGCTGGTTTCACAAGCCCTCCAACGGCGTGATGGCGCCCAGCCAGGGCGTGCTCAACATGCTGGAGGCGCGAGGGTTTCGCCGCTTGCTGCTGTGGACGCACGGCGTGGACACGCGTCTGTTCGCGCTGTCCGACAGCAGCCAGCCCTGCGCGCCGCTGGGTCCACTGGCGCACCCGGTGAGCCTGTATGTCGGGCGCATCGCGCGCGAGAAAAACATCGAGGCTTTTCTGGCACTGGACGTGCCCGGCAGCAAGGTGGTGTGCGGCGTCGGGCCGCTCGCTTCGAGCCTGCGGGCGCGCTACCCCAATGTGCACTGGCTGGGTGTGCTGCCCCGGCACGAGCTGGCGCAGGTGTACGCCTGCGCCGATGTGTTTGTGTTCCCGGCCCGCGGTGAGACCTTTGGCCGCACCATGCTGGAGGCCATGGCCAGTGGCGTGCCGGTTGCCGCCTACCCGGTGGACGGGCCCATGCAGGTGTTGGGGCAGAGTCACGCGGGCGCCATGCGTGAAGACCTTCGCGAGGCCTGGGTCGAGGCGCTCAAGGTCAAACGCCATGAGGCGCGTGACCGCGCGCTGCACTTTGGTTGGGGCCGGGCGAGCGCCTTGTTCCTCTCGCACCTCGTGGTGCTGCCGCGGCACCCGAGGCAGCGCCAGCGTCCGGGCTTGTCCGTGCTGGGTCATGACGGAGACGCCCTCGTGAAACTGTCACACAAACGTCATCCGCTCGTTGAATAATCGTCACAAAGTTCGTGGAAGCGGCTGGGCATACTGCCCCAGACCACAGGACGGACGCCCCCGTCGACAACAAGACCAGACATGAGCGGCAACAACTCCAACAGCAAGTTTCCTTTCCTCGATCGCGATCACAGCATCCTGGCTTTCAACGAACGCGTCATGGACTGGGCACGCCGCCCCGACGTGCCGCTGCTGGAGCGCCTGCGCTACCTCAGCATCGTCTCCAGCAATCTCGACGAGTTCTTCGAGGTCCGCGTCGCACCCCACCTCACCGCCGCCCAGGCCAACGAACAACGCGGCCAGTACACCGCGCAGACCTTCGAGAAGCTGTCGGAAGAAGTCCATCGGCTGGTGGCCCAGCAGTACGCCATCTACAACGACGAGTTGCTGCCGCTGCTGGAGAAAAAGGGCATCAAGCTGATTTCGCACGGCGAGCGCAATCCGCGCCAGCGGCGCTGGGTCAAGGAGTTTTTCATCAATGAAGTCCAGCCTCTGCTGATGCCGGTGGGGCTGGACCCGGCACACCCATTCCCGCAGGTGGCCAACAAGTCGCTCAACTTCATCGTGCGGCTGGCCGGCAAGGACGCTTTCGGACGCGAGAACGAAATCGCCATCGTGAAGGTCCCGCGCATCCTGCCGCGCTTCTTCCGCATGCCGCCGATCAAGGGTTCCAAACAGACCCACTTTGTTTCCATTTCCAGCCTGATCCGTTCGCACCTGGGTGACCTGTTCCCGGGTCGCCAGGTCACCGAGTTTTCGCAGTTCCGCGTCACGCGCCACTCCGACCTGGCGGTGGACGAGGAAGAGGTGAAGAACCTTCGCACTGCACTGCGCAAAGGCCTGCAACAGCGCCACTACGGCCAGGCCCTGCGGCTGGAGGTGTCGGCGGGCTGTTCGGAGTTCCTGTCCAATTTCCTGCTGGAGCAGTTCGCCCTGCCGAACCAGGCGCTGTACCGCGTGCCCGGGCCGGTGAACCTGGTGCGGCTGAACCAGCTGATCGACAAGGTGGAGGCGCCCGCGCTGCGCTTCGAGGCCTACAACGGCGGCTGGCCTGCGCAGCTCACACCCGGGCAGTCGTACTTTGAGCGGTTGCAGCAGGGCGATGTGCTGATCCACCAGCCGTACGAGAGTTTTGACGCTGTGCTCGCCTTCCTGCGCGAAGCGGTGGAAGACCCGGACGTGCTGGCCATCAAGATGACCATCTACCGCACGGGCGCCAAGTCGGAGCTGATGAACCTGCTGCGCGAGGCCGTGCGCCGTGGCAAGGAAGTCACCGCCGTGGTGGAGCTCAAGGCGCGCTTTGACGAAGAGGCCAACATCAACTACGCCGAGCGGCTGGAGTCGGTGGGGGCGCAGGTGGTCTACGGGGTCGTGGGGCTCAAGACCCACGCCAAGATGCTGCTCATCACCCGCCGCGAAGCCACTGGGCTCAAGCGCTACGCGCACCTGTCCACCGGCAACTACAACCCCGGCACGGCCAGGCTGTACACCGACATCAGTTACCTCACGGCCGACGACGCGCTCACCGCCGACCTGGAACAGATCTTCCTGCACCTGGCCAGCCAGAACCGCCTGCCCAAGCTCAACAAGGCGCTGATCGCACCGTTTCACCTGCACAAGGCCATGCTCGACAAGCTGGAAGCGGCGGGCGTGGCCGCCAAAGCCGGCCAGGACGCGCGTGTGATCGTCAAGATGAACGCGCTCACCGACGAGCAGCTGGCGCGCGCGCTGGCGGTGGCCTCGCAACAGGGCGTGAAGATCGACCTCATCATCCGCGGCGCCTGCATCCTGCCGGCGCAGGTGCCCGGCTTCACCGACAACGTGCGCGTGCGCTCGGTGATCGGTCGCTTGCTGGAGCATTCGCGGGTGTTCTATTTCCGCACCGGTGAGGCGGAGGAGCTGTGGCTGTCGAGCGCCGACTGGATGAACCGCAACATGTTGCGCCGCATCGAGCTGGCCTGGCCGGTGACCGACAACGCATTGCGCCACCGCGTCATTGACGAGTGCCTGTCGGCTTATCTGCACGACACCAAGGACGCATGGCTGCTGCAGCCCGACGGGCGCTACGTGCCCGCCAGCATCACCGGCAGCGGTCGAACACGCGCCGTGATGCATTCGGCTCAGGCCAGCCTGATGGCGCGCTACGGCAGCAAGGGATGAGCGTGAGCACCATGGAGAGCCGCAGCATGGACCTGATTCTCTGGCGGCACGCCGAAGCCCATGAACATCCCGATCTGCTGACCGGGGTGCCCGGCGACGCCAGGGATCTGGCGAGACGACTCACGCCGCGCGGAGAAAAGCAGGCCACGCGCATGGCCGCCTGGCTGGACCGGCAGTTGCCCGAGGGCGCGCGCGTCTTCAGCAGCCCGGCTTCGCGTTGTGAACAGACTGCGCTGGCGCTGGGGCGCAAGTTCAAGCTGCGTGAAGAGCTGTTGCCCGAAGGCGATCCGCTGGCCTTGCTGGAACTGGTTCAATGGCCGCACGGCAAGTCGCCGGTGGTCGTTGTGGGGCACCAGCCCACGCTGGGGCGGGTGATTGCACGGCTGCTCAACCTGGCCGAGGACGATTGTTCGGTGAAGAAGGGTGCTGTGTGGTGGTTGCGGCACCGCGAGCGCGCCAGCGGCAACCAGACCGTCGTGGTGACGGTGCAAACCCCCGAGTTGATCTGAACGAAACCCGGGGCCGTACCCCGGGCCGGCATCAGGCGGTGGCGGCCTTTTGGGCAGGCGCGGCGGCCTTTTTGACGGCGGGCTTGGCAGCCACTTTTTTGGCGACCGCCTGGGTGGCGGTTTTGGCTGCGGGTTTGGCCACCGGCTTGGCGGGGGTCTTCGCGGCCACCTTGGCCGCGGCTTTCACCGCAGGCTTGGCGACGGTTTTCGCCACGGGTTTTTTCGCGGCTTCGGGCTTCTTCTCGGTGCTGGTGGGGCGACCGGTCTTGAGCGTGGGCACGGCGGACAGCGCAGCCTTGAATGCGGCGTCGTTCAGACCTTGCAAAGCCATGAGGCCGGCGCGCAGCAGCTCGCTTTTCTTCACGCTGGTGCCCATCGCGATGGCGCGGGTCTTCAGCGTTTCAATGGCGGCGAATTCCGCCTTGGGAATGGTGAAGCTGTCGCGCACGAGCTTGGGCTTCTTGTTGCTCTGACTGGCCATGGATGCACTCCGGTGAAAAGTAAAAAGGAGCGCAGTATAAACCGTATAAACCGTTTATACGGTTGTGACAGTAGCGTGACAAATATGTGACTGCGTACGCCGGCGATCAGCGGATGTCCGCGGTGAACTTCCAGGCCGATTTCTGCCAGGCCACCACCTCTTCACCCAGCAGCCACGCCGACTGCGGGTAGCGCTTGGCCCAGCCCGGATTGGTGGCCAGTTTGAAGGCGCGCGGCTTGTAGCTGAGAGCGACCGACTCGTGTTCGGGCATCTGCCGCGCGTGACACAGCAGCACGGCCAGGCGCAGGGCCATGAGCTGTTTGGCGAACAGCTCGTCCTGCAGCGCTTCTTCGAGCTTGCGCAGCTTGCCGCGCTGGCCCAGCACCAGCTGGCTCATGCGGTGCAACTCGGGCAGGGAAAAGCCGCGTGCGTCCACGTTGTCGAGGATGTAGGCGCCGTGGTGGTGAGAACGTTCGTGCGAAATGTGGGTGCCGATCTCGTGCAGCCGGGCGGCCCAGGCCAGCTTTTGCGAATAACGCTCGTTTTGCGCATCCACCGCGGCAATCTGGGAGAAGAGGGCGGTGCTCACTGTGCTGACCCGCTTGCCATGGCCTTCGTCGGCAGAGAAGCGGTGCGCCAGCCAGTTCACCGTGCGCTCGCGCACGTCGCCGCCGTCGGTGTCGCGGTCGATCAGGTCGTAGAGCGCGCCATGACGCAGCGCACCCTGGGCCGGCAGCATCTGCTCGATGCCGAACAGGTCGAAGATGGCGCGCAAAACGCTCACACCGCCGCCGATCACCGGGCGGCGGTCGTCCTTGAGGCCTTCCAGGCGCATCTGCTCGGCGCTGCCCGACTTGATCATGCGGTCGAGCAGCCAGTCCAGACCCGAGCGGGTGACCACCCCTGAGGCCCATCCGTTGGCTGCGAGCATGTCGGCCACCGCGCTCACGGTGCCTGACGATCCGTAGGCCACCGTCCAGTCGGCCGGCGGGAAACGGTCCAGTGCATCCTCGATCACTGCCTTGGCAGCCACCTCGGCCGTTTTGAAAGCGGCAGCGCTGAATTGCCCACGCGGGAAGTAACGGGTTGACCAGGCCACGCTGCCCAGGTGGTAAGACTCCATGGTGCGGGCCGAATAGCCCTGACCCAGGATCATCTCGGTGGAGCGCCCGCCGATGTCGACCACCAGGCGTTTCTCGTCGGAATGGGGCAGCAGGCGCGAAACCCCCTGGTAAATCAGGCGCGCTTCTTCATAGCCGGAGACCACGTCGATCGGAAAGCCGAGCACGGCCTGGGCTTGGCGCACGAAATCGTCGCGGTTCCTGGCCTCGCGCAGGGTCTGGGTGGCCACGGCGCGCACCTGCTGACGCTTGAAACCGTGCAGCCGCTCGGCAAAGCGGGCCAGGCATTCCCAGCCCCTCTCCATCGCGGCCTGGCTGAGGTTCTTTTCCTCGTCCAGTCCGTTGCCCTGGCGCACGGTTTCCTTGAGGTATTCGATGCGCTCGATGTGCCCCGAGTGATAGCGGCCGATCTCCAGACGGAAACTGTTGGAGCCGAGGTCGATGGCGGCGAGGAGGGTACCGTTTTGCATGCGAAAGGGAGTTCGGCGAGCCGGAACGGCTACTCGGGGAGAGAAGAAGGCTGGAGGAGCTCCGGATTGTGACGCATGCCCGGGGCGTTATCTGTTCGGCAGCGTGCCAATGGCTGATCCACCGTCCCCGGGTCTGTGACAAGCGCGCGTTGTCACGAGCTTGTCACATTGCCTGCCTAGAGTCGCTCCTGTTCCTCTTCCCAACCGCAAGGAGTCTTTCAATGATCAACAAACGCATCTTCCTCCAGGCCATCGCTGCCGCCGCCATGGCCACCGCCGGCATGGGTTCCGCCATTGCTGCCGACATCACTGGCGCTGGCGCCACGTTCCCCTTCCCCATCTACGCCAAGTGGGCTGAGATGTACAAGGCCCAGACCGGCACCGGCATGAACTACCAGTCGATCGGCTCGTCCGGCGGCATGCGTCAGATCCGCGCCAAGACTGTTGCCTTTGGTGCTACAGACGCACCCATCAGTGGTGCTGAGCTCGACAAAGACGGCATGGTGCAGTTCCCCGCCATCATTGGCGGCACCATTCCTGTGTTCAACCTGGACGGCTTTGCCCAAGGCGAGGTGCGTATCACTGGCCAGGTGCTGGCCGAAATGTTCCTGGGCAAGATCACCAACTGGAACGACCCCAAGATTGCGGCCCTGAATCCCGGCAAGACCTTCCCCAGCCAAGCTGTGACCGTGGTGCACCGTGCCGACGGCTCGGGCACGACCTTCAACTTCACCGACTATTTGAGCGTTGTGAGCAAAGACTGGGCTGACACCGTTGGCAAAGGCGCTGCCGTCAAGTGGCCAGCTCCTACCTCAATTGGCGGTCGCGGCAACGAAGGTGTGGCCGCCAACGTGAGCCGCACCAAGGGCGCCATCGGCTACGTTGAGTACGCCTACGCCAAGAAAAACAACATCCCGTACATGTCGATGCAAAACGCCGATGGCAAGTTTGTGCGTCCGGATGACAAGTCGTTCGAAGCTGCGGCAGCCGGCGTGGACTGGTTCAGCGTGCCCGGCATGGGTGTGTCCATGGTCAACGCCAAAGGTGCACTGAGCTGGCCCATCAGCACGGCTTCGTTCATCGTGATGTACAAGGAACCCACCAACAAGGCCGAGTCGGCTGAAGTCATCAAGTTCTTCGACTGGGCTTTCAAGAACGGCGGTAAAGCAGCCAGCGAACTGGACTATGTGGCCATGCCCCCGGCAGTGACCCAGCAAATCGCGACCCGCGTCTGGTCGCAGATCAACAACAAGTGATCCCCGGCTGAATGCCTGAGCAAATCCATCGGCGGGCACTCGCCGGCCGGTGGGTTTTTGCAGTTCAATGTCTGTCACATGAGTCCGGAGGGGATTCCATGAACACCACAACAACAAGCGCAGACAGCACCATGTCCAGTTCCACTTTCAGCAGCGGCGGTTCCGATCAGCGCGACGACGCTTCCATGCGCGTCATTGCCAGACGTGCCCATGTCCAGGACCTTGTCTTCCACCGCCTCACGCAAACCTTTTCTTTGCTGGTGTTGATTGCCCTGGTGGGCATCATCGTCTCGCTTTTCTACAACGCCTGGCCCACCTTCTCGAGGTTCGGCCTGGCTTTTGTCACCACCATTGAGTGGGACATCGTCAACGAAGAGTACGGCGCGGCCATTTCCATTGTCGGCACGCTGCTCAGCGCAAGCATTGCCATGGTGATCGCGGTTCCGCTGGCCTTCGGCATCGCGGTGTTCCTCACCGAAACCTGCCCGGTCTGGCTGCGTCGCCCACTGGGCACGGCCATTGAACTGTTGGCCGCCGTTCCGTCCATCATTTATGGCATGTTCGGCCTGTTTGTCTTTGCGCCCATCTTTGCCGACTACATGCAGGTGCCCTTGCAGCAGGTGCTGGGTGGTTTGCCGCTGGTGGGCTGGTTGTTTGGTGGTGCCACCAACGGCCTGGGCATCATGGCCGCTGGCATCATCCTGGCTTTCATGGTGCTGCCCTTCATCGCTGCGGTGATGCGCGACGTGTTCGAGATCACGCCTCCCATCCTTCGTGAGTCGGCTTACGGGCTGGGCTGCACCACCTGGGAGGTGGTTGGCAAGGTGGTGCTGCCCTACACGCAGAAAGGTGTCGTCGGCGGGATCATGCTGGGTCTGGGCCGGGCGCTGGGCGAAACCATGGCGGTCACCTTCGTGATCGGCAACGCCAACCGCATGCCGACTTCACTGTTTTCTCCAGGCACGTCCATCGCGTCGGTGCTGGCCAACGAGTTCGGTGAGGCCGAGGGCCTGCATTTCAACACCTTGTTCGCCTTGGGCTTCCTGCTGTTCTGCATCACCTTCGTGGTGCTGGCACTGGCCAAGTGGATGATCATCCGGGCCGAGCGGGCCAAGGGCAATTGAGCCAAAAAGACAACGAGAACGATCATGGAAATGAATCAATCCCTGTACGCCAGCCGCCGCCGCGCGAACTGGTTCGGTCTGACGCTTTCAATGTCCGCCATGGCACTGGGCCTGACGGTGCTGCTCTGGATCCTGTGGGTGCTGTTCTCCAACGGCATTGCGGGCCTGGACAGCAACATCTTCACCGCCGATACGCCCGCACCGGGCACCGAGGGCGGCGGACTTCGCAACGCCTTGCTGGGCAGCTTGATGATCGTGGGTTTGGCGGTGTTGGTGTCCACGCCCATCGGCATTCTGGCGGGCGTGTACCTGGCCGAATATGGCGACACCAGCAAGACCGCTGAAGTCACGCGATTCGTCACCGACATCATGCTGTCGGCACCGTCCATCGTGCTGGGCCTGTTCGTGTACGCCATTGCGGTGGCCACCGTGGGCAACTTTTCCGGGTACGCGGGCAGCTTGGCGCTGTCTCTGATCGCCGTGCCGGTGGTCGTGCGGACCACCGAGAACATGTTGCGCCTTGTGCCGGGCAGCCTGCGCGAGGCGGCATTTGCCCTGGGTGCGCCACGCTGGAAAGTGGCCACCATGGTGACGCTGCGCGCAGCGAAAAGCGGGGTCATCACCGGTCTGCTGCTCGCGATCGCACGCATCGCCGGTGAAACGGCGCCGCTGCTGTTCACCGCGCTCAACAACCAGTTCTTCAGCACCGACATGGGCGGCCCCATGGCCAACCTGCCGGTCGTCATCTTCCAGTTCGCGCTCAGCCCTTACGACAACTGGATCCGCCTGGCCTGGAGTGGCGCGCTGATCATCACCATGACCGTGCTGGTGCTCAACATCCTGGCCCGTGTGTTCTTCCGCGAAAAAGTCAAAGTCTGAGCCGCCGCAGCCCTGAGCTCCCACGAATACCGTCAAGGAAAAAGAAATGTCTGAATCCGCTTTCGCGATCAAACCCTCCAACTTCGCCACCAAGACCGAGCAGGTGGGCGAGGTGCGCAACGCCATCGAGGTGCGCGACCTCAATTTTTACTACGGCAAGTTCCAGGGCCTGAAGGATGTGACGCTGGACATCCAGGAAAAGCGGGTCACCGCCTTCATCGGGCCGTCGGGCTGCGGCAAGTCCACCCTGCTGCGCACGCTGAACCGCATGTACAGCCTGTACCCGGGGCAGCGCGCGGAGGGGCAGATCAACTTCTACGGCCAGAACATCCTCGACCCCAAGCAGGACCTCAACCTGCTGCGCGCGCGCATCGGCATGGTGTTCCAGAAGCCCACGCCGTTTCCGATGTCGATCTACGACAACATCGCTTTCGGGGTCCGTCTGTACGAAAACCTCTCCAAGAGTGAGATGGACGACCGAGTGGAATGGGCGCTGAGCAAGGCCGCCCTGTGGAAAGAGGTCAAGGACAAGCTCAACCAGAACGGCCTGTCACTCTCGGGCGGCCAACAGCAGCGTCTGTGCATTGCACGCAGCGTGGCCGTGAAGCCTTCGGTGTTGCTGCTCGACGAACCGACCTCGGCACTGGATCCCATTTCCACCGGCAAGGTCGAAGAACTGGTACACGAGCTCAAAAGCGACTACACCATCGCCATCGTCACGCACAACATGCAGCAGGCCGCGCGTTGCAGCGACTTCACCGCCTACATGTACCTGGGCGAGCTGGTTGAATTCGGTGCCACCGAACAGATCTTTTTCAAGCCGACCCAGACGGCGACCGAGGACTACATCACCGGTCGCTTCGGCTGAACCGGCAACAGGGAACCCAGACATGAGCGACAAACACCTCTCCAGCCAGTTCGACGCCGAGCTCAACTCCATCTCCAGCCATGTGCTGGAAATGGGTGGACTGGTTGAATCCCAGCTTCATCAGGCCATCTATGCCCTTGTGCACATGAGCGCCGAGACCGCCGAGCAAGTGATTGAAACCGAGCGGCGCATCAACCAGATGGAGCTGAGCATCGACCAGGAGATCATTTCCACGATCGGCAGACGCCAGCCCACCGCACGCGACTTGCGTTTTCTCATGGCGATCTCGCGCACCACGCAAAACCTGGAGCGTGCAGGTGACGAAGTCGCTCGCATCGCCCGTATGGTCAAGTCCATCATCGAGGCTGGAACGCCCCGGAATCTGCCCACCTCAGAGTTGCGCCTGGCGGCCGACCTGGCGGCCAACATGCTGCGCAAGACCCTCGACTCGTTCGCCCGGCTGGACACCACCATGGCGGTGACGATCATCAAGGAGGATCACCAGATCGATGACGAGTACAACGGTTTCCTGCGCAAACTCATCACCTACATGATGGAAGACCCCCGCACGATCTCGCCCAGCCTTGATCTGCTGTTTCTCGCCAAATCGATCGAACGTGTGGGTGATCACGCCAAGAACATCGCGGAGCAGATCATCTTCATCGTCAAGGGTGAAGACGTTCGCCACACGCCCATGTCTCAGGTGGAGTCGGTCGTCGGATGAGAAAGCTTCCACGCGTTCTGGTGGTGGAGGATGAGCCGTCCATCGCCGAGTTGATCGCCGTCAACTTGCGGCACAACGGCTTTGCGCCCACCGTCGTGTTCGACGGTGCGGCCGCCCAGCGCGAGGTGGATGCCGTGCTGCCCGACGTGATCCTGCTCGACTGGATGTTGCCCGGTGAAAGCGGCGCCTCGCTGGCCCGCGCCTGGCGCAAGAACGAGCGCACCAAGACCATCCCCATCCTCATGCTCACCGCGCGCAGCGACGAGAACGACAAGGTGCAGGGACTCGACGCTGGCGCGGACGACTACATCACCAAACCGTTTTCCACCCAGGAGCTGCTGGCTCGCATCCGCGCTGTGTTGCGCCGGCGCGCGCCCGAGATCGTCAACGACTCGGTGCAGGTGGGTGAACTGTCGCTGGATGCGGCTACCTACCGCATCACGTTTCGCGGCACCGAACTCAAGGTCGGGCCGACCGAATTCAAGCTGCTGCACTACCTCATGAAGCACGCAGAGCGGGTGCACACCCGTGGTACGCTGCTCGACAAGGTCTGGGGAGACCATGTTTTCATCGAGGAGCGAACCGTGGATGTGCATGTCAAACGATTGAGGGAATCACTGGGTGAGGCCTCGGGCATGATCGAAACGGTGCGTGGTGCCGGCTACCGGCTCACTTCAATGAACAACACCGGGCGACCGGCGCAAGACACCCCCATTTCCACCACATGACCCGGCGTGCGATCGAGCTGCTTCTGCTCGTGGCACTGGGAGCAGTGCTGGGCTGGACGCAGGATTCGCCGGGATGGACATTTGCGGGCGCGCTGGTTGGCGCGTTCATCTGGTCCATCATTGACGGGCTGCGCGCTCGCAGTTTCCTGCGCTGGCTCAACAAGGCAGACGTCACCCGCCAGCCCCGACTCTCGGGCGCCTGGGGCGAGATGCTGGACCGGGCCCGCAAGCTGATCAAGAAGCTGGAGAAGAAGGCGCAGAACAGCGACGCCCGGCTGGAGGACTTTCTGGCCGCCATTCAGGCCTCACCCAACGGCGTGGTACTGCTAGATTCAGCCGGTCGCATCGAATGGTCCAACCTCACGGCGGCCAACCACCTGGGCTTCGACCCGCAGCGCGACCTGGGTCAGTACGTGCGCAACATGGTGCGCAACCCGGCGTTCACCGCGTATCTGGCGGGCGGTGAGTTCAATCACGAGATCCAGATCGACGGGGTGGGCCCGCGCCCATCCCAGCCATCCAAAATCTCGCTGCAGATCCACCCTTACGGCAAGAAGCGCAAGCTCATGCTCACGCGCGACGTGACTGCGGTGCAGCTGGCCGAGACCATGCGCCGTGATTTCGTGGCCAATGTGTCGCACGAGATCCGCACGCCGCTCACCGTTCTCAGCGGCTTTGTGGAAACCATGCAGAGCATCCCGCTGGAAGAGGCCGACCGCACGCGTTACCTCGGCCTCATGAGCCAACAGGCGCACCGCATGCAGACGCTGGTGAGTGATTTGCTCACCCTCTCGCGGCTGGAAGGCAGCCCCGCGCCCGGCCCGGGTGAGTGGATCGATGGCGACGAGCTGCTCACGCACGTGGTGCAGGAAGCCCGGGGTCTGACCGAGGCGATCTCGACGACGCAGCACCGCATCGAACCGGTGCCGGGACCCGCCATCTGGGTGTCGGGCGCCAAGACCGAACTGCTCAGCGCAATGTCCAACCTGCTCAGCAACGCCGTGCGCTACACGCCGGGTGGTGGACTCATCCAGACCGGCTGGCGTTTGCGCAGCGATGGTTGGGCGGAGTTTTTTGTGAAGGACACCGGCCCCGGCATTGCTGCAGAGCACCTGCCGCGTCTGACCGAGCGCTTCTACCGTGTGGACCGCAGCCGCTCACGGGAGACTGGCGGCACCGGCTTGGGGCTGGCAATCGTGAAACACGTGGCGCAGCGCCATGGCGGCCACATCGATGCCGAGAGCACGATCGGCGAAGGATCGCGCTTTGCCATCGCCCTGCCGCCCAACCGGGTGCGCGAGCGCGTGACTGGCTGAGGCGATTTCAGTTGCCCACGCGCTGGTAGACCAGCAGGCTTTCCTTGCTGTCGGTCAGGCGGCTGACCGTGGACTTGAACGCCCAGTGGGTGAGTTCAACGCGTTGGTGCAGCGAGGCCTGGCTCGCGGGGGCCACCACCATGCTTTGGCAATCGGACCCTGCGTTGCCACCGCTGCGCACCAGTGTCAGTGCACCGTGGTACTGCAACGCCGCAATCTGCGCCTGGCTCAAGCCATCTACCACCACGCAGCCTTGCGCCGGCACCAGGGTGGCGATGCGCCGAGACACCGGGCCGTAGCTGCGACCGAAGTCCAGCAGGGGCAGCCACAGCGTCATGAGCAACAACCAGCACAAGGTGCTGCCTGCGGCGGGCAACACCAGGCTCTTCCACAGTGCCTGGCGGTGTTTGCCCACCCGCCACGCGACGAGCCACAGCCATGCACCGGTGGCCACCGCTCCCGCCAGGAACAACCACAGCGAGAACTCGGGCACGAAGCCCGGCGCGAGCTTGGCCACATTGGCTGCCGGCTTGGCGGGCACGCCGGTCTGCATGGCGAACCAGATCACCCAGATGACCAGCGCGCAGCCCGAGAAAAAGAGCAGGGTGAACCAGTCCACGAGGGCAGACACGCTGCGCCGCAAGGTGGGCAGTGCAAAGGCGGCGAGTGCCGCGAGCGCGGGCAGGGCCAGCAGCAGGGCACGGTCGCGTTCGGGTGAGAGCGCACTGTCCACCACGCTCACCAGGGCCGCCCACAAGGGCAAGGCGACGTGGGGCCGCAGCAGTTGATGGCGCCAGCGCCACAGCGTCCAGAGCACCAGCGGCCACGCCGGCCAGGTGAACCAGACCAGCAGCTTGCCCCAGCTCTGCCACTGCACCTGGGCCAGCGCGGTTTGCAGGGCCGGCACCGGCACCTGCCCCGCCAGTGCCGACAGCCCCAGGATCAGCACCAGCAGCACGGCCGCCCAGATCAAGGGGTCACGCTTCGAAGGCGCTTCCTCGGAGAGCCAGGCGGTGTCGGGCGCGCTGGCGTGCCGTCGTGAGTGCCACAGGACCACCAGCAGGCCGCCACCCAGCATGGCCGCGATCCAGGGCGCACCGCTGAAGACCAGCGCGAGCAGGGCAAGCGCCCACAAGCCGACGCTGCGCAGGTGTTGCCGTTGTCCCGTGTGGGCCATGCGAGAAGCCGTCAGGAGCAGCAACGAGACCAGCGCGAGCCTCGCCAGATCGGGCGTGGTTTCGTGCGAAAGCTGGGCAAGGCCCAGACAGGCCATGAGCGCGAGCAGGCCCGCATCGGCCAGGGCACGCGCGTAGTCGGTGGGTTTGGCCTCGCCACCAAAGGCAAACGCCACGGGTTGCGCCGCTGGTTGGCGTGCAAGGTGGTAAACCGTGTACCAGGTGCACACCAGGGTGAGGGCCAGCAGCAGCGCAAAGGGAATGCGCACCGCGAACTCGGGCGAGAAGAATGGCAGCAGCTTGATGAAAACCGCCCCGAGCCAGTAGGGCAGCGGGCCGGCTTCTTCGACCGCCACGCCCAGCACCTGCGGGCTCCACCAGCCACCGTGACCCCAGGCCATTTCCAGCATCACACCAAAGGCGGAGACATCGGCGTTTTTCCAGGGCTCGCGGCCCAGGAAGCCTGGCAGCACATACGCGACGCAGAACAGGAAGAGAGCGATCCGTGGCAGGCGGCGAACAGCCGACTGGGTCACGATGGCGGGGGTGGGCTGGTTCACTTCAAGGAATATACAAGGGGCATGAAGCCGGGGTGAGAAAGCAGAAGGCGAAAAAAAAGCAGCCGGGAGACCAGCTGCTCTTTTTGTGCAGGACCTTGCACCCGTTGGAGTGCAAGCCGGCCGTCTGCTTACGTTGCAGCGGGCGTCGTCGTCTTGCCGTAGCGGTTGCGGAAACGTTCCACACGACCACCCATGTTGTCCACGCTTTTCTGCGTGCCGGTGTAGAAAGGGTGCGACTCGCTGGAGGTGTCCAGCTTGTACAGCGGCAGCTCGCGTCCGTCTTCCATCTTGATCATCTCTTTCGTGTTCGCGCACGAGCGGGTCACGAATTTGAAGCCGTTGGAGAGGTCCTGGAAGCAGACTTCGCGGTAGTTGGGGTGAATGCCGTCTTTCATGACGTGTCCTTGAGGTTCAGGTGCGGCAGCCGCAGGGAAACCATTTCCCTGTACTTGTCGCAATCAGCAAAGCCGCAGATTATAGCCCGGGTCAGCCCCCACGCCGCATCATGTCGAAGAACTCCGAGTTGTTCTTCGTCGACTTCATGCTCTTGAGCACCATTTCCATGGCTTCGATTTCGTCCATGTTGTACATGAACTGGCGCAGGATACGGGTCTTTTGCAGGATCTCGGGCTGCAGAAGCAGCTCTTCGCGGCGGGTGCCGCTGCGGTTGAGCTGGATCGACGGGAACACGCGTTTTTCGTACAGGCGGCGGTCCAGGTGGATTTCGCAGTTGCCGGTACCCTTGAATTCTTCAAAGATCACCTCGTCCATGCGGGAACCGGTGTCGACCAGCGCGGTGGCGATGATGGTGAGCGAGCCACCTTCCTCGATCTTGCGCGCCGCACCGAAGAAGCGCTTGGGGCGTTGCAGGGCGTTCGCGTCCACACCACCGGTGAGCACCTTGCCGCTGGAGGGCAACACGTTGTTGTAGGCGCGGGCCAGGCGGGTGATGGAGTCCAGCATGATCACCACGTCCTTGCCGAGTTCGACCAGGCGCTTGGCGCGCTCGATCACCATCTCGGCCACGTGCACGTGGCGCGCAGCGGGCTCGTCAAAGGTGGAGGCGATGACTTCGCCGCGCACGGTGCGCTGCATCTCGGTCACTTCTTCCGGGCGCTCGTCCACCAGCAGCACCATGAGCTCCACCTCGGGGTGGTTGGCCGCGATGGCGTGGCAAATGTGCTGCATCATCACTGTCTTGCCGCTCTTGGGCGGCGCCACGATCAGCGCGCGCTGGCCGCGACCGATGGGCGCAATGATGTCGATGACGCGGCCGGTGATGTTCTCTTCGCTCTTGATGTCGCGTTCCAGGCGCATCTGTTCCTTGGGGAACAGCGGCGTCAGGTTTTCGAACATGATCTTGTGCTTGTTGTCCTCGGGGGGCAGGCCGTTGATCTTGTCGAGCTTGTTGAGCGCGAAGTAGCGCTCGCCGTCCTTGGGAATGCGGACTTCGCCCTCGATCATGTCGCCGGTGTGCAGGTTGAAGCGGCGGATCTGGCTGGGCGAGATGTAGATGTCGTCGGTGCTGGCGGTGTAGCTGGTGTCCGGCGCGCGCAGGAAACCGAAGCCGTCGGGCAGCACTTCCAGCACGCCGTCGGCGTACACCAGCTCACCGCCCTTGGCGCGCTTCTTGATGATGGCGAACATCAGCTCCTGCTTGCGCATGCGGCCGGTGTTTTCGATCTCAAGCGCTTCAGCCTGCTTGAGGACTTCAGACACATGCAGTGCCTTGAGTTCGTTGAGGTGCATGGAATTCACTCCGGGAGGGAGTTGAGTCGGGAACCGGGGGAGGGGGCGCTGGCGTCCGGATGTCGGACGGTGCGCAGATGAGAGGCGGGGTCTGTCTCGGATCCGCCTGCGGGAAATTATGACAGGAAAAGAATGCCGCTGAAAAGGTGCCCGGGCATTGCACCCAGGCACTTCTTGATCTGGATCAGGCGAGTTGCTGGTCGATGAACGCGGTGAGCTGGGCCTTGCTCATGGCGCCGACCTTGGTGGCGGCCAGCTGACCGTCCTTGAACAACATCAGCGTGGGAATGCCGCGGATGCCGAACTTGGCGGGCACATCGCGGTTGTCGTCCACATTGAGCTTGGCGATCTTGAGCTTGCCGTCATAAGAGCCGGCCACCTCATCAAGAATGGGGGCAATCATCTTGCACGGGCCGCACCATTCGGCCCAGAAGTCGACCAGGACGGGCGCCTGCGCTTCCAGCACATCGGCCTGGAAGCTTGCATCGGAAACATGTTTGATCAGGTCGCTCGCCATGATTCATCCTAAAAAACGTTGAACGGGGAGGTTAAAGTTTGGGCACTTGCGCGGGCTTCAAGGGCTTGAAGGTCACCACAGGGCCAACCAGTCCGGGCAATTGTGACAGAAACCCCCATTTCATGACGCCAGCCAACCCGCCTGCCCAGTCCGGTCTTCCCGCCTCGCCCGGGCAAGAAATCGAAGGCAGTGCCAGCGATTGGCAGTCGTTGATCAAGACACTGTCGCAGTCACTGGCAGAGCGTGGCATCGAGGCTGGCAGCGCGGTGGTGCTTGTGCCCTACGCGCAGCTCATGGATGTCGGTCGGCGCGCCTGGTCGTCCCACCGCCCCGATGGTTTTGCGCCGCGCTTCGAGTCGAGCCGCAACTGGGCCGCATCGCTGCAGCCCTTCACGCCGGGCGCGACCGACCTGAGCATGGACATGGCGCGCGACAGCCTGGTGGCTTCGGCCTTCATCGACCGCGTGGCGCCTGCGCGGGCCGACGCCGAGTTGCGCGCCGTCATGGTCACGCGTCTGGTGGAGGCTGCGCGGCAACTCGCTCCGCTGGCTGCTGCGGTGCCGCCAGAGCAGCGCGTGGCATGGGCCGAAGCGTTGCAGCAGTCGCTGTTGCCGGGCCCGGCCTCACTGCAGTGGGAAGGGCTGGTGGCAACGCTGGCACTCACCTGGGCCAGCACATCCACCTACGCCACCGACGTGTTGTGGAACCCGCAGGCCAGCCCTGGCGCTGGCGTACAGGCGCTGGTGGTGCTGCAGGGCTTTCAGGCCGACCCGCTGGCCGCTGCGCTGGTGGCCCATTGGGGTGAACGCGCTCTGAGCCTCTCATGGCGCGTGGGTGGTTCCCGCGCTTCGGGGTGGTCGTTGCACGCCTGCGATGACGCCGAAGACGAAGCGCAGCGCGCTGCGGCCTGCGTGATTGCACGGGTCAACCAGGGTCATCAGCCTGTGGCCTTGGTTGCCACCGACCGCCTGCTGACCCGACGCATCAGCGCCCTGCTGCATGGCGCAGGTGTCGCGGTGCGTGACGAAACGGGCTGGAAGCTCTCCACCACCCACGCCGCCGCGCAACTCATGAGCCTGCTGCGTGCGGCTTCACCGCGTGCGTCCATGGACGATGTGCTGGACTTTCTCAAGCAGGCGCCGCGCTGGCCCGAGGCCTCCGTGCTCACCCTGGAGCAACTCGCCCGCGAGGCTGGTGTGTCGCAGTGGCGCGCTGCCGTGCGCACCGCCAGCCTGGCGCATGCCCTGCCGGAGGGTCTGGTCGAGATCCTGAGCGAACTGCAATCCCCGCGCAGCCTGGTGCAATGGCTGGACGCGGTGGCCAAGGCCCTGAAGGCCACCGGCCTGTGGGACGCGCTCCAGGCCGATGTGGCGGGTCAGCAGGCCCTGCAGGTGCTGCGTCTGGAGGACGGCGCGGCGCGCGAACTCGCCGACATCGGCGAGACCGCGGGCGATTCTGCGACGAGCCGGTCTGCCGGCCGCAAGCCGCTCGCCCTGTTCACGGCCTGGGTGCGCGACGTGCTGGAGGGCGCGACCTTCATGCCGCGCGGCACTGGCGAAGCGGCGGTGGTGATCCTGCCGATGGCCCAGATTCTCGGGCGCTCGTTCGCAGCCACGGTCGTGCCTGGGTGCGACGAGGTGCACCTCAACCCCAGCCCGGAACCACCCGGCTCCTGGACGGCTGCACAGCGCGAGTTGCTGGGCCTGCCCTCGCGCGAGACCCTGGCTCGTGCGGCCGCGAATGCGTGGCAGTCGTTGTTGCGCATGCCGCAGCTGGACGTGTTGTGGCGCACGCAGGAGCTGGGTGAGCCGGTGATGCCGAGTGCCTGGGTGTTGGCGTTGCAGGCCGAAGCGCTGCACGACGGACAGGACCCGCGCGCACCGACGACGCTGGTCTCGGCTCCCTCCGCGCCTCCCGCGCCCTCGGCCGGCGACGTGTTGCCCGGCGCGCTCTCGGCCAGTGCGTATCAGGACCTGCGCGACTGTCCGTACCGTTTCTTTGCCATGCGTCAGTTGCGGCTGGTCGACGCGCCCGAGCTCCAAGTCGAGCCCGACCAGCGCGACATGGGCAACTGGTTGCACGCGGTACTGCGCGCCTTTCACGAGCAACGCGGCGATGCACGCCTTGGCACTGAGGCCGACCGCGCCGCGCTCGACCAGCTTGCCCTGGAGACCGCCGCCGCCATGGGCCTGAACGCGGGCGAGGGCGGCGCGGGCTTCCTGCCCTATGAGGTGGTGTGGCCCGCCACACGCGACGGTTACCTGCAATGGCTCGCCACCTTCGAAGCCACGGGCGACCGACCCGGCCCGCGCTTTGTGCAGGCTGAAGCGGTGATGACATCCGCCGTGGGCCCATGGAGGCTCTATGGCAAGCTCGACCGCGTGGACGCACAGGACAGCCCGGAAGGCCCGATCCCGTTTGTGATCGACTACAAGACCGAAAGCCGCAAGACCACCACCGACCGATTGAAAGAGCCGCTGGAGGACGTGCAGCTCGCGTTCTACGCCGCGCTGCTGCCCGACGACACCTTGCGCGCCGCTTACCTGAGCATCAACGACCGGCCTGGCTCGACATCGGGTGACACCGCCACCAGGCTGGTGGAACACACCGAGGTGCTGGAGGCGCGCGAACAGCTGCGCGCCGGGCTCTCGCACGACATGATCCGCGTGGCCGCCGGCCACCCCATGCCTGCGCTGGGTGAAGGCCGTGTGTGCGAGTTCTGCAAGGCGCGTGGTCTGTGCCGCAAAGATTTCTGGAGCGTCTCTTGACCGGGCCCGCTGCCTACCGCATCGACGGCGCACCCGTGTCCCGGGAAGCCTTTTATGCGCTGGCCTGCGACCCGGCGCGCAGCATCGCGGTGGAAGCCTGCGCCGGCGCCGGCAAGACCTGGATGCTGGTCTCACGCATCCTGCGCGCGTTGCTCGACGGCTGTGCGCCGCAAGACATTCTGGCGATCACGTTCACCAAAAAGGCCGCTGGCGAAATGCGCAAGCGCCTGGGCGAAGAGCTGCGCCGCTGGGCCGACCTGACCGACACCGAGCTGATGGACGTGTTGCGCCAGCGCGGCTTGAGCACAGCCGATGCCGAGGGGCGGGTTGCCGAGGCCCGCAGCCTGCACGCGCGGGTCACGGCGCTGGGCCGGCCGGTGCAGGTGCGCACCTTCCACAGCTGGTTCGCCGCCTTGCTGCGTGGCGCGCCGCTGTCGGTGTTGCAGGAGCTGCAGTTGCCGGTGCAGTACGAGCTGCTCGAAGACGACACGCAGGCGGTGGAGCAGGTGTGGCCGCGCTTCTATGGCGCGCTCGCAGCGAGTGCGTCCGACCGCCAGGACTTTGTGGATGCTGTCGGAACACACGGCCGGTTTCAGACGCAGCAGGCGCTGCGCAAGGCGCTGCAGAAACGCGTGGAGTTCGCGCTGGCCGATGCGGCGGGCGTGGTGCAGACCTCGGTGGATGAGATGGCCGATCGGTTTCCCGAGTTCACGGGCTTCGACGATCCGCTGCAATGGTTGGTGGACCACGCGCCCACCCACAGCTCGTTGTCGGCAGCCGCCATCGCGCTGGGCCAGGCCAGCGCCGTGACCTTTGCGGCCAAGGGCGTCGAGCTGGAAAAGGCCCTGACCGGCCGCAACGGCGCTGGCGTGATCGATGCGCTGCTCACGCAAAAGAACGAGCCGCGCAAGTTCAGCGACAAGCTCGCCGGCATCGAACAGGTGCGTGCTGCGCAAGACCTGGCCATGCGCGCGTTGGCTGCCCGTTCGCAGCACCAGGCCTGGCTGCACCACCAGCGCATGGCCCGGCTCACGCGGGTGTTGCTCACCAGCTTTGCCGCGCTCAAACACGAGCGCGGCTGGGTCGACATGAACGATGTGGAGTCCGCTGCGCGCCGCCTGCTGGGCGATGCCGAGCTCTCGGGCTGGTTGCAGCAGAGGCTGGACGCGCGCGTCCGCCACGTGCTGATCGACGAGTTCCAGGACACCAACCCGCTGCAGTGGCATGCGCTTTACGGCTGGCTTTCCGCCTACGCCGGCGCCGGTCCGGGCGAGGCGCCGTGCGTGTTCCTGGTGGGTGATCCCAAACAGTCCATTTACCGTTTTCGCCGCGCCGAGCCGCAGGTGTTCAAGGCAGCACAGGCCTTCGTGGTGCAAGGCCTCGCGGGCGCCTTGCTCAGCTGCGATCACACCCGCCGCTGCGCGCCCGCCGTGGTGGACGCGCTCAACAGCGCCATGCTCGCTGCCGTGCAGGCCGGGGAATACAGCAGCGACTTCCGCCAGCACACCACCGAGAGCCACGAGCCCGGTGAAGTGGTGGCCTTGCCGCAGGTGCCGCGCAATGCGCGCGAACGCGATGGTGCAGTCGCTGATGCCGCCTGGCGCGACAGCCTGGTCACGCCGCGCGTTCTGCTCGAAGACACCATGTCGGCGCTGGAAGCGCGCCAGGCGGCCGACTGGATCGCCGGCGAGGTTCACTCGGGCCGCTTGAGCCCCGATGGTTTGATGGTGCTGGCGCGCCGGCGCGAGCGCCTGGCCTGGATGTTCGAGGCACTGCGCGAACGCGGCATTGCCAGCGAGCAGCCCGAGAAGCTGGACCTGTGTGAATCACCCGCTGTGCAGGACGTGGTGGCGTTGCTGGACGCGCTGGTGTCGACGCGCCACGACCTGAGCCTGGCGCGTGCGCTGAAGTCGCCGCTGTTCGGCTGGGGTGACGATGCGCTGGCCTGGATGGCCCGCTTGCAGCAGAACTGGACCGTGCGGCCCGGCGCAGACGCCCAGCCAGTCAAGCCGTCGTGGTGGACCGTGTTGCAGCGCTTTGCCGATCTGCCCGAGCAGGAGTGTGTCGGATTGCCGAGCGTTCCTCAGCCGCTGGCGCAAGCGTTCAGCAACGCCGCCACGCGCTTGCTGCGTTACCGCCAGTGGGTGCAGAGCCTGCCCCCCCACGACGCACTCTCCGCCATCTACGGCGATGGCGACGTGCTCGCGCGTTTTGCCCAGGCCGTGCCCGCGAGCCAACGCGCGGGGGTGCTGGCGCAGTTGCGCGACCTGCTGGCCAATGCACTGGCGCAAGACGGCGGACGGTTCCTCACGTCCTACCGCTTCGTGCGTGCACTCAAGGCCGGCGGCATCAAGGCCACGCCCACCCACAACAGCGGCGCCGTGCGCCTGCTCACCATCCACGGCGCCAAAGGGCTGGAGGCCCACACCGTGCTCATGCTCGACACCGACACCGGCTCTTCGCGCCCCGAGAGCATGGGCGTGCTGATCGACTGGCCGGGCGAAGCACCCGTGCCGCGCCGCTTCGTGTTTCTCGCCAGCGAAAAGAACCCGCCGGCTTGCGCGGCCAGTGCGCTAGCGCTTGAGCAGCAGGCCCGTTCGCTCGAAGAACTCAACGCCTTGTACGTGGCGCTCACGCGGGCCGAATCGCGGCTGGTGATCTCCAGCTTCGAGCCGTACTCGCGACCCACTGGCACCACCAGCTGGTACGAGCGCTTGTTGCCCCTCACGCAGCCGCTGGAAAAACCGCCTCAAACGAGCATGCGCGCGCCTGCCGACACCTCAGGGGCCGACACCTTCAGCCTGCTCGCGCTGCCCACGTTGATTGACGAGGCCAGCACGGCACCACCTGAGCCGGTTGAACCACTGGCGGCCGACGACGAGCGCACCCGCATCGGCCTCGCGCTGCATCGCCTGCTCCAGTGGCATCCCACGCCCGCGCGCGGCTTCGACTGGACGAACGCACACACGCAAGCCGTGGCCCGCGAATTCGCACTCAACCCCGCGCAGGCTGCCCAGGCGCAGACGATGGCGCGGCGCATCGTGCGAGGCGAAGCCGCGTGGGCGTGGGACGATGGCGTGGTCGACACCAGCGGCAATGAGGTCGACATCTTTCATGCGGGTGAGCTGCTCAGGCTGGACCGCCTGGTGCGGCGCTCCGACACCGGTGAGTGGTGGGTGCTCGATTTCAAGAGCGCGGAGAATCCGGAGCAACAGCAGGACCTGCTGACGAAAATGCAGCGCTACCGCCAGGCGGTGCGAGCCGCGCGATCCGGCGCCAAGGTGCGCCTGGCCTTCATCAATCTGCATGGTCGTTTGATCGAACTGCAAGACACAACGATCAACCCATGACCGACTCCAACGCCGTTTCTTCTTTCAACGTAGATGTGGCCATCATCGGCGGCGGACCCGCCGGCCTCATGGCCGCCGAGGTCTTGAGCCGCGCCGGTGTGGCCGTGCACCTGTTCGACGCCATGCCCTCGGTCGGGCGCAAGTTTTTGCTGGCGGGCAAGGGCGGCCTGAACCTGACGCATGCCGAGCCGCTGGACAGCTTTGTCACCCGTTTCGGCACGGCGCAGGACCGCGTGCAGCCCATGTTGCAGCACTGGGGCCCGCAGGCCGTGCGCGACTGGGCTGCTGGCCTGGGCATCGACACCTTCGTGGGCACCTCGAACCGCGTCTTCCCAACCGACATGAAGGCCGCGCCCCTGCTGCGTGCCTGGCTGCACCGGTTGCGCCATCCGGACGAAGGCGGTGTGCCGGTGGTGTTTCACATGCGCCACCGCTGGCAAGGCTGGACCGGCTCGCCCGGCGGTCCGTTGTCGTTCAATGCGCCGTCCGGCCAGGTGCAGATTCAAGCCCGCGCCACCGTGCTCGCCCTGGGTGGTGCCAGCTGGGCCCGCCTGGGGTCTGATGGCGCGTGGCTGCCATGGCTTGAAGCGGCTGGCGTGGCAGTGAGCCCGCTCCTGCCCAGCAACTGCGGTTTTGATGTGGCCGGATCAGCCGCCCACGGCGTGGCGCAGGGCTGGAGCTCGCACTTCAGCGAACGCTTCGCCGGGCAACCCTTCAAATCGGTGGCCATCCGCGCCACCGACAGCCAAGGCCAGCAGTTCCACCGCAAGGGTGAATTCGTGGCGACCGCCACGGGTGTGGAAGGCAGCCTGGTTTATGCCGCCTCCAGCCTGCTGCGCGACGAGATCGCGCGCAACGGCCAGGCCAGCTTCGACATCGACCTCCTGCCCGACCGCAGCGCCGAACACGTGCTGGCGCAGGTGCGTCACCCGCGTGGCTCGCGCAGCCTGTCCAGTCACCTCAAGAGCCGCCTCGGTCTGGACGGCATCAAGATGGGCATCCTGCACGAGAGGCTGGACAAGGACGCGATGAACGATCCCGTGCGGCTTGCCGCTTCCATCAAGGCCTTGCCTGTCACTGTGTGCACAGCCCGCCCCATTGACGAGGCGATCAGCAGCGCCGGAGGCGTGCGGTGGGCGGCGTTGAACCCGGACCTGATGGTCCAGGCGAATCCGGGCTTGTTTTGCGCAGGCGAAATGCTGGACTGGGAGGCGCCGACGGGTGGCTACCTGCTCACGGCCTGTCTGGCCAGTGGCGTGGCGGCAGGGGAGGGTGTGCGCCGCTGGATCAGGGGTTTGTCCGCCTGAGTCTTCCTACCGCAGCGACCTGCGTTGAAGCCGGGGAGCGGAGCCCATCAAACAGCGGCGTTACTCGGTCTGTTGCAGTGCCCGGTTGTTCTCCTCCATTCTTCGAAAATTCACACAGATCGGGTCGCTGGCCTGGGAAGCTTTGTTGCACTCCCGCAGGCGGCACACTTCGCGCGCGAAGAAATTGCCGGCCTGGTCACAGATGCGAGCGACGGTGAGCGCCGGGGCAGCAGGCTGAATCGGGGCGGGCGGAACGCGAACGGGCTGGGCGGCTGCGTTGATCACCTGTCGACTGGCTTGCTCTTCGCGCCGCCGTTCCAGTTCCTGCGCGGCGCGGGCCTGCTCTTGGGCTGCCAACAAACGCTCGCGTTTTTCGCGCTCAAGGCGCTGCTGATTGAGTCGCGCCCGCTGCTTGTTCTGCTCGATCATCCGTTCAGCCGCGGCGGCCGATGCGGCAGGGTCGAAAGCAGGTTGGCCCGGTGCAGTCACAGGTTCGGTGGCCGGCGCCGGTCCCTCCGGCACGGACGCCGTGGGCGGCTGTGCATCAAGAGCTGGTGCTACAGCGGCAGGAGCGGGCATGGGTTGCTGTGACCTGCTCGCCTGCTGGTGCAATTGGAACCATGCGATCAAAGCAGCTGCACCCAGGAGCAAGCCCACCCGTGGAAGCCACTTGCCCATCACGCCCTTCGCAGGGGCCACGGATGCGGCGGCCGGATCCAGGTCGCCATGGGTTGGGTCTGCCTTCGCTGGAGTTGCAAGAGCTGGCGCAGGTTCTTGAAGTGGCCCGGCGCCCAACTTCACGCCACAGCCCAGGCAGAACATCGCCTTCTCGCGGTTGTCGGTTCCGCACCTCTCGCACACCTTCCCCATGAATCCACCTCGCTGGTTTTGCGAGGCTTGTAGCACGATCGTCAGGGGGCTGTACAGGCGAAACCGCGCGAGGGTAGCCTTGTGTCGACAGAGCGACCGGCGAAGGTCTTGAGAAGAAGGTGACGAGCCTTGACCCCGGCACTGGATTCACAGTTAGGGCTGCTTGGTTCCCCACCTGACCCGGTTGGCCGCTTCACCATGCGGGAAGGCCCGTCGAGGTGAATTGTAGGCGATGCGCTGCGGTGTCGCGGGGCCTGGGCCCATAACCCGCCGCTTAGAATCATCCGCATGTCTTATGTCGTTCTGGCCCGCAAATACCGCCCGCGCAATTTCACCGAGATGGTGGGTCAGGGCCATGTGGTTCAGGCCCTCTCGAACGCACTGACCACCCAGCGGTTGCACCATGCCTACCTGTTCACCGGCACGCGCGGTGTGGGCAAGACCACTGTCTCGCGCATCCTGGCCAAGTCGTTGAACTGCCTGGGCGCCGACGGACAGGGCGGCATCACCGCCGAGCCCTGCGGCGTGTGCCAGGCCTGCACCGACATCGACAGCGGGCGTTTCGTCGATTACACCGAACTCGATGCCGCCTCCAACCGTGGCGTGGACGAGGTGCAGGCGCTGCTGGAGCAGGCGGTCTACAAGCCGGTGCAGGGCCGCTTCAAGGTCTTCATGATCGACGAGGTGCACATGTTGACCAACACAGCGTTCAACGCCATGTTGAAGACGCTGGAAGAACCCCCGGAATACCTCAAGTTCGTGCTGGCCACGACCGATCCGCAGAAAGTGCCGGTCACCGTGCTGTCGCGCTGTCTGCAATTCAACTTGCGGCCGATGGCGCCCGAGACCGTGCAGGCGCACCTGGTGCAAGTACTGCAGGCCGAAGCTGTGTCGGCAGACGCCCAGTCGCTGCGTCTCATCTCTCGTGCCGCGCGCGGCTCCATGCGCGATGCGCTCTCGCTCACCGACCAGGCCATTGCCTTTGGCGGCGGCCAATTGCAAGAAGCCACGGTGCGCCAGATGCTGGGCGCCGTGGACCGCTCTTATGTGCTGCGCCTGATCGACGCGCTGGCGCGCGCCGATGGTGCCACGGTGGTCGACACCATCGACGCGCTGCGCCTCAACGGCCTGAACGCGGCCACCACGCTCGAAGACATGACCGGCGTGCTGCAGCGCATGGCGGTGCTGCAGGCGGTGCCAGGTCGTGCGCCGGCCGATGGACTGGAAGATCCCGACGAGGTCGAGATCGAGCGTCTGTCGGGCAGCCTGCCGGCAGACGAGACGCAGTTGCTCTACAGCCTGTGCCTGCACGGCCGAACCGAACTCGGCCTGGCGCCCGACGAATACGCCGGCCTGACCATGGTGCTGCTGAGGCTGCTGGCGTTCAAGCCCGCAGGTTCGGCAGTTGCCACGGCGGAAAAAAAAACTCTGAAACCCGCTGAGGCGGCGCCACAAGCGGTGGCGACTGCCGTGGCGGCGAGTGCGCCGGTGGCGCGCGCAGCACCCGTGGTGGCGCCCGCAGCCACCGCACCAGCGCCAAAACCCGTGGTGGTTGCGCCGCCTGCGATGGTGGCTCTACTACCCAAACCCATTCCAGTCGAGGCCCCCGCCAAACCGGCCGCGGCACCGCCCGAGATGGACGAGGCGCCATGGCCCGACGACGATGGTCCACCGTGGGAAGAGAACTCCGCGACAGCGCTCACCCCAAGTCGCACGGTGGCCATTCCAGTGCGCGATGCGGGGGAGCCGGGTCGCGCAGACCAGCCTCAAGTCCGTCCACCTGCATCACCTTCAGCGCTTGCACCGATTGCGCCCAGCGAAGAGGGCGATTTCTGGTTCGATGCCGTCATGCAACTGGTGCGTGCCGAGGCGATTTCGGCGCTCGTGCGCGAACTCGGCTTGCAGTCGCAACTGGTGGCGCGCGACACCGACCGCTGGGTGCTGCGCGTGGAGCGTGAATCGCTCAACCAGGGCAACAGCCGCGAGCGCCTGGCCACGGCCCTGCAGACCATCGGCCACCAGGTGCGGCTGGTGGTGGAAATCGGTACCGTGGCCGACTCACCGTCGCGCCGCCTGGCGCTGGAGGCCGAGCGGCAGCAGCGCGAGGCCGAAGCGCAGATCATGGGCGATCCGTTCGTGCAAACCATGATGCGCGACTTTGGCGGCAAAATCGTTCCCGGCACGCTCAAGGCCATTCGCGCCTGAGCCCTCATTCATTTCACACAGAAAGACACACAGCATGTTCAACAAAGGACAACTCGCCGGCCTCATGAAGCAGGCCCAGGCCATGCAGGACAACCTGAAGAAGGCGCAGGACGAACTGGCTTTCGTGGAAGTCACGGGCGAGTCCGGTGCCGGTCTGGTCAAGGTGCTCATGACTTGCAAGCACGACGTCAAACGCATCACCATCGACCCCAGCCTGCTGGCCGACGACAAGGACATGCTTGAAGACCTGGTGGCCGCAGCGTTCAATGCCGCGGTGCGCAAGGCCGAAGAGACCTCGGCCGAGAAGATGGGCAAGATCACCGCCGGCATGCCGGGTCTGCCCGGTGGCATGAAGTTTCCTTTCTGACCGCCCACGCATTGCATGGCCGAAGCCCATTCCCTTGAACACCTGGTTCAGGCCTTGCGCCGTCTGCCGGGGGTGGGCGTCAAGTCGGCCCAGCGCATGGCGTTTCATCTGCTGCAGCACGACCGCGAAGGGGCTCTGGCCCTGGCGCGGGCACTGGACCACGCTGCAGCCACGGTGCAGCACTGCGCGCTGTGCCACACCTTCACCGAAGACACCATCTGCCACACCTGCCTGGACCCGCGGCGCGACCGCAGCCAGCTCTGTGTGGTGGAAACGCCAGCCGATCAGGCCGCCATGGAGCGCACCGGTGCCTACAAGGGCCTGTTTTTCGTGCTGATGGGCAAGCTCAGTCCGCTGGACAACGTGGGCCCGAAAGACATCGGCCTGCAAAAGCTGTTTGAGCGGATCGACGCGCCCGCGCAGACGCCGACCGGCATGTCCGAAGTGCGCGAGGTGATCCTGGCGACCAACTTCACCGCCGAGGGCGAAACCACCGCGCACGTGATCGCCCAGGCGCTCAAGGGGCGCGGGGTCGTGGTGACGCGGCTGGCGCGCGGCGTGCCAGTGGGCAGCGAGCTCGAATACGTGGACCTGGGCACCATTGCCCACGCGCTGGTGGACCGGCGCTGAGCCACACAGATTCCATTTCTTGAAAGAACCAACCCATGAAACTGGCGGGATTGACCGTGGCGTATTGGTGCGTGCTGGTGGCCTCGCTGTTGCCCATCGTGTGCGCGGGCTTGGCCAAGTGGGGCATGTTCGGCACACCCAAACGCGAGGGCGGCTACGACAACAACCACCCGCGCCAGTGGCTGGCCAAACAGACCGACTGGCGGGCGCGCGCCAACGCAGCCCAGGCCAACAGCTTCGAGGCGCTGCCGTTCTTCATCGGCGCGGTGATCATTGCCCACCAGCTCGGCGCCTCGCAATTGCGGCTGGATGTGCTGGCCTTTCTCTACATCGTGCTGCGCCTGCTCTACATCATGATGTACGTGGCCGACCTGGCCACGGTGCGCAGCCTGGTCTGGTTGCTGGCCCTGGTGGCGAACATTGCGATCCTGTTTGCCTGAGCCGCGGCGCCCGTTGGCGCCGTTACATCGGCTTGCAAAAAACACCCTGAATCCGCTCCGTACAAACCCGCTCGGGAATGGTCCCGATGCGGGTTTTTTGTTCGCCACCTAGTCTCTGTGTATTCATAAAGCAATACAGAGAGGATGTTCGGGCATGCTGAATCGGCGAGAGTGGGGTCGGGCGGTGGCGGCGATGGCCTGGTCGGCGGGATTGCCGGGTGCGCGCGCCCAGCCGACTCCCGTACCCGCAGCGCGCAGCGCGCCCAAGCTGGTGATCGGGGTGGACAACCGGATCGACTTTTCCTGCCTGCCCCTGACCATCGCCGACCGGCTGGGTTACTTCACCATGGAGGGTCTGGATGTCGAAGTGCGCGATTTCCCCGATGCCGCCCAATCGCTGCAGGCACTGGCCTCGGGAGCTGCGCACGCGGTGTCGGGCAGCTACAGCAGCACCATCGCCGGGCAGATGCGGGGCCAGGCCCTGCAGTCGTTTGTGCTGCAGGGGCGCACGCCACAGATCGTGGTGGGCGTGTCGACCAAAACCATGGGGCACTACAGGCAACTGGGTGATCTGCGCGGCAAGCGGGTGGGTGTGCAGGATCTGGGAACGCCAGCGCACCGCGTGGCGCGCGCCGTCTTGAGTCGGGGTGGGCTCAGGACCAACGACGTGCAGTTCGTTGCCATGCCCAACGCCCGGGCCGCCATCGCCGCCTTCCGCAGCGGCGCGCTGGACGCCATCAGCTACACCGACCCGACCATCACGCAGCTGGAGCAGGCGGGCGAGTTGCGTGTGGTGGCTGACACGCGCAGCGTGCGCGGCAACGCCGAGGTGTTCGGCGGACCCATGCCGTCGGCGTGCCTGTGCGCCACCAGCGAGTTCATCACCCAGTTTCCGCGCGCCAGCCAGTCCATGACGGACGCCATGGTGCACGCGCTCAAGTGGCTGCAAACGGCGGGGCCGTCCGACATCATCAAGGTGGTGCCCGAGCGCCATTTCCAGGGCGATCGTTCACTGTATGTGTCGGCGTTCAACCGTGCGCGGGAGTCCTGGTCACCCGATGGTGTGATGCCCGAAGAAGGGCCGGAAATCGCGGCGCGTCAGGTGGCCCAGTTCGACGAGCCCGGGTCGCTCGACCGTTTCAACCTGGCCGCCACCTTCACCAACGTGTTTGCGCGCAAGGCCAAAGCCCGCTTCCGGGCCTGAGGCGTGCCAGCTCAGGGCCTTTTTTCAGCCTTGGCCGTGGAGGCCACGCGCGTTTTGGCGTTGTTCTTCGATGCCGACTGGGTGGTGGATTTCTTCCTGGTCACTGCCGCGGCCTTGGCTTTGGTGGGCTGACTCGCGCTCTTGGAGACCTTGCGTTTGGTGTTGGCGGTCGCTGTTTGCTTCTTTGCGCTGGAGCCGCCAGACGCCACCGACACCCGCTTGGGCAACATCAGCGTGACCTGCTGGCCGGGCTTGAGCGCAGCATTCACCGCCAGCTTGTTCCAGCCCGCCACGCTGACAGCGCTCACGCCGTAGCGCTGCGCCAGGCGCGCCAGCGTGTCGCCCTTGCGGGCCTTGACCACCGATCGGCGCAAAACCATGTCGGGCTGCAGGTTGAGCTGGGCGTTGTCGGCCACGTGCAGGGGCACGTCGCTGTTGCGCTGGTCGGTGCGCGGCACCAGCAGGCTGGAGCCCGCACGCAAACTCATGCGGGGGGGAATGTTGTTGACTTGACGCAATTCGGATTCGCTCATGCCCACGCGTGAGGCCGCCTGTGCCACTGTCATGGTGGTGGGCACGACCCACGCGGTCCAGCTGGCCAGGGGCCCGTTGTGGGTCATCAGCTTGTTCTGGAAGATCACTGCGTTGTCCCAGGGCAGCAAGATGTTGGGCGTGCCCGCAGCCATCACCACCGGCTGCTTGAGCGAGGGGTTGAGCGCGCGGAAGTCGGCTTCGCTCACCTCGGCCAAACGCGCGATCACCGCCACGTCAATGTCACGCTCAAGGGTGACCGTGTCGAAGAAAGGGTGGTTGCCGATCAGGGGCAGCGTGGCGTTGTAGGCCTGCGGCCGGGCCATGATGTTCTTGACGGCCTGCAGCTTGGGCACGTAGGTTCGCGTTTCCAGCGGCATGTTGATGTCGAGGTAGCCGGTGGGCAGGCCTTGCCGCTTGTTGTTCGTGATGGCGCGGTTCACGTTGCCCTGGCCCCAGTTGTAGGCGGCCAGTGCGAGATGCCAGTCACCGAAACGGCCGTGCAGCTGCTGCAGGTAGTCGAGCGCGGCGCGGGTGGAGGCCAGCACATCCCGGCGGTCGTCGCGAAAGGCGTTCTGCTTCAGGTCGAACGACTGCCCGGTGGCGGGCATGAACTGCCACATGCCGGCTGCGCGTGCGCTGGAGACGGCTTGCGGGTTGAAGGCGCTTTCAATGAAGGGCAGCAGGGCCAGCTCCATGGGCATGTTGCGGCGTTCGATCTCTTCGACGATGTGGAACAGGTAGCGGCTGGAGCGCTCGGTCATGCGCTGGATGTAGTCCGGGCGCGTGGCGTACCAGCGTTCCTGATCGCGCACCAGATCGCTGTCGAGATCGGTCATGGCAAAGCCTCGACGGATGCGCTCCCACAGGTCGGCCGGTGCCGCCAGCGAGGCCACAGGCGGCACGCTGGTTTGGGCCACGCCGATGTCGCTCAGCGGGATGTTCCCCGGCAGGCGGTACGAAGGCAGGCGCGGGCCGCTGGGAGCGTTCGCCACGGGTTCAACAGCCGCCGAGGGGCCGCCGGTCGAGCCGCTATCCACCGTGGCGCAGCCTGCGAGAAAAAGGCCCATGGCCAAGGCGGCGGCGACATGCCAGCGCGGCTGGCGGAGGGATGGAAGAGAGCAGGGAGGCAGGGCGCAGGCTTGGGTCATTTGAAGTTGTTTTTCCAGGTCCGCAGCGTGGCAAAGACCGACACCGCGTCGGTGGTGGTGGCCGGCTCGTGGTTTCGGGCCGACTGCACCACAGTCGCTTCTGCGGTGCGCAGGAACGGGTTGATGCGTTTCTCCAGCCCGATGGAGCTGGGCAGGGTGGGAAAGTTCAGTGAACGCTGTTGCTGGCAATGCTGTGTGTAGGCGGCGAGGTCGCTGTTGTCGGGCTCGATGGCCTGCGCGAACTTGAGATTGGACAGCGTGTACTCGTGGGTGCAACACACGCGCGTGGCCGCGGGCAGGGCGGCGAGCCGCGTGAGGGAGTCCAGCATCTGCGCGGGCGTGCCTTCAAACAGACGGCCGCAGCCACCCGAGAACAGCGTGTCACCGCAGAACAGCAGCGGTGTGCCTTCGGCCTCGGCGGCGTAGAAGGCAATGTGGCCGGCGGTGTGCCCCGGCACCTCGATCACCTCGAAGCGCAAACCCAGCACGTCCACGTGTTCGCCGGCGCTCACGCGCTGCAGCGGCTCGGGCATGGGTTCGAATGCAGGGCCGACCACGCGTGCACCGGTGGCTTCGCGCAGTGCGGCCACGCCGCCCGTGTGGTCGGCGTGGTGGTGGGTGATCAGGATGGTGTCGAGCTGCAGGTCGCGTTGGTCCAGCCAGGCCAGCACGCCGTCGGACTCGCCGGGGTCCACCACCAGCGCGCGCTGGCCGTTGTGGAGGGTCCAGATGTAGTTGTCGCTGAAGGCGGGCAGGGGAAAAAGTTCCATGGATCGGGGGGGTGCGTCGCGGAGGTTCTGGCGTGTAGAGTGCGGGGGTTTGCCCGAAGGCTTGCAGTGTCGCAGACTTCGCCTGTTTCATTGCCCGCTTGACACCTCCCATGCCCGAAAAGTTGACAGGTTTGACCGAATGGTTCCAGACCCCGCCAGGCCAGTACCTGTTGGGTTGGGAGCAGACACAGTTCGACCTGGCGGTGGCCGATCTGTTTGGCTACAACGCGCTGCAGCTCGGCTTGCCCGAGTTGCAGGCGCTGCAGGCCAACCGCATGCCGCACCGATGGCAGGCCTTGCCCGAGGCCTTGCTGCCCGCGCAGGCTTGGACTGCGGGCGGCACCGGCGGCGGTGAAGCCGCAGCACAGCCAACCATCAAGGTCTCGCTGATCACCGACGCGGCGGCCTTGCCTTTCCCCGCGGCCAGCCTCGATCTTGTGGTGTTGCCGCACACACTGGAGCTCAGCGCCGATCCGCACCAGGTGCTGCGCGAGGTGGAGCGTGTGCTGGTGCCCGAGGGGCGCGTGGTCATCTCCGGCTTCAACCCCGGCAGCCTCTGGGGTCTTCGGCAGGGCAGGGCCCGGCTGTGCGATCGCATGGGAGTGTCGATGCTGGGCGCCTCCAACCTGTTCCTGCCCGACGCGGGCGACTTCATCGGTCCCTGGCGTTTGCGCGACTGGCTGCAGCTGTTGAGCTTCGAGCTTGAGTCCGACCGTTACGGCTGTTACCGCCCGGCGATGAAGACCGACAAGTGGTTGCAGCGCACCGCCTGGATGGACCGCGCCGGAGCCCGATGGTGGCCCATTTTTGGTGCGGTGTACTTTGTGGTCGCGGTCAAGCGTGTGCGGGGCATGCGCCTGCTGGGTCCGGCCTGGAAGCCCCGGCGCGCCGCGTCGCCGGCACCAGTGCCGGTGGCCAACCGGCGCTGAATTTTTTCTTTCAATTGTTTTCTGGAGTGAGCGTTTTGAACCATGTGGTGATCTACACCGACGGCGCCTGCAAGGGCAATCC
>NZ_JALHLX010000005.1:34255-38440 GCF_022844385.1 Hydrogenophaga sp. | reverse complement strand
GTCGAAGTGACGAAGGTCAAGGCCGTGCGCCTGCAGGACGATGCCCAGGCGGTGGGCACATTGCGATCGCGCCAGAGTGTCACCCTCAAACCCGAGGTCAGTGGTCGAGTGGCCCGCATCGCCTTTGCCGATGGTGCGCAGGTCAGGGCCGGACAACTGTTGGTGCAACTGGACGACACCTTGCAGCGCGCCGAGCTCAGTCAGGCGCAGGCCCAGCTGTCGATTGCCCGTGCCAACCTCAAACGCAATCAGGAGTTGGTCGCCGAGAACTTCGTGGCCACGCGTGTGGTGGAAGAAAGCCTGGCCAACCTGCAGGTGGCCGAAGCCCAGGTGGCCCTGGCCACGGCGCGCATGCAGCGCATGCGCATCACGGCGCCGTTCAACGGGACCGTGGGACTGCGCAGCATCAACCTGGGTCAGTACGTGAAAGACGGCGACGACCTGGTGAACCTGGAAGACACCTCGCTGCTCACGGTCGATTTCCGACTCCCCGAGCGCTACCAGAGCAGCATCGCCTCTGGGCAAGTGGTGCAGGTGCAGCTCGATGCATTGCCAGGCAAAACGTTTGAAGCCACGGTGCTGGCGGTCGATCCGCTGCTCGACGCCAACGGCCGCTCCATCTCGGTGCGTGCGGTCATGCCCCGGTCATCGGGTGCCGACCTGCGCCCCGGCATGTTCGCCCGGGTGCTCATTGTGTTCTCGGTGAACGACGCTGCGTTGGTGGTGCCCGAAGAAGCCATGGTCCCCCAGGGCGGCAAGCAGTTTGTGTTTTTGCTCGATGAGCAGGGGCAGGGCGATGCGAAGAAGCTGGTGTCGCGCCGCGTCGAGGTCGAGGCCGGGGTGCGCCGGGGGGCCGAAGTGCAGATCGTCAAGGGCGTGGCCGCCGGCGACACGGTGGTGGTGGCGGGTCAGCAGCGCCTGCAGCGCGATGGCACCGCTGTGCGCGTGGTCAACATGGCCCGGACCACCGAAGCTGCGCCCCAGGGCGGCAAACCAGCCACGCCCTGAGTTTTTTGAACAACGGAATTCCCCATGCAGCTGCCTGAAATCTCCATTCGGCGCCCGGTGTTCGCGACGGTCCTGTCGCTCTTGATCTTGCTGGTGGGAGCGGTGGCGTTCAGTGGCCTCACCGTGCGGGAGTACCCGCGCATCGACGAGCCCAACGTCACGGTGAGCACGAACTTTGGCGGAGCCTCCAGCGAGGTCATTGAAACGCAGGTCACCAAGGTGCTGGAGGACTCGCTGGCGGGCATCGAGGGCGTGGACATCATCACCTCGATCAGCCGCCAGGAGCAGAGCCAGATCACGGTGCGCTTCAAGCTGGAGCGCGACCCTGACTCGGCTGCGGCGGATGTGCGCGACAAGGTCAGCCGTGTGCGCCAGCGCCTGCCGCAGGACGTGGACGAGCCGGTGATTGCGAAGGTGGAGGCCGACGCCCAGCCGGTGATCTGGCTGGCGCTCACCTCCGATGCGATGACCTCGCTGGAGCTCAGCGACCTGGCCAACCGCGTGGTGAAGCCGCGCCTGCAAACCGCACCGGGCGCGGCCGACGTGCGGATCTTCGGAGAGCGGCGCTACTCCATGCGCGTCTGGCTCGATGCCGATCGCCTGGCCGCTTACAACCTCACGGTGCAGGACGTGGAGGACGCCCTGCGGCGCTCCAACCTGGAAGTGCCGGCTGGGCGCATCGAGAGTGCGCAGCGCGAATTCAACGTGACCGCGGCCACCGATCTGCAGACACCCGAGCAGTTCCGCGAGATCGGCGTGCGCACCGTGAATGGCCAGACCATCCGCATCGGTGATGTGGCCCGCGTCGAGCAGGCGCCGCGAGACGAGCGTACCTCGGTGCGCTACAACGGGCGCGAAGCGATTTCGCTCGGTGTGATCCGCCAGTCCACCGCCAACCCGCTGGACCTCTCTGCCGGTGTTCAGGCCATGCTGCCGCGCATCGTGGCCGATCTGCCCGAGGGCGTGCGCGTGGAGGTGGCCAACGACAACTCGATCTTCATCGACCGTTCCATCAAGGCCGTGTACACCACCATCGCCGAGGCGGCCGTGCTGGTGGCGCTGGTGATCTTCGTGTTCCTCCGGACGTTTCGTGCCTCGATCATTCCGCTGGTGACCATTCCTGTCAGCCTGATTGGCTGCTTCGCGCTGATGGCGCTGTTCGGCTTCTCGATCAACACGCTCACGCTGCTGGCGCTGGTGCTGGCCATCGGACTGGTGGTGGACGATTCCATCGTGGTGCTGGAGAACATCTACCGCCACATTGAAGAAGGCATGAAGCCGTTCGAGGCGGCCATCAAGGGTGCACGGGAGATCGGCTTTGCGGTGGTGGCCATGACGCTCACGCTCGCCGCGGTGTACGCACCCTTGGCGTTCACGCCCGGTCGAACCGGGCGTCTGTTCGCCGAATTTGCGCTCGCACTGGCGGGTGCGGTGGTGGTCTCCGGATTCGTGGCGCTCACCCTCTCGCCCATGATGTGTTCCAAGCTGCTGCGACACAACCCCAACCCAGGGCGTTTCGACAGTTTCATGGAGCGGCGCCTGACCGCTCTCAGCGCTGGTTATGCGCGTCTGCTGGGCTGGACGCTGAACGTGCGTTGGCTGGTGGTTGCGGTGATGCTGGCCAGTGCGGCGGGCAGCTGGCTGCTGCTGCAGAGCACACGCCAGGAACTCGCCCCCATGGAGGATCGCGGCGTTGTGCTGGCCTCAATCAACGGCCCCGACGGCGCCACGCTGGCCTACACCCGCAAGTACGCTGAAGCCATCGAGCGCATGACCGCGGACATCCCCGAGCTGGACCGCATCTTCACCATCGTGGGCAACCCCTCGGTGGCGCAGGGCAGTGTGATCATGCGCGGCAAGTCTTGGGAGGAGCGCGAGCGCACCACCATGGACATCGCGCGTGAACTGGCGCCGAAGATCGCCGCCTTGCCCGGCATCAGCGCGTTCCCCATCACGCCGCCATCGCTCGGTCAGGGCTTTCGCGAGCGCCCGATCAACTACGTGATCGTGACCGGTGACAGCTACGAGAACCTGTCTCGTGTGGTGCGCCAGTTCCAGGACAAGCTTGCGCAGAACCCGGGCTTCGTGCAGGTGGACACCGACCTGCGCCTGAACAAGCCGGAGATCCGCATGGACGTGGATCGCGAGCGCGCGGCCGACATGGGTGTGACGGTGGACGTCATTGCGCGCACCGTGGAGACCATGCTGGGCGGGCGCACCGTGACGCGCTACAAGCGCGATGGCGAGCAGTACGACGTGGTGGTGCAGATGGTGTCGGCGAATCGCAGCACACCCGAAGACATTGACCGCCTATTCGTCCGCGGGCGCGGCGACGCCATGATTCCACTCGCGTCGCTGGTGACCACGCGGGAGGTGGTGGTGCCGCGTGAGCTCAACCACTTCGGGCAACGCCGCAGTGCATCCATCACGGCCAACCTCTCGCCCGAGTATTCGATGGGCGAAGCCCTGGACTTCATGGACACCACGGCGAGCGAGCTGCTGCCCGCGGGCTACACCACCGACCTCAACGGCCAGAGCCGCGAGTTCCGCAATTCGTCGGGTTCGCTGGCGATTGTTTTTGCGCTCTCGTTGTTGTTCATCTATCTGGTGCTGGCCGCCCAGTTCGAGAGTTTTGTCGATCCGCTGATCATCATGCTCAGCGTGCCATTGTCGATGCTGGGTGCCTTGCTGGCGCTCAAGTTGACGGGCGGCACATTGAATGTGTTCAGCCAGATTGGACTGATCACACTGGTGGGCCTGATCACAAAACACGGCATCCTGATCGTGGAGTTCGCCAACCAGTTGCGCGAGCAAGGAGTTGAAAAACTGGAGGCGGTGAAACGCTCGGCGGCCTTGCGTTTGCGCCCCATCCTCATGACCACGGGCGCCATGGTGTTGGGCGCAATTCCATTGGCCCTGGCCAGTGGCGCAGGCGCCGAGAGCCGCCAGCAGATTGGCTGGGTGATCGTGGGCGGCATGAGCGTGGGGACCTTGCTCACCATCTTCGTGGTGCCGACCATGTATTCGCTGCTGTCGCGCACCAAGTCGCATCAGCCTCCTGTGCCTTTGGATGGGCATGTTGAGGTGGTTCCGGCGAAGTGATTTTTCGGGCGTGGTGTTTCTTGCCTGCATCTCGCGGGCTCGTGAGCGCACGGCGCTCTGCTCCGCGAATGTCCC
>NZ_JALHLX010000005.1:21046-34155 GCF_022844385.1 Hydrogenophaga sp. | reverse complement strand
CTGTGCCTTTGGATGGGCATGTTGAGGTGGTTCCGGCGAAGTGATTTTTCGGGCGTGGTGTTTCTTGCCTGCATCTCGCGGGCTCGTGAGCGCACGGCGCTCTGCTCCGCGAATGTCCCGTGGTCGCCGATGACCGGACCCACCGGCGCGAGAAACCTCAAACCACCCCGGAAAACATCATCACGTCAACAGCATCGCCAACGGCAACGTTGCCCTGCGAATGATGCAGGACGATGAGCCCATTGGCCTCCACCATGGAGCTCAACACCCCCGAACCCTGGTTGCCCGTGATGCGGACGGTGAGCGAACCGTCGGCCCCTTTGCTCACGATCCCGCGCTGGTACTCGGTGCGCCCGGGTTTCTTGCGCAGCTGCTCCAGGCACTTCGCTTGCAGCAGCACTGGCGCCGTGACCGTGCCACCCATGAGCCGCTGCAGGGCAGGGCGCACGAAAGCGAGGAAGGTCACCATGACCGCCACCGGATTCCCTGGAAGTCCGAAGAGCAAGGAAGACTTGCCGTCCTCCGTGATGCGACCCACTGCCATGGGCCGCCCTGGTCGCATCGCGATGCGCCAGAACGCCACGTCGCCCAGCTGCTTCATCATGGCCTTGGTGTGGTCGGCCTCGCCCATGCTCACGCCACCGCTGGTGATGATGGCGTCGGCCTGCTGCGCCGCGCTGCGGAACGCGGCTTCGAGCAACTCGGGTTCGTCGCGCACCACACCCATGTCGACCACGTCCACACCCATGCGCTTGAGCAGGCCGAAGACGGTGTAGCGGTTGCTGTCGAACACCGCGCCTTCGCGGATCGGCTCACCCAGCGTGAGGATTTCATCGCCGGTGGAGAAATAGGCCACCTTGATGCGTCGAAACACCGTGACCTTGGGCAAACCCAAGCTGGCGATCAGGCCCAGTGCGGCAGGTCCCAACGTCTGGCCTTTTCGCAGCGCGGGCTGCCCGGCCATCAGGTCCTCGCCGAGCAGGCGTCGGTTGTCGCCAGCCTTCACCACGCCGGGTGGAATCTCGACCACATCGCCCTCGACTTTCACAAATTCGAGCGGCACCACGGTGTCCAGCGCGGCCGGCATGATGGCGCCGGTCATGATCTTCAGGCACTGGTCGGCTTGCAGGGTGCCTGACCAGGCTTTGCCGGCGAAGGCGGTGCCGGCCACGCGCAACTTCAGTGGCTGCCCTGACTGCAAAAGAGCGCTGTCGAAAGCGAAACCGTCCATGGCCGAGTTGTCGTGGGGCGGCACGCTGATGGGCGAGACCACGTCCGCGGCCAGCGCGCGGTCCAGCGCGTCGAACACACTCACATCTTCGGTGGTGGTCACAGGCTCCACCAGGCGGGCCAGGAATTCGTTGACGCGGTCGGCGCTCAGGGCTTGCGGGTCGTAGCCCTGCAGCTCGGCTGCGATCTGCTCGATCGTCTTCATGGGATCAACCCTTTTCCAGCGCGTGCAGTTCGGCCAGGGTGTTGGTGTTGTGGAAGGCGCGCGGGTCGTCGCCGGGCTGGTTGAATGGCACGATCACGGTCTTGTGCTGGGCAGTCCAGGCGTCGATCTTGCGGCCGCCTGATTGTGTGAAGGCGACCAGGCTCTCCAGCAGCTCCACGCGCATCAGGCAGAACACCGGTTGGGGACGCAACTGCCCGTCTTCTTCGAGTGCGGCGGCCATCGCGATCTCGGTGTCTTCGTCTTCAAAGGCCTTTGCCAGGCGCTGGGCCAGGTCCAGGGGAAACAGCGGCGTGTCGCAAGGTGACGTGAGCAGGTAGGGTGTTTCGCAGCGTTCCAGCCCGGTCATGAAGCCCGCCAGCGGCCCGGCGAAGTCGCTCAGGGTGTCGGGCCACACCGGGGCCCCAAACGCCTCGTAGGCGGACAGGTTGCGGTTGGCATTGAGCATGAGCTCACCGATCAGCCCGCCTTCCTGCATCTGCAGGCGCAAGACCGTGTGCAGCGCCAGCGGCGTGCCGTTGAAGTTCTGCAGGCCCTTGTCGAGCCCGCCCATGCGGGAGCCTCGGCCCCCGGCCAGGACAAGGCCTGTGATTTCGTTGGTGTGGATCATTTTGTATATGGGCCGCTGCGCCGGGCCGCCCCAAGCAAGGCCAGCCCCCTTGGGGGGCAGCGACCCGCGCAGCGTTGGAGCGTGGGGGTCATTGTCTAGCCGCCGATGTAGCTCATCTCCACTCTGCGTGTGCCGGTGGATGCATCGGGTGGCAGGCTGGCGCGCAGTTCCGAATACCGGTCGCTGCGGCCCTGCCAGATGGCGGCGATGGCGCTGGCCAGTTGTTCGTCGGTGGCGCCACCTCGGATGAGCGGGCGCAGGTCGTGGCCCTGGCTGGCAAACAGGCACAGGTAGAGCTGGCCCTCGGTGGACAGGCGCGCGCGGTTGCAGTCGCTGCAGAAGGCCTGGGTCACACTGCTGATCACGCCGATTTCGCCGGAGCCGTCGACATAACCCCAGCGCTCGGCGGTCTCACCGGGCGCGGCAGCGCCCAGCTGCACCAGTGGCAGCTCGCGGTGGATGCGTTGCACCACTTCGGCACTCGGCAACACCTCGTCCATGCGCCAGCCGTTGGTGGCGCCCACATCCATGTATTCGATGAAGCGCAGCACGATGCCGGTGCCCTTGAAGTGACGCGCCATCGGCAGGACTTCGTGGTCGTTGGTGCCGCGTTTGACCACCATGTTGACCTTGATCGGTCCCAGTCCCGCGGCCTGCGCGGCGGCAATGCCTTCGAGCACATCGGCCACCGGAAAGTCCACGTCGTTCATGGCGCGGAAGATGGTGTCGTCCAGACCGTCCAGGCTCACGGTCACGCGCTGCAGGCCCGCTGCCTTGAGTGCGGCAGCCTTGCGCTTGAGCAACGAGCCGTTGGTGGTGAGCGTGATGTCCAGCGGCTGTCCTTCGGTGGTTCGCAGCGCCGCCAGTTGTTCGATGAGGATTTCCAGGTTCTTGCGCAGCAGCGGCTCACCACCGGTGAGGCGGATTTTCTGCACGCCATGCGCCACGAACTGCGTGGCCACGCGTGTGATTTCCTCGAACGACAGCAGTGAGCTGTGCGGCAGGTAGGCGTAGTCCTTGTCGAAAATTTCCTTCGGCATGCAGTAGCTGCACCGGAAGTTGCACCGGTCGGTCACGCTGATGCGCAGGTCGCGCAGTGGGCGACCCAGCGCGTCGCCCAGCAGGCCGGTGGGCGCCACCGGTGTGGTGGGAATGCGCGCCACGGTGTTGACGAGGCGCTGGTCGATCAGGGGAATGACACGTTCGGACATGCCCTGATTATCGGCGACACCCCATGGGGTAGCGCGCAGGCGTGGGGTCAACCCGCCCCGACACGCGTGTACTGGTCGGCGTTGCTGCTGAGCCAGTTCTCCGAGAGATCGCTCGACTGCTGGTTGGGATGGAAGTCGGGGCGGAAATAGGCGCGCCAGGGTTTGAAACTGGTGCTCAGCAGACCGTCGCGCCCCAGCAGGTGGCGGCCCGCGCTGCGCCAGGTGGACCATTGCCACAGCGTGCCGTCGCGGTGCAGGTTGTGCACGGTCTGGCGCAGGGCGTCGGTGAGGAAAAACACGGTGACGCGGCGCATCCACTTCACACGCCAGCTGTGGCTGCCGCCGAGGGCCTGGTAGAGGTCGAACGCGGTGCACTTGTGCTCGGACTCCTCGGCGCTGTGCCAGAGCCAGAGGTTCTTCAGGCGCGGCTCGGTGTCGTTGAACACGGCCGTGTGCGAGAGCATCCATTCGGCGAACAGGGCGGTGAAGTGTTCGTTGGCGGCGGTGATGGCCAGGTGGTGTCGCGGATCGGCGCCAGCCAGCACCTTCATGCGCTCTTCGATGCGCGGGCCCCAGGTGTTCACCAAGCCATGTTTTTCGATCTGTGCATTGAACAGTGCGTGGATACGCCGGTGCGTGGCTTCCTGGCCCACAAACCCTTGCACCTCGGCCTGCCATGCGGCCTGCTGCTCGGGTGTCAGCCCCTTGGCACCGTTGCGCACCGAGTCCAGAAAGAACTGTTCGCCCACCGGGAAACTCATGGACAGGGCGTTGAACCATGCCGTGAGGAACGCGTCGTTGGCGCACCAGTGGCGCGACACGGGTTGTTCGAGGTCGATCAGGAGGCGGCGGACGGTGAGGGTGGTCATGGTGCAGATCTGGATGGCGTGAGCGAGTTGGTACGATGCGGTACCAAAGTTGGTGATAGTGCGCGCCGAAGTCAGGTCTGTCAAGGCCGAGCGCCTAAGATCGCTGCACATGAAGCCGAAGAACATCCCCGTCGCCGAGGACGCCTCGAACGAACACCGCGCGCGCCTGCTCCAGGCCATGGCGCACGTGGCGGCCCTCCAAGGCCTCGCGTCCACGTCCATTGCCGCGGTGGTGGCCGAGGCGGGGGTCTCCAAGCGAACTTTTTACGAGCATTTTCCCGACAAGGACGCGTGCTTCCTGGAGCTGTACCGTGCTGCCAGCGCGTCAGCTTTGCGCACGCTGCGCGAGTCGGTGCAGCCCGAACGTCCCTGGCAAGATCAAGTGGAGCACGCACTGGGTGCCTACCTTGGGCACCTTTCGGCCGGGCCACAGCTCATCCGCATGCTGTTTGTGGAAATCCACCAACTCGGCTCGGCCGGTGCCTTGGTGCGCCGTGAGGTGATGCAACACCTGGCCGACTACATGCTCGAGACGATCAACACCCAAGACACGGTACTCACGCCCACCATGGCCATGGCAGCGGTGGGTGGTATCCACGAACTCGTGTTGCAGGCCATCGAACGCGGCGAAGCGGCGCAACTGGAGCGGCTCACGCCGAGTGCCAGCGCGGTGGTGCGCCTGCTGGCGGGCGCCCCGCATGCGTTCGTCAAAAAGAAAAACGGCCCGCAGAAGCGGGCCATCTGAACCGTCAGGGACTTGATCAGGTCGCCATCGGCAGCAGCGGCACGATCAGCAGCGCCACGATGTTGATGATCTTGATCAGCGGGTTCACGGCCGGGCCGGCGGTGTCCTTGTAGGGGTCGCCCACGGTGTCGCCGGTCACGGCGGCCTTGTGTGCTTCGCTGCCCTTGCCACCGTGGTGGCCGTCTTCGATGTACTTCTTGGCGTTGTCCCAGGCACCGCCGCCGGTGCACATGGAGATGGCCACGAAGAGGCCGGTGACGATGGTGCCCATGAGCAGACCACCCAGGGCCTGCGGGCCAAGGAACACGCCCACCAGGATCGGCACCACCACCGGCAGCAGCGATGGGATCACCATCTCCTTGATGGCCGCGGTGGTCAGCATGTCGACGGCCTTGCCGTATTCGGGCTTGGCCGTGCCTTCCATGATGCCGGGGATCTCCTTGAACTGGCGGCGCACCTCGACCACCACCGCGCCGGCGGCGCGGCCCACGGCTTCCATGGCCATGGCACCGAACAGGTAGGGGATCATGCCGCCGATGAACAGGCCCACGATCACCATCGGGTTGCTCAGGTCGAAGCTGATCTGGTGGCCGTAGGTCTCCAGCTTGTGGGTGTAGTCAGCGAACAGCACCAGAGCGGCCAGACCGGCAGAGCCGATGGCGTAGCCCTTGGTCACAGCTTTGGTGGTATTGCCCACGGCGTCCAGCGGGTCGGTCACGTCGCGCACGCTGCTGGGCAGCTCGGCCATTTCAGCGATGCCGCCGGCGTTGTCGGTGATGGGACCGTAGGCGTCGAGCGCGACCACGATGCCGGCCATGCTCAGCATGGCGGTGGCGGCGGTGGCAATGCCGTAGAGGCCGGCCAGCTGGTACGAAGCGATGATGGCGACACACACAAACAGAACAGGCCAGGCGGTGGAGCGCATGGACACGCCCAGACCGGCAATGATGTTGGTGCCGTGACCGGTGGTCGACGCCTGCGCGATGTGCTTCACGGGCGAGTACTGCGTACCGGTGTAGAACTCGGTGATCCAGACCAGCGCTGCAGTGAGCAGCAGGCCGACGGCGCAGGCGCCCCACAGGCGCATCTGGCTGCCGGTGGCGGTGATCGCGTTGTCCGGCATGATCCAGGCGGTCACGAACCAGAAGGCAATCAGCGAGAGCACGCCGGCGATCGCCAGGCCTTTGTAGAGCGCGGGCATCACGTTCTTCATGCCCGGGCTGGCCTTGACGAAGAAGCAGCCGACGATCGACGCCAGGATGGACACCGCGCCCAGCACCAGCGGGTACAGCACGGCCTGCATGGGCGCAGCAGCCACCATCAGCGCGCCGAGCACCATGGTGGCAATCAGCGTGACCGCGTAGGTCTCGAACAGGTCGGCCGCCATGCCGGCGCAGTCGCCCACGTTGTCACCCACGTTGTCGGCAATCACAGCCGGGTTGCGCGGGTCGTCTTCCGGAATGCCGGCCTCGACCTTGCCGACCAGGTCGGCGCCCACGTCGGCGCCCTTGGTGAAGATGCCGCCGCCCAGGCGCGCAAAAATCGAAATCAGCGACGAGCCGAAGGCAAACCCGATCAAGGGGTTGAGCAGCGTGGCCAGGCTTTTCACCGGTGTCAGGTTGCCGTTGCCCACCAGAAACCAGAAGAAGCCCGCCACACCCAGCAGACCCAGACCCACCACCAGCATGCCGGTGATGGCGCCTCCGCGGAAGGCCACGTCGAGTGCCGGGCCAATGCCCTTGGTGGCGGCTTGCGCGGTGCGCACGTTGGCGCGCACCGAGATGTTCATGCCGATGAAGCCGCAGGCCCCGGAGAGCACCGCGCCGAGCACGAACCCGATGGCACTCAGGCCATCCAGGAAAAGGCCAATGAGGACCGCAAGCACCACGCCCACGATCGTGATTGTTTTGTATTGACGGGCCAGATAGGCCGCTGCGCCGGTTTGAATCGCCCCGGCAATTTCCTGCATGCGGGCGTTCCCCGCGTCCTGGGAAAGAATCCAGCTGCGCGACCAGAAACCGTATGCCACGGCCACGAGCCCACAGACCAACACGAATATCAGCGCTGATTGACCAACCATTGAATCGCTCCTCGTTGTTTCGACTTGGAAGGGGCAACGCCTCCGGGTTGCCCCCGCTGCGTTGCTTCCTCGCTGCCGGTTGCGCTGCGTTGCACAGCGTTGAAACAGGGCGATTGGCCAACACGGCGAATTTAGCGGCAATTCATGGTGTGCATGTGAAAGCAGACCGGCAAGTCAGCTTCGAATCAGTAAAATCAGGGTAAATCCTAGGCGTGCAGATCGCATGAGACACGCCAGATGCCTCTCCAGAAGGCAGCAGGCCTGCACCGGCTGCTTCAGTTTTCAACCAACCTCCCTCAAAAACATGTCCCTCGACAACGTCACCGCTGGCAAGAACGTGCCCGAATCCTTCAACGTGATCATCGAAATTCCGATGAACGCGGACCCGATCAAGTACGAAGTGGACAAGGAAACCGGAGCGATCTTCGTGGACCGTTTCATGAGCACGGCCATGCACTACCCGACCAACTACGGCTACGTGCCCAAGACCATTTCAGGTGACGGCGACCCGGTGGACGTGCTGGTGATCACGCCCGTGCCGCTGATCCCCGGCGTGGTGGTGCCTTGCCGTGCCATCGGCATCTTGAAGATGCAGGACGAGGCCGGTGAAGACGGCAAGGTGCTGGCCGTGCCGATCGACAAGGTGCTTTCCATCTACACCCAGTGGCAGAAGCCCGAAGACCTGAACCCGATGCGCCTGAACACCATCCAGCACTTTTTCGAGCACTACAAGGATCTGGAGCCGGGCAAGTGGGTCAAGGTGATCGGCTGGGAAGGCAAGGACGCCGCCCACAAGGAAATCATCGACGGCATTGCCGCCTACGAAGCTCAGAAGGGCTGAAGGGGCGCGAATCAGCCGGCCGGGTTGGGCAACACGTCGTTCAACACCGGCAGGTTGTCCCCGGGCCCCAGGGTCTTGAAAGGGCCCTGCAGGCTGGCTCCTTCGTAGAGTTGCATCCGACGTGCCGCGAGCGAGCCGGTGGACACGCCGCTCCTGGCCACGTAGGCCATGCCTTGGCATTCCAGGCTGGTTTCCACCGCGCTGCCACCGGCAGCGCCCAGGTGGCCAAACAGGTACAGGTCTCCCAGCACGCGGATGCGTCCGCGCACCACGCCACCGGTCCAGATGATCAGTGGGCCGTTGACTCGGATATGGCCCGACACCTCGCCTTGCACCAGCAGGCCGCCGTTGAACTCGAGTTCACCGTGCAGCTTGCCACCCACGGCCACGCGGTTCACCACGTTCATGGCCACCGGGTCGATGGTCAGCGTGTCCTGCGGTGTTTTCAGATCCATGGCCAGCGCTCCAGCAAGTTGGCCGGCAACCAGCCGGTGGTGGGCAGCCACACGATGGCCCAGAACACCGCACTGCCGAGCACCATCAACAGGCCCAGCAGGGCCATGACCAGTGCGTGTCGTTCCAGCCAGCGACGCATGCGTTTGGGCCGGCGCCGGGGCGTTCCGGCAGGTGTGTCGAGGTGGTCCAGCACGGCCCAGCTGCGCCAACCTTTGCTCAAGCCCACTTCCCCCTGCGTGAGTGACACTTGAAGACCTTGTTGCGACGCAGTCGGCGCGCCTTGGCGGCGTCCCAGCAGAACCGAGAAGGGTGCACCCACGATGGTGTGGGTGAAGAAGGCGTCGGTTTCGTCCATGGCGACCGAGTTTAGCGAAGCACCGCGCCAGTTCGGTGATTCACAGCTCGGTGATGGGCGGTGAGACGCCCCGAACCACCAGACCAGGCTTGAGAGGATTGCGTTGCGCCAGGTGGTCCATGTACTGGCCGATGCCCTGGCTCTCGCGCTCCAGAAACCGCTGCACTGCGTCGGCAAACGACGGATGGGCGAGCCAGTGCGCGCTGGTGGTCTTGACGGGGAGCAGGGCGCGCGCCATCTTGTGTTCGCCCTGCGCGCCGCCCTCAAAGCGCAGAAACCCGTGTTCGATGCACCAGGCCAGCGGCGCGTAGTAGCAGGCTTCGAAATGCAGGCAGTCCACGCGTTCCAGTGCGCCCCAGTAGCGCCCATAGGCCACACGCGTGTCGTCGTCGATGCCGATCAGGCTGCAGGCGATGGCCTGTCCTTCGCGCTCGGCAACAAACAGCAGCCAATGCTGCGGCATGGTCTGCGCCATGCGGCGGAAGAAGTCGCGGTTGAGATAGGGCGCGTTGCCGTGCTCGAGGTAGGTGCGTTCGTAGCAGCGGTAAAAGAAAGCCCAGTCTGCTTCGGTGATGTCGGCCCCGCGCGACCAGCGGAACGTGACGCCGGCGTCAGTGACCTTGCGCCGCTCCTGCCGGATCTTCTTGCGTTTCTCTTGCTGCAGGCTGGTGAGGAAATGGTCGAAGCTGGTGAACGGAGCGCCAGAGGTTTCGCCGCCGGGCCGCCCCACGGCGAAACACGCCCCCTCGGGGGGCAGCGAACCCAACGAAGTAGGGAGCGTGGGGGCCACATTCTTCCAGTGGAACTGGACCGTGTGCCGCAGCATCATGCCGGCGTCTTCGCAGGCCTTCACGTCTTGAGCCTGTGCGAACAGCAGGTGGACCGACGACAGGTCCTCATCGCGAACCTGCTGGATCAATGCTGTCACCAAGGCGGTGCGAGCCGCTGGATCGCGCGCGAGCAACCGCGCACCGGGCACCGGCGTGAATGGCACGGCCACCAACGCCTTGGGGTAGTAGTCCAGTCCGTGCTGCGCGTAGGCGTTGGCCCAGGCCCAGTCGAACACGTACTCGCCGTACGAGTTGTTCTTGAGGTACATCGGGCAGGCGGCCTGCAGCTCGTCGCCGCGCCACAGCGTCACAAACTGCGCTTGCCAGCCCGCACGGGGTCGCGCGCTGCCGCTTTCGTGCATGGCCACCAGGTATTCGTGGCGCATGAACGGGCTGGGATCGGCTTCGAGTGCCAGCAGCGCATCCCATGCGGACTCTTCAATCTGCGAGGGAGACGAAAAGACCCGGGTGACATAATTCATTTCACCCACCTGCAGCTCCGGCACACAGCGAGCCCAAGGCCCATTTCGCAACGTTTTCAGACCCCATGACTCTTTCCATTTGCGTGGCCCAGCTCAACTTTGTGGTGGGCGACATGGCGGGCAACGCCCGGAAAATGATCGATGCCGCCGAAGCGGCTCACGCCCGTGGCGTGAACCTGCTGCTCACACCCGAACTCGCCCTGTGCGGCTACGCCGCCGAAGACCTGTACCTGCGGCCGGCCTTCATCGACGCCAGTGATGATGCCCTCAAAACCGTGGCGGCCGGCACGGCCCACCTCAAAGGCCTGCACATCGTGGTGGGACATCCGGCCAGGCCCGGGTTGGCCGGTGGCCAGCGTCGTGAACGCAGCGTGTCGGTGGCCCACCTGCACAACGCCGCCAGCGTGCTGCACGCCGGTGCCGTGACCCACACCTACGCCAAGCGAGAACTGCCCAACTACCAGGTGTTCGACGAACGTCGTTACTTCGTACCGGGCCATGACACCTGCGTGTTCGACGTCATCGGCGGCGACGGCCAAAGCGTTCGCGTGGGCCTGCTGATCTGTGAAGACGCCTGGTTCGACGCACCCGCGGCCGATGCGAAAGCCGCCGGTGCCGAGCTTCTCGCCGTCATCAACGCTTCGCCGTTCCACGCCGGCAAGGGCGGCGACCGCGAAGCCGCCATGCGCGTGCGTTGCCAGGCCACCGGTTTGCCGCTGGTCTACGCACACCTGGTGGGCGGGCAGGACGAAATCGTGTTCGAAGGCCGGAGTTTTGTGCTGGCGGCCGATGGCACTCTGGCTGGGCGTGCGGTGAGCTTTGAAGAAACGCACTTTGACGCTGCCTTGACACGGCAGGGGGCGGGCTGGCAGGTCACCGCCGAGACCGACCGCGCGCACAGCCCCGAGGCCGACCTGTGGCACGCACTGGTGCTGGGTGTGCGCGACTACCTGGGCAAAAACGGCTTTCCTGGCGCCATCCTCGGCCTGTCGGGCGGCATCGACTCGGCGCTGGTGCTGGCGATTGCCGTGGATGCACTGGGCAAGGACCGCGTGCGCACGGTCATGATGCCCTCGCCCTACACCGCAGACATTTCCTGGATCGACGCGCGCGACATGGCCGCGCGCCTGGGCGTGCGCTACGACGAGATCGGTATCGCGCCTCAGTTCGAGGCCTTCAAGGCCAGCCTGGCAAACGAGTTTGCCGGTCTGCCCGAGGACACAACCGAAGAAAACCTGCAGGCGCGCATCCGGGGCACCTTGCTCATGGCCTTGTCCAACAAGTTCGGCAGCATTGTGCTGACCACCGGCAACAAGAGCGAAATGGCCACCGGCTACTGCACGCTGTACGGCGACATGGCCGGTGGCTTTGCGGTGATCAAGGATGTCGCCAAGACCATGGTTTTCAAGCTGGCCCGCTGGCGCAATGCACACGACCCGTACGGCACCGGCGCCAACCCGATCCCAGAGCGCATCATCGTGCGCCCGCCCAGCGCCGAACTGCGCCCTGACCAGATCGACCAGGACAGCCTGCCGCCTTATGAGGTGCTCGATGCCATCATCGAGCGCTACATGGAAAACGACCAGAGCCCCGACAGCATCGTGGCGGCAGGGTTCGAGCGCGCCGACGTGGACAAGGTGGTCCGCCTGATCCGCATCAATGAGTACAAGCGCCGCCAGGCCCCGGTGGGCATCCGCGTGACCCACCGCAGCTTCGGCAAGGACTGGCGCTATCCCATCACGAGCAAGTACAGAGCCTAAGCCCCGCGCAGTTCCAGCACGGCGCGCATCTCGCCGACTTCGATGCCGGCGGCGTTTTTCAGAGGAGGTGGGATGAGGCTGACCAAGGCCGAGCGGCTCTCGGCATCGAGCCAGTCCAACTGGTCCAGCGCCGACACAAAAGCCACCATCAGCGGGGCCAGTTGCCCGTCGCTCACCTTTGCCGCAATCCCGATGCCGCGGCTGAAACTGGCCAGGGCCTGCACACCGTCGGCCCCCACCTTGCTCACCCAGTCGCCGCGACCGGCGCGCATCAGCGCCAGATCGTTGCGCCCCTGGCCGCTCACCAGTTCGGGGTGATGGCTCATGGCACGCGCGATGCGCAGCGGTGCCTTGCCGTAGACAGGATCGGGCTCTTCCAGGGTCAAGCGGGCGAAAGCATGGGCCAACGAGCGCAGGGGCAGGGCGTAGTTCGGTGCGCTGCAGCCGTCGGTGCCGCGCACCAGTTGGCCCACCGGCACGCCGGCGAAGTGGCTCACGCTGCGGGCAATTTCCTGTTGAACGGCATGGTGGGAGTCTAGATAGCCGCCCTGCGGCGCGCCCAGCGCGTGGGCCAGCAGCAGCATGCCGGTGTGTTTGCCCGAGCAGTTGTGGTGCAGGCGGTTGAAGCGGGCGCCGGGCTCGGGTGTGATGCCGTTGGTGCTGAAGAAGAACGGCACATGGCTGCCGCAGGCCAGGTTGGACTCGCCCGCGCCGATTCTCGCCAGCAGCGCCGCAGCACGCTCCACGTGCATGGGTTCACCGTTGTGGCTCGCGCACAGCAGGGCCACATCGGCGTCACTGAGTTCGTAGCGGTCGGCCGCTTGCGCAATCAGCGGCATGGCCTGGAAGGGTTTGAGCGATGAACGCGTGAAGAGCGGCGATTCCACATCGCCCACGCTGGCCAGCAGTTGGCCCTGCGCGTTCACCACCGCGAGTGATCCGTGGTGGATGTTTTCCGGATGACCGCCCCGGTAGGCGACGGTGATGGGGACGTGGCGGGGCAGGGCGCTTGAATTCATGTGCGGGCGGTTGGGTTGAGTGCGCAGTGTACGAACAGCGTGGAGGCCCTTGGGCATAATGAATCGACGACATCCTTCCAACAATCCACGCTCTGGAGACAACGCATGAAGCAGATCACCGCCGTCATCAAACCTTTCAAACTGGAAGAAGTGCGCGAGGCGCTGGCCGAGCAGGGTGTGACCGGTTTGACCGTGACCGAGGTCAAGGGCTTCGGGCGCCAAAAGGGCCACACCGAGCTCTACCGCGGCGCGGAATACGTGGTGGACTTCCTGCCCAAGGTGAAGGTCGAGGTGGTGGTGAAGACGGTGGACGTGGAGCGCTGTGTGGATGCGATCATTCGCGCAGCCCGCACCGGCAAGATCGGCGACGGCAAGATCTTCGTGACCTCGGTCGAGCG
>NZ_JALHLX010000005.1:0-20946 GCF_022844385.1 Hydrogenophaga sp. | reverse complement strand
GTGAAGGTCGAGGTGGTGGTGAAGACGGTGGACGTGGAGCGCTGTGTGGATGCGATCATTCGCGCAGCCCGCACCGGCAAGATCGGCGACGGCAAGATCTTCGTGACCTCGGTCGAGCGTGTGGTGCGCATCCGCACCGGCGAAGAGGACGAAACCGCGGTCTGAGCGGCCCTCTCAGATCGCGTCAAGGCGAGCGGCGGGCGACAGCCCCGCTGCTTGCACCAGTTCCGGCAGCAAGCTGGCTGCATCGCTGTCGACGCGGATCAGATCCATCTGCGTACCGCTCATGAACTGTTGTTCCATCCCGGTGCGCATGAAGGCCATCAGTCCGTCGTAGTAGCCCGCCACGTTGAGCAGCCCCACCGGCTTGTCGTGGTAACCCAGCTGGCGCCAGGCCCAGACCTCGAAGAATTCTTCAAACGTGCCGATGCCGCCCGGCAAGGCCAAAAAGGCGTCGGCCTTGTCCGCCATCATCCGCTTGCGTTCGTGCATGTTGTCCACCACGTGCAGTTCCGTGCAACCCTGGTGCGCCCATTCCCGCTCGACCAGCGCCTTCGGGATGATGCCGACCGCCCGGCCACCTGCGGCCATGGTGGCGTCGGCGACGATGCCCATGAGGCCATTGCGCCCGCCGCCGTACACCAGCTGGCCGCCGTGTTCGCCGATCCATTGGCCCACGGTGCGCGCCGTGTCGGCGAAGGCGGGGTTGGCGCCCGGGCGGGAGCCGCAGTAAACGCAGAGTGAAAAAGCGGGTTCAGTCATGTGGCTCGTTCCGGAGGATCAGGCCCAACGGGCCCAGGCGGCCGCAAGCCAGATGCCCAGGCACAGCAACAGGCTCAGCAACACGGCCGCGCTGCCCATGTCCTTGGCGCGCTTGGAGAGGTCGTGCCACTCCGGGCCGATGCGGTCAATCGCGGTCTCGATGCCGGTGTTGAGCAGTTCAACCATCATCACCAGCATCACCGAGCCCGCGAGCAGGGCGGTTTCCACCCAGGTCTGTCCGAGCCAGAAAGCGGCCGGAACCATGACGATGGCAGCGAGCGCTTCCTGGCGGAACGCGGTCTCGCCCCAACCCGAACGCAACCCGGCCAACGAATAGCCGAAGGCGTGCCACATGCGCGAGGCGCCTGTGCGCAGCTTTTGCGCGTTGACGGGTTCTCGATCGGGGCGGGGGCTCATGGTTTCAGCTCCACCAGCGCCGGGGTTTGCTGGTGTCCTCCACCGGTTTGAAGTGCACCAGGCGGGTGCCCGCCAGCGCGTCGTGCAGGAACTGGCGCTGGGCGTGAAAGCGCGAGAGCAGCGCCCAGACCACAACCCACCCCACCAGCAGCACCGAGAGCTGCTGCCCTGACAACTGCATGAGTCCCGCCACGGCCAGCGGTGGCAGCAGCCACAACCACGACAACACATAGCGCCACAGCGCGCGACCCTGCGTCAGCGCATTGCCGTGTCGATCGACCACGCGGATGTGCCAAGTCTTCATGGCCAGGGTCTGGCCCTTGGCCCAGAACCAGCCGAAGTAAATGCCAAAGGCCACGAACACCAGGGCTTGCTGCAGGTAGCGGTTGTCCAGCGCATTGCCCGACTGGGTGAACGATGACAGCACATAGCTGGTGGTGAACAGCACGCCGACGAGGAACACCACGCCGAACATCAAGGTGCCCTCGTACAGCCAGCAGGCCATGCGCCTGCGCAACGAGGGCGCCATCAGGTCGGGGGGGGACGTGACGTCGGGGGATCGGGATGGGTCGGAAAGGGTGGCGGACATGCAGAAGTGAGGTATTCGGCCCGTGAGGCGCAGGCCCGAATTGTCTCATTGCGGTCTTGGCTTGCACTTTTTCAGGGCGTTCAACCCCGGCCGAAGCCGCAAGTCCTTGTTGCAGTGCGATAATCCGCATTGCACTTCAAAACACGGCAAACGGATCAGGGTCCGGCGGGGTATGTGCCCGCTCATGGCCACTGGTCTCAAGTCTCGACACCGCCCCACAAGGGTTGGTCAAGAGGCACCCAAGGTATTTCGTCAGAGAAATTCTCGAAAGGTTCATCATGGAAATCAACAAGGCCGAACTGGCCTCGGCCGCTGCCGCCACCGGCACAGCCACCCAAGAACTCCGCGGCGCAGAAATCCTCGTCAAGGCTCTCCAGGCCGAAGGCGTCAAGTACATCTGGGGCTACCCCGGTGGTGCTGTGCTGCACATCTACGACGCGTTCTACAAGCAGGACACCATTCAGCACGTGCTGGTGCGCCACGAGCAGGCGGCCGTGCACGCGGCCGACGGCTATGCGCGCGCCACGGGTGAGGTGGGCGTGGCGCTCGTCACCTCGGGTCCCGGCGTGACCAATGCCATCACCGGCATCGCCACCGCCTACATGGACAGCATTCCCATGGTGATCGTCACCGGCCAGGTGCCCACCGCCGCGATCGGTCTGGACGCCTTCCAGGAATGCGACACCGTCGGCATCACGCGCCCCATCGTCAAGCACAACTTCCTGGTGAAGGATGCGCGCGACATGGCCATGGTGATGAAGAAGGCCTTTCACATTGCGCGCAGTGGCCGCCCTGGCCCCGTGGTGGTGGATATTCCGAAAGACGTTTCGTTCAACAAGGTGCCCTATCACGGCTACCCCGAGACGGTGGAAATGCGCTCGTACAACCCGGTGCGCAAGGGCCACGGCGGTCAGATCCGCAAGGCGCTGCAACTGCTGCTGGCGGCCAAGCGTCCGTACATCTACACCGGCGGCGGTGTGCTGCTCAGCAACGCCACCGAAGAACTGCGCACCCTGGTGAACATGCTGGGTTACCCCGTCACCAACACGCTGATGGGCCTGGGTGCCTACCCGGCGTCGGACCGCAAGTTCCTCGGCATGCTGGGCATGCACGGCACGATCGAAGCCAACAATGCGATGCAGAACTGCGACGTGTTGCTGGCCGTGGGCGCGCGGTTTGACGATCGCGTGATCGGCAACCCCAAGCATTTCGCCCAGAACGAACGCAAGATCATCCACATCGACATCGACCCGTCGAGCATTTCCAAGCGCGTCAAGGTGGACGTGCCGATCGTGGGCGATGTGAAGGACGTGCTGACCGAGCTCATCAACATGGTGCGCGAGAGCGCCACCAAGCCCGACGGCAAGGCGCTGTCTGCCTGGTGGGACACCATCGAGACCTGGCGCTCCAAGGACTGCCTGAAGTACGACCGTGGCAACACCGACGTGATCAAGCCGCAGTACGTGGTGGAGACACTCTGGAACATGACCAAGGACGCTGACACGTACGTCACGTCCGATGTGGGCCAGCACCAGATGTGGGCCGCGCAGTACTACCGCTTCGACGAGCCGCGCCGCTGGATCAACTCCGGCGGCCTCGGCACCATGGGTGTGGGTATTCCCTACGCCATGGGCATCAAGCTGGCCAAGCCCGACAGCGAGGTGTTCTGCGTGACCGGCGAAGGCTCGGTGCAGATGTGCATCCAGGAACTCTCGACCTGCCTGCAATACAACACCCCGATCAAGATCGTGGCGCTGAACAACCGCTACCTCGGCATGGTGCGGCAGTGGCAGGAGATCGACTACGAAGGCCGTTACAGCCACAGCTACATGGACGCACTGCCCAACTTCGTGAAGCTCGCCGAGGCCTATGGCCACGTCGGCATGCTGATCGAACGTCCGCAGGATGTGGAGGGCGCTCTTCGCGAGGCGCGCAAGCTCAAGGACCGCACCGTGTTCATGGACTTCCGCACCGACCCGACCGAGAACGTCTTCCCCATGGTCAAGGCCGGCAAGGGCATCACCGAGATGCTGCTGGGTTCCGAAGACCTCTGATCCCCCGCGAAGCAGCGGCCCGCCGTTGCTTCATTCCCTCAGACGAATCTATTGTCCGCCAAGCCTGCGCATTACCGTGCGCGGGGGAGGGCGGCGAAAAGAGGAATCGCACATGAAACACATCATCGCTGTCTTGCTGGAAAACGAACCCGGGGCCCTGTCCCGCGTGGTCGGCCTGTTCTCTGCCCGTGGGTACAACATCGAGTCGCTCACCGTGGCGCCGACCGAAGACCCCAGCCTGTCCCGCATGACAATCCAGACCACCGGGTCGGACGACGTCATCGAGCAGATCACCAAACACCTCAACCGCCTGATTGAGGTGGTCAAGGTGGTGGACCTCACCGAGGGCTCCTACACCGAGCGGGAGCTCATGATGGTGAAGGTGCGCGCGGTGGGCAAGGAGCGCGAAGAGATGAAGCGCATGGCCGACATCTTCCGTGGCCGCATCATCGACGTGACCGAGAAGAGCTACACCATCGAGCTCACCGGCGACCAGACCAAGAACGATGCGTTCCTGGAAGCCATCGACCGCTCTGCGATTCTCGAAACAGTGCGTACCGGTGCCAGCGGCATCGGTCGCGGCGAGCGCATCCTGCGCGTGTAAGACAATCCCCCAGTTTTAATTTCCCCGAACAACACATTTCAACCGGAGCAACCCATGAAAGTTTTCTACGACAAAGACTGTGACCTGTCCCTGATCAAGGGCAAGACCGTGGCCATCCTCGGCTACGGCAGCCAGGGCCACGCACACGCACAGAACCTCAACGACAGCGGCGTCAAAGTCGTGGTTGGCCTGCGCAAGGGTGGCGCCTCCTGGGACAAGGTTGGCAAGGCCGGCCTGACCGTGATGGAAGTGAACGACGCCGTGAAATCGGCCGACGTGGTCATGATCCTGCTGCCCGACGAGCAGATCGCCGAGGTCTACCACCAGAACGTGGCGCCCCACATCAAGCCGGGCGCGTCGCTCGCCTTCGCTCACGGCTTCAACGTGCACTACAACCAGGTCGTGCCGCGTGCCGATCTGGACGTGTGGATGGTCGCGCCCAAGGCCCCCGGCCACACCGTGCGCAACACCTACACCCAGGGTGGCGGCGTGCCTCACCTGGTTGCGATTCACCAGGACAAGAGCGGCAAGGCGCGTGACCTCGCGCTGAGCTACGCCATGGCCAACGGTGGCGGCAAGGCCGGCATCATCGAGACCAACTTCAAGGAAGAGACCGAGACCGACCTGTTCGGCGAGCAGGCCGTGTTGTGCGGTGGCGCGGTCGAGCTGATCAAAATGGGTTACGAGACGCTGGTGGAAGCTGGGTACGCGCCCGAGATGGCCTACTTCGAATGCCTGCACGAGCTCAAGCTCATCGTGGATCTGATCTACGAAGGCGGCATTGCCAACATGAACTATTCGATCTCGAACAACGCCGAATACGGCGAGTACGTGACCGGCCCCGAAGTGATCAACGCCCAGAGCCGCGAAGCCATGCGCAACGCGCTGAAGCGCATCCAGTCGGGTGAGTACGCCAAGATGTTCATCTCTGAAGGCCGCACCAACTACCCGAGCATGACAGCCCGCCGCCGCCTGACCGCCGATCACCAGATCGAAGTGGTCGGCGCCCAGCTGCGCGCCATGATGCCCTGGATCGCCAAGAACAAGCTGGTGGACCAGACGCGCAACTGATGCCCGTCCCGCTCGCATCGTCGAGCGGCTCTCCCAAAGGCCACTTCGGTGGCCTTTGTCGTTTCTGCCCGCAGTGTCACTGCCGTACACTGCAACTTTGCACCATGCAAGGGTGTCCCCGGGCATCCTTTCAAACACACCTCATGCACGACGGCACCGATCCCCAGCCCACCCACCACGAAGACAGGCCCAAGCGTTCCAAGGGCATCTACATGGTGCCCAACATGATCACCTTGGCCGCCTTGTTCGGCGGCTTCTACTCGGTGGTGATGGCCATGAACGGTCGTTACGACCTGGCCACCGTGGGCATCTTCGTGGCCATGGTCCTCGACAGCCTCGATGGTCGCGTGGCGCGCATGACCAACACGCAAAGTGCATTTGGTGAGCAAATGGACTCGCTCTCCGATATGGTGTCCTTTGGCGCAGCGCCGGCGCTGATCGCCTACGAATGGACCTTGCGCGACCTCGGTCGCTGGGGATGGATCGCTGCCTTCGTTTACTGCGCCTGTGCCGCCCTTCGCCTCGCGCGTTTCAACGTCAACACCGGCGTGGTGGACAAGCGCTACTTCCAGGGACTTCCATCGCCCGCTGCTGCCGCCTTGGTGGCGGGCTTCATCTGGCTGATGACAGAGCTGGAGATCCCGGCACAAGACGTGACCTGGTTCATGTTTGCGCTCACGCTCTACACGGGCCTGACCATGGTGACGAATGTGCCGTTCTACAGCTTCAAGGAGCTGAACCTGCGCAAGAGTGTGCCGTTTGCAACCATCGTGCTCGTGGCACTGGCCATCGCCGTGATCAACATCCACCCCCCCACCGTCTTGTTTGCCTTGTTCGTGGTTTATGGGCTGTCGGGGTACGCGGTTTACTTTTGGCGCAAGGCCAAGGGCCGCCCGACCAGTGTGATCAGCACGTCCACTGACGAACCTGATGAGCGCGGCTTGCACGACGACTGAGTTCGCATCGGCCCGATCACCTTTGCCAATGGCCCGCCGAGAGGGCTTTGTGCTACATTGCCGCCCATGTCCAAGATTTTGTTCTCGCTACTACTGGGTGTCTTTCACGGGCAGGTTCGGTAACGCGAGAGCGATTCCTTCACAACGGCCCGTTTGCACCCGCAGCGGGCCGTTTTTGTTTTGGACTGCGGGTTTTTGAAGCGCTGCCCACGAGGCATCCCACTGGAGCATTGAGATGAGCGACAAACTGATCATTTTTGACACCACCTTGCGCGACGGCGAACAGTCGCCCGGCGCGTCCATGACAAAAGACGAAAAGCTGCGCATCGCACGCCAGTTGGAGCGCCTGAAGGTGGACGTGATCGAAGCCGGATTTGCTGCCAGCTCCAACGGTGATTTCGAGTCTGTCAAGGCGATCGCTGATGTCATCAAGGATTCCACCGTGTGTTCGCTGGCCCGCGCCAACGACCGAGACATCTCGCGTGCTGCCGAGGCACTCAAGGGCGCGCACCGCGCCCGCATCCACACCTTCATTGCCACCAGTGCGCTGCACATGGAAAAGAAGCTGCGCATGACGCCTGAGCAGGTGCTGGAGCAGGCCAAACAGTCGGTGCGTTTTGCACGCAACCTGGTGGACGACGTCGAATTCAGCCCCGAAGACGGCTACCGCAGCGACATGGACTACCTGTGTCGAGTCCTGGAAGCAGTGATCAAGGAAGGCGCCACCACGCTCAACATCCCCGATACGGTGGGCTACGCAGTGCCCGAGCTGTACGGCGATTTCATCCGCACCTTGCGCGAACGTGTGCCCAACTCAGACAAGGCGATCTGGTCGGTGCATTGCCACAACGATCTCGGCATGGCGGTGGCCAACTCCCTGGCTGGCGTGAAGATCGGCGGTGCGCGTCAGGTGGAGTGCACCATCAACGGCCTGGGCGAGCGCGCCGGCAACTGCTCGCTCGAAGAGATCGTGATGGCGGTGCGCACGCGGCGCGACTACTTCGGCCTGGACGTGGGTGTGGACGCCACGCAGATCGTGCCGGCCAGCCGCATGGTGAGCCAGACCACCGGCTTTGTGGTGCAGCCCAACAAGGCGGTGGTGGGCGCCAACGCGTTTGCACACGCCAGCGGCATCCACCAGGACGGTGTACTCAAGGCGCGGGACACCTACGAGATCATGCGTGCGGAAGACGTGGGTTGGGCTGCCAACAAGATCGTGCTGGGCAAGCTCAGTGGCCGCAACGCCTTCAAGCAGCGCCTGCAGGATCTGGGAATCCAGATGGAGTCCGAAGGCGAAATCAACACCGCGTTTGCTGCCTTCAAGGAGTTGGCCGATCGCAAGAGCGAGATCTTCGACGAGGACATCCTTGCCTTGTGCAGCGACGAAAGCGTCACTGCCGAGAAGGAGCAGTACGGCCTGGTGTCGCTCAAGCAGCGCAGCGAAACCGGCGAGCGTCCGCATGCCAGCGTGGTGTTCACGGCGGATGGTCAGGAAATTCAGGTCGAGAGCGACGGCAACGGACCGGTGGATGCGTCGTTGAAGGCGATCGAGATCCATGTGAAAAGCGGTGCAGAGCTCGTCTTGTACTCGGTCAATGCCATCACGAGTGGCTCGACCGAAAGCCAGGGCGAAGTCACGGTTCGTTTGCAACACGGAGGACGCGTCGTCAACGGTGTGGGGGCAGATCCCGACATCGTGGTTGCATCTGCCAAAGCCTACCTGAGCGCCTTGAACAAACTGCACAGCAAGTTCGACCGCGTCGCAGCACAGGGATAAAGTTGAGCAAAATCAATGACTTGGGACGCCCAGTGTTTTGAACTGCAGAAATGACACCAAAAGTAGCACCTGTTCTACCGATCATTTAAGACAATTTCCCAAGCAATTGATATTGCTAGTTTTTTTCTTTGTGCATACACTTCACTCCAGCGCAATTCCTGTTGCTGGAGTGAAGTGATGATCAACGGCGTTTTTCGCATTCGAAAACTGGTTCTGGCCGCCACAGTCGCCGCCTGGATGGGTGCGAGCGTTTTGCCTGCGGTGGTGAGCGCGGCCACCAGCCCGGCCAAGGTGGCCAAGACGCAGAAAGCCCAGAAATCGTCCTCGGCAAAAGCGCCGACCAAACATTCCGCGGCTTCGGCCAAGACCGCAACCCGCAAGGTGACGACGGCCAAGAACTCCACGAAGAAGGCCGTCATCGCCAAAAAGAGCGCCTCTCGCGTCAAGGTGCAGATCGCCTCGGGCAAGAAACCCGTGGCTCGCCAGCAACTCGCGAAGAGTCAGTCCCGCAAAGTCGTGAGAACCACGGTGGTGCGGGTGGCTGCGCCAGCCCGTCTGTCCATGGGTGAACAACTGGGTCTGCGCGCCAGCAACGACCGCCTGGACCTGAACTCCAGTGTGGCACTGGTGATCGACCAGGAAACCAACGAGGTGCTGTTCAGCAAGAACGACGCAGCGGTCCTGCCGATTGCTTCGCTCACCAAGCTCATGACCGGTCTGGTGATCGCCGATGCGAATCTGGACATGAACGAGCTGATCACCATCACCCAGGACGATGTGGACACCCACAAGGGCAGCAGCTCGCGTCTGGCCGTGGGCAGTACCTTGTCGCGTGGCGAAATGATGCATCTGGCCCTGATGTCCAGCGAGAACCGGGCGGCCAATGCACTCGGACGCACTTACCCAGGTGGCCTGAGCGAATTCGTGCGTTTGATGAACGGCAAGGCCAAACAGCTTGGCATGGCCGACACCCGCTATGTTGAACCCACGGGCTTGTCGAGCCTGAACCAGTCCAGTGCGCGCGATCTCGCCACGTTGGTGTCCGTCGCTCACGACCGGCCTATTCTGCGCAGCCTGTCCACGTCGCCCGGCCACGAAGTCGAGCTGGGTCGTCGCACGCTGCACTACAACAACTCCAACCGGCTGATCAAGAACCCGGATTGGGACATCGGACTGCAAAAGACCGGCTACATCTCGGAGGCGGGTCGTTGCCTGGTGATGCAGGCCAAGGTGGCGGGTCGCCAGCTGATCATGGTGTTCCTGGATTCGACCGGCAAGCTGAGCCGCCTGCAAGACGCAGAGCGGGTGCGCCGTTGGGTGGAGGTGCAGACCGAAATGGCCCGCCCGGCGGTTCGTCCTCAGGGCTGATCGAGCTTTGCTCTTCTCACAAAAAACGGTCCTTTGCGGACCGTTTTGCATGGGCGCTTGACTCTTCAGCGGCCTGGTAAACCCGCTGGACGCGAGCACCCCAGCGCCGACGAAATTTCAGCGGCGGTGCTTCGGAGCTTCGACACCCAGCTCTCGTCGATGCGGTCTGCCGGTGCCGAGATGGACAGCCCCGCCACCAGCTTGTTCTGATCGTCGTAAATGCCGGCGGCCATGCAGCGAACGCCCAGTTCGAGCTCTTCGTTGTCCCGGGCCAGACCGGCTTGCCGGCACTGAGCGAGTTCGCGCTCCAGGCTCGGCAATTGGGTGAGGCTGTTGCGTGTGTTGCCCGCCAGGCCGGTGCGGGTGGCGTAGGCACGCACGCGCTGGGGTTCGTCATCGGCGAGGAAGAGCTTGCCCACCGACGTGAGGTGCAATGGTGCGCGTCCACCGATGGCGCGCACAACCTGCATCCCGGAGCGTTCGCTGTAGGCCCGTTCGACGTACACGATCTCGTCACCCTGGCGCACGCTCAGATTGACGGGTTGCTGGATCTGCTTGTGCAGCTCGCGCATGGGTAGCAGGGCTGCGTCGCGCACGCTCAGTCGGGCCTTCACCAGATTCCCCAACTCCAGAAGCCGCATGCCGAGGCGGTAGCTGCCGGCCTCGGGTCTGTCCACGAAACGACCGATGGTGAGATCGTTGAGGATGCGATGCGCCGTGGACGGGTGCAGCCCGGTCTTTTCGCTGATCTCCTTCAGCGACACCGGTTCTTCCTTGGAAGCCAGCACCTCCAGCAGGTTGAACATGCGTTCAATGACCTGGACCGTGGGCGTGGCGGGGAGGGAGTCGGAGCGTTTGGTCATGGGGTGAGTGTGACCGAAATTTTACGAGGTGAAATATGAAGCCGTGTTGCGCACGTGTGACGCGTTCACAATCCGCGCGCTTCATGCACCAGGAACCCAGCGCCCGTCCAGCAGCAACTCGTGCGGCTGGAAGCCGGCCTTGTAGTTCATCTTGCCGCTCTGGGCGATCCAGTACCCCAGGTAAATGTGCGGGAGGCCCAGCGCCTGGGCTTGCTCGATCTGCCACAGCACGCTGTAGGTGCCGTAGCTGGCTTTGTCGTCGGGTTCGTAGAAGGTGTAGACCGCCGACAGGCCGTCGTTGAGCACGTCGACGATGGAGACCATCTTCAGACGCGATGCTTGTCCATCGACCCCAGGTTCGTGGAACTCGATCAGGCGCGAGTTCACCCGGCTCTGCAGCAAAAACTGGGTGTATTGGTCGATGCTGTCGTGGTCCATGCCGCCACCGGCGTGGCGGCTGTTCTGGTAGCGCAGGTAGAGCTGGTAGTGCTCAGGGACAAAACACAATTTGAGCACACGTGTCTGCAGGTTGGCGTGCTGTAGCCTGGATCTGCGCTGGCTGCGACTGGGCTTGAAACTCGCGACGGGCACACGCAGGGGCACACAGGCCTGGCACCCATCGCAGTAAGGCCGGTAGGTGAACATGCCACTGCGGCGAAAGCCGTGCGTGACCAGATCGGAGTAGGCGTCGTTGTGGATCAGGTGGCTGGGCGTGGCCACTTGCGAGCGGGCCTGGTGCCCTGGCAAATAGCTGCAGGGATAGGGTGCCGTCGCGTAAAACTGCAGTGCCTGAAGCGGGAGTTCTTTGAGGTGTGTCACGCTGGCCGACGGTGTTCAGGGATGACGTTTTGCCAGTATATGGGCTGGAATTCCCACCGGGGCGCGGGGCGCGACATGGCCTCGTGCACGTGTCGGCAGAAGGCCACTCGCTGCATCAATTGGCCACCCAGGCTGGCGAGGTGCGGCGTGTTCTGCTGGCAGTCGATCAGCGGCAGATCCTTGGCTCGGCAGAAGCCCACGAGCGCGGCCAGGGCGATCTTGGAGGCATCGCTCTGGCGGCTGAACATGGATTCGCCATACACCATGCCGCCGAGGTTGATGCAGTAGAGACCGCCAGCCAACTCGCCATCGATCCACGCTTCCACGCTGTGCGCCACGCCGGCATGGTGCAGCCTTGTGTAGGCCTGGACCATGGCAGGAAGGATCCAGGTGCCGTCCTGACCGTCGCGCGGCGTGTGCGCGCAGGCCCGGATCACACGTTCGAAGTCGTGGTCGAAGCGAATGTCCAGCCGGCCTTCAACTCGCAGCTTCTGGATCGTCTTGCGCAGCGAGCGGTGCACGCGAAACGCCCGCGTCTCAAGCACCATGCGGGGGTCGGTGCTCCACCACAGGATCGGCTGCCCGGCGCTGAACCAGGGAAAGATGCCGCGGGAGTAGGCAGCAATGAGGGAGGGCACGTCGAGCACGCCGCCTGCAGCCAGCAGGCCCGGCGCAGGGTCGCCCGGGCCCCACGCCGTCTCCACCGGGGGAAACGGTTGGCCCGGCTCCAGCCAGGGCAGGGCGCGGTTCGGTGGAGCGTGTGACATGCCGCTATTGTGCGGCGGGCCTCAGGTCTGCGGTGTTGAAAGGCGTCGCACGACGAGCCAGATGGCCGCGCCGATGAACACACCGATGCCATCGGCCAGGAAGTCCAGCCATTCTCCGTAGCGCCAGCCCGTGGCAGCCTGCAGCAGCTCGATGACGCCGCCATACGCCAGCAATGCAATGACCATGGTCCAGGGCTTGTGGCTGTAGGCCAGCAAGCCAAGCAGGGCCAACCAACCAAAGCCGAAGGCGTGCTGTCCCTTGTCCCAGATGGTGGCCGCTTGCTGCGGCAACAGGTCCACAGGAACCAGCGAGGCGACGGCCAGCACGATGACGCTGCACCAGAAAGCGATGCGGATCAGTTGGATGCCCGTTGGACGCATGGATCACTCAAAGAAGAGAGAGGCAGAAACAACAAAGGCCTTCGCAAGAAGGCCTTTGAGTGGAATTAGGGTGGCTCCCCGACCTGGACTCGAACCAGGGACCTGCGGATTAACAGTCAGTATAAACCAGATTTTCTGGGACGCTATGGGACGTCCTGGGACGAGATAAAACCATTCTAAATCAATGGGTTACAAGAATTTGTTGTTTCATGCAGTCCCGCTCGGTAGCATCTGATCTCAGGATTTTTCGGACACCAGTCGGACACGGAACACGCAAATGCCGCTCCTCACGGTCAGAGCGATTGAAACCCACAAAGCCAAAGCGAAGCCCTACAAGCTGACGCTCGACCGAGGCTTGCAGCTGCGCATCGCGCCAGATGGCGTTCGCACCTTACTGGTCCGCTACTCCGTCAAGGGGTCTGATGTAGAGCGCCAATATCGATTGCCGCAGGAGTATGGGGAAGGTCCGGGCCAAATGAAGCTCGCCACGGCCTGTGCCGAGGCCGCTCGCATCCGGGCGCTGGCTCGCGACGGGGTGGACTGGCCAGCCCAAGAGGAGGCACGGTTGCGGGCCGAAGCAGCTGAGCGCGAGCAAATGGACCGGCAAGAGGGCATGACAGTCGCCAAGGCACTCCGCGAGTACGTTGACAAGAAGCGGCGGGCAAAGGACGGTCTGCCATTGAAGGCCCGCACAAAGGCTGACTACCTGGCCATGGTCGAACCCGGGGAAACAACCAAGACGGGCAAGAAACTGGCAGACGGGTTGCTGTTTCAGCTCGCCAACAAGCTGTTGGTGAAGCTCACTTCCGATGACATTCGGGATCAGTATTCGTCGCTGCTCAAGCGTTCAAAACGGCAAGCCGACTATGCGATGCAGGTGTTGCGTGCGGTGATGCGATGGCATGGGGTCGTGGTGCCGGGCAATCCGCTGGGCCGTGATACGGCGGGGCGCGATCGGATCGTGCTCGCACCGGCGAAAGGGAACCCAGCTCCAATCCCACCGGAGCGACTGGGTGCCTGGTGGCGGGCAAGCGGAAAAGCCCCCTCACAAGTCGCGGCCGACTACTACCGTTTCCAGTTGCTGACCGGGTGTCGCGGAGGAGAGATTCATGGCGACAAGCGATACAACTACCCGCCAATCAGGGTGGGTGACGTGGACTGTGAAGCTGGAAAGGTCGTGTTGCGGGATACAAAGAACCGTAGTGACCACAAGCTGTTGCTGGCCCGACAGGCGCTTGAGATCGCATCAAAGCACTGCGCAGGCCGAAAACCCGACGAAGTGTTGTTCCCCATCACCGATGCCCGAAAAACGCTGAAGTGGATCAATGCAAGGGCAAAAACCCATGTGCAAGGGCATGGGTTGCGCGATACCTTTGCCAGCATCGCAGAAGAGCTGGTCTCAGGTGGTTTGCTGAAGCGAATGCTCAACCATTCGGTTGCAGGTGACGTGACCTTGGGACACTACGTGGGCAAGAGTGAGGCGCAACTGCGCGCTGGATGGCAGACGGTGGCTGACTTTATAGAGGCTGCAGCTCGGCGGCCAACGCCGGATGATTCCCACTCAGGAGCGGCGGCGTCGAGGGCTGAGTGACGGAGGTGCTGGCTTTTACGTGGTTGGCCTTCAGGCGCTGACAATTGTTCCAGGCCACTTCATGTCCATTGCCGTTGGTCGTGTAAACGCCATCACCCGCTCGTCCCAGAAACCACCCGTGAAGCCGCTGAGCCGCCACGCTGCCCACCCTGATGCCCCGCTCCATCAATCCTGCCGAATATCTGGCCTGCCTACCCGAGCCTTGGCGCCAGCGTGCCACTACCGTCCAGGCGCCTGAATCCTACTGGTGGCCCTGGCGAGGCATGCGGGTCCACTTCGCGCGGATCCCTCGGCCCGATGCAGGCGCCCGCCTGCTGCTTCTTCATGGGGCTGGCGGTCATTCGGGTGCCTTGTGGCCGCTGGCTGCACTGGCCGCCGATAGGGGCTTTGACGTGCTGGCGCCGGACCTGCCCGGCTACGGCTTGACCGAGGTCCCCAACCCGGGTGCCATCACCTACCCCCACTGGGTGGACTGCGTGGCCGACCTGCTGCGCGAACAAACCGCCGCAGACGCCCGCCCTCTGGTGCTGCTGGGTGGCAGCATGGGTGGCCTGCTCGGCTACTCGGCCAGCGCCCGCGTGCCAGATGCAGTGGACCACCTGCTGGTCACATGTCTGCTGGACCCATCCAACCCCATCTGCTGGCCCGCCCTGTCACGGTGGGGTGGCGCCTTCAGCGTGCGGGCACTTCGCCCGCTGCTGGCCCCATTGGCCCGGGCAAACGGCCATGCACTGGCTCGCTGTCGCGTGCCGATTCGCTGGATCGCACCGATGAAAGCCATCGCCAACCAGCCGGCGCTGGCACGCCTGTGCATGAACGACGTGCGCGGTGGCGGCAGCCGTGTGCCACTGGGTTTTCTGGCCAGCTTTCTGTTTTCCATGCCCGAGGTGGCGCCAGAGGCCTTCCATCGCATCCCGGTCACCCTCGTCCACCCCACAGAGGACCACTGGACACCGACGGCCATGAGTCTGGCCTTTCTGCAGCGCATTGCCGCACCCACACGCTATGTTCCACTGCAAGGCTGCGGCCACTTTCCTGTGGAAGAGCCTGGCTTGACGACGCTGGTGGAGGTACTGCAAGAGACCCTGGCGCAGGTGACAGGCTCGACAGAGGTCGGTTGACGGATCTGGCCGGATGTCCGCGATCGGAGGACTGTTGTGCAGCGATTGCCGTCGGTCATGGCCGGGAGCTGAGTTCACGGTGCCTGGCACGAAGCCGTCATAGGCTTATCTGGCAACGCGGCAGCATCGATGACCGGTATTGAGGGGGATGCTGTCACTCAACTTGGCAGCTCGAAAGCTGCACCGCCAATCCGCGATCGAATATCAGCCGCCGGAAGGAACGAACTCATGCGGTCGGCGAGATGCAGACAGGCTCAAGCCACTATCCCAAAAGTCCTGGCTCCCATGCCGCGCCCCGCTGAAACATCAAAGGAATTCATACTCTTGGCACTTCTGATCTGTGAAAGTTCACGATCTGCCAAGCGTCTGCCACACGTTGAAGAAGAACTGTGACACGCCCCATTGATACAGCAGGTCCTGCAGCAGCAGACCACTCGATGCGATCAAGTGCTGTGATGACTGCCATGTTGCCAAAGTCTTGATGTTGAAGCTCCAGCACCTGCGCGCTTTGGGGTTTGCGCTCATGCATCGCGCCGACAAAGTAGGTCCGAACCTGCTGTGATGTGCTGACCATCCTGGGGCTGGAAGTTCCCAGAAACACGGCATCCGACGCATACAAGCTGAGAACGCCTTCAACGTCAGCGGCGACGAATGCCTTGCACCACTGATCCATGAGCGCGCGAGCTTCAGTGCTCCCATTCATTCACATAGCCCCTGATTTGGCTTTCGTAGTTGCTGGGAGCGAGACCATGACCGGCTGACCCGGTACGGTACACCCGGTGTCGCAGCACTTGCCTGGTTGGCGGTTCTGGGTGATCGACCGTTTCTCGTCGTGCAAGACGCCGCGATCCAACAGCCGCTCAACGAGGTCCACTTTAGATCCGAGAGGATAGTTGCGGTAAATCTCGCGCTTCATGGCTTCCGGTGACCCACCTCCGTGCAAGCTGATGACCGAGTACCAGCCGCCCTGATACGACGCCGTCAGGTCTTCGATGAAACGAGCTGTCTCGATGCGCTTTTCATACGGAATGGCTGGATTCGCACGAAGCACGTCGCTGAGCTTGGCTGCTGTTTCGGGATTGTGATCTTCGTCAGGACCAGGCAGCGCCACGATCAGACCGCCTGAAACATAGTGAGCGATCTTGTGCATGTCGTAGATCTGGGTCGCGAGCAGCAGTTTGCCGATGTTGGAGAACACAGGGTCAGGGACAAAGCTCTTGGCAGCTTTGTCCTCTGAGGCATAGACAGACGCTGCGACACCGCATGCGTAAAAGCCCTCCGTTATCTTGATGAGGTCCACCATCTGGTCGCGCAAATGGTGTTCCTCCGCCGGATCAAAGCCGTTGGCCTCGCACATCAAGGCGCCCGCACCGATCAGCAAGTCACCAAAACCGGCGCGAGCGCCGATGCAACTGTGGCGATGGTGCGTCGCATAGTTGTAGGTCATGTAGCCGCTGTGCTCCCACTCACCTGCGTAGAACACCTTGTCCCAAGGAACAAAGACGTTCTCGAACATCACAACGCCCGTGGACTGACCGTACTTGTTGGAGAAGAGCGCCGCCTTATCGCCGGGACGACCCGCAGGACGGGCGATGATGGTCACGCCCTCTGCATCCACAGGCACTGCGCAGCACACTGCGAAGTCGGCATCTTCCTGACCCATATTGCGGCACGGCATGACCAGGAATTCGTGCATGTAGGGGGCGCCAGTCACGATCGCCTTGGTGCCTGAGATGCGGATGCCCTTGCCATCACGGTGCGTGACGTGGACGTACGCGTTGGCATTGCCCTGTTGATGAGGTCGCTTGCTACGGTCCCCTTTGGCATCGGTCATGGCGATGCCCAGGGTGAGATCGCGGTCTTGCACATCATGCAGATAGGCGGCGAATTTCTCCCGATGCTCCGTCGTGCCCTTTGCATCGTCGATACGTGCGGACACCTGGTGGATGGCATTGAGCGCGTCGTGGGTCAGGTAGCGCTGAGCGCAGCCTGTTTCTTGACATACAAGACGCACGGCTTCGAGCTTGTTGAGCAAGTCACCGCTACTTGTATTGATGTGCAGCAGCCGGTTCACCAGCTTGCCGCTGCTGCCCTGAGTGGCCGTCATGATCGCCGCGTATTCAGGGCGCAGCGCGTAGTCGTAGGTCAGACCGATCGCGTTGACCCCAGGGCTAAATGCCGGTTCATCCACAACTGACTCCACCCGACGCCCATCAACAAAGACTTTGGGACGGTATTGGCGCAGGGACTCTTCGTACTCAAGGGCGGACATCAGCATGACACTCTCCTCAATAGGTGCTAAACATCTGTCGTTAGATTAAACAGCGTTTAACCTACTGTCAACGATTTAATTTCGTGGGATGATCTCAACCAAGGAGAAGCACATGCCTGCAGCCGCAGTCGATCGTGAGCAACAACGCCGGGACCGCTTGAACTTGGTGAGTGATGCCAAGCGCACCCACATCCTTGCGGCTGCCCGTGAGGTTTTCGAACAGCACGGCCTGGACGGTGCCAGCGTTCGTGAAATCGCGAAGCAGGCTGGATACACACCTGGCGCCATCTACTCGTACTTTGCCGCCAAGGAAGAGATCTATGGTGCCTTGCTGGCCGAGTCTCTGGAGCGGCTGAATGCGGCTGTAAGCCAGCGCATCGAAGGCACCCGATCGCCATCGCAAAAGGCTGAGCGTGCCGCCTTAGGGTTCTACGAGTTTTACGCTTTCAACCCCCGCGACCTTGACCTGGGCTTTTATCTTTTTGGGGGTATGCGCCCGCATGGGCTTACACCTGCGCTGAATGCGACGCTCAACGGCCGTCTTCGCGACTCATTGGCGCACTTTGAGTCTGCGCTCCAGGCTCTGGGCGCATCGGCTAAGACAGCGCGTGAGGAGGTCACAGCGTTCTTTGCGCAATGCGTCGGGCTGCTGGTGCTTGAGAACACCAAGCGCATCAAGATGTTCCAAGAAGACCCGGCCAAGCTCTGTGCGATCTACGTGGCCCGCACCATTGAACGTGTGAAAGGCTCTCCGCGAGCCAAATAGTGAACCGCCTCCGGGGCTGTCAGACGGCCGCCCAGGCGTCGCTGCAGAGGCGGCTATTTGGTGTAGGTCAGGACCAGTGCTCTCGGCCATGAGCGGCCTTCGGTTAAACGGAAATGCAGTCGCTCAACGGCGCGCATAACCGGCGCGAAACATCGGTGCGCAGCGCCGCTGTTGAGCGTCCGTGTTCATGCGCTGGTTAGGCAGCCAGTTTGTTTCTCATGCCCTATGGCTGGGCAACCAACACATGGGTGCGCATTGGGTATCTGAGTTCACCACTTGCTACGTGAGGCTCTAACATCATGCGCACTTGTTTGAGAAACTCATCGCGCCCACTTTCTGGGAGAAGTGCCACGGCATGGCGAGTAGAAGGAGACCCCTGGGTCATTCCGTCGATGAATGATTGGATGGACGTGAAATGAGACACCCCATCCTCGGTGCGAAGTTGTATCCGAGAGAACCCTGCACGAGTAGCGGCGTCGCGAATGTCATCAGGATTGGAGAAGGAGCACGCTCGCTTTGCCGCTGAGGCATCAACCCCTTGACTCTCCAGTGCTTGAACCACGGCGTAGTGCCCTATGTTGTACTCAAGTGGTCCCCAGATGCTCGCCGCTAGTCGACCCGATGGTTTGAGCATCCGGCGAATCTCGGCGAAACCGGCATGACGATCTTTGAAGAACTGAAGTCCCTGAAGGCAAAGGCAGAGATCAAACGTAGCGTCTTTAAATGGCACCTGGAGTGCGTCTGCGCAGTGCCACTCCATTGGAGTTCCTGTGCCCTGCGTCAACCTCCGGGCAACCTCGATGACGCCTGGATCGATATCGACGCCGATAACGTTTCCGGTCGGGCCAGCGAAGCGTGTGGCCATCCTCGCCCCGATACCGGTGCCACAGGCCATGTCCAGCACTTGATCTCCCGGTTGCGGCGCCACAACGCCAATCACAAGCTCCGTCCAGTGAGCAAACATGCCCGGCACCATGTGCCTCTCATATGCCTCTGCAGTCGTCGTGTCGATGGGCTGATTTTCTGGTGACATTTTCGCTTCACCCCTTCATTAGTATTGTGCTGCGGTCGGCTGCCTAACGAATGTATCCCGCAGAACATGCGGGATAAGCTGGACGGTGCGGAATATTCTGGTCACTCAATTCCTCTAAAAATACAACCAGATCAACGCGTTACGCGCGACGTCCTGATTTTTATACAGGTATAAGTAAACCACGAAACCCGGCAGCCTCCCTCACTCCAGAGCGAGAAATGGGATGATGGGTGTGACCGGTAAGCGGCATGAAGTCGAAAGCCCGCAACGGGTCGCAAAGAGCCGGCTGCCTAGCGGGTAGGAGTCGCTCGGCACCTAGTGGACTGTAACGATTGAATCGGGAGTAATGCGTCGTGACAGATCACAGTACTTCCACTTCACTGGCTTGGTCTGCTCGTTGTACTTGCGGATGTATCGCATGATCTTTCTCTTCAAGTCAGGCACGGACGTGAAGACACCGCGTGCGATGACATCACGTTCGATCTTGGCAAACCACAACTCCACTTGGTTCAGCCAGGACGAGTACGTTGGCGTGAAGTGCATATGAACGTTGCTGTGCATTTCGAGAAACGCAGCAACCTGCTTGGTCTTGTGGGCCGAGAGGTTATCGGCGATGACATGAATCTCTTTGCCCTTGGGCTGGTTGGCCACGATGTCAGTGAGAAACGCCACAAATTCCGCCGAGGTGTGGCGCGTGGCAGTCTTGCCCAGCACCTCGCCGGTCTTGGTGTTGAAGGCTGCATACAACGACAGCGTGCCGTGTCGGAAATACTCGAAGCCATGGCGCTCGGCCCGTCCCGGCGAAAGCGGCAGCACAGGGTCCAGCCGGTTGAGCGCCTGAATCGCGGTCTTCTCATCGACGCTAAACACCACGGCGTTCTGCGGAGGGTTCAGGTACAGCCCGATGACGTCAGCCGCCTTGGTCTCGAAGTCCGGGTCGTTGGATGTCAGATAGCCTTCGAGCAAGTGCGGTTTGATACCGTGCTTGGCCCAGATGCGGGCCACGGTCATGTGCGAGATGTCCCCGCCCAGCTCAGCGGCCAGCTTGCGCGTAGACCAGTGAGTGGAGCCGTCAGCCGGCTTGTGTTTGGTGGTGCGTGCAAGCACCCGAGCTTCCAGCCGATCGGTCACCTTGTAGCGCTCGCGCCCAGCGTGGCGAGAGAACAGACCGGCCAGACGGTCAGCTTCAAACCGCTTGCTCCACCGGTCGATGTAGCTGTCGCTGCAGTCGAGCTTGGATCGGATCTCCGACCAGGTAAGCCCGTCGGCCAACAGCAAGATCAACCGCGCGTGCCGCGCCGCATCGGCTCGGCCATTTCTCGCAGCTACTTGCTGTTGAAGTTCCATGCGCTCGCTCTTCGTGAGTTTCATCGCAACCTCCGGCGGAATGGTTGCCATGATACTTCCCTTTTAAACGTTACAGTCCACTAGTGCGGCCCATCGATGTTGAGTGGCCGCTGCTGAAGATGCAGCGGTCGGTCGCCTCGCAGAGTGACGAATGGCAGGTTCCGGCGGCGGCTGTCATTGGACTGCAAAACCTGGCCGGCTGCAGACAGCCTTGAAGCGACCTTCGATTTTCCACTTGCGTCATTGCAGCGAGTGCTGCTGGTGGGTGCGCCTAGCAGGCTGCTGAAATACCTCGACGCAAACCCCGTGACTTGATCCAGAAGAAGGCGTAGGCAGGACAATGCGGCATGCGCGGATCCGACACCTTCACCGAAAGCCTGTTCAGCAT
>NZ_JALHLX010000004.1:80957-82851 GCF_022844385.1 Hydrogenophaga sp. | reverse complement strand
AGCTGCCCTACGCGCTGCTCAAGAAGGTGTCCAGCCGCATCATCAACGAGGTGCGCGGCATCAACCGGGTGACCTACGACGTGAGCAGCAAGCCTCCGGCCACGATCGAGTGGGAATGAGGTAGTCGCCTGATGGGCGAGCAGCTCGACCGCCAGTTCGGCCTGCTGCGTTCGCTGCTGGTTTACCGCGGCATTCCGTGGCGCGGCATGCAGCTGCGGCGCTTTTACCGCCGCTTTGTGCCAGCCGGTGGGCTGGCGTTTGATGTGGGGGCCCACGCCGGCAACCGGGTCCTGGCCTTTCGCCAGCTCGGCGCGCGCGTGGTGGCGCTGGAGCCGCAGGCCGACTTTGTGCGCCTGCTGCAGCGCCGCTTCGGCACCGACCCCGTGGTGACACTGCTGCCACAGGCCTTGGGCCGCGCGCCGGGCCAGGCGCGTTTGATGGCCAGTCCACGCACGCCCTCGGTGGCCACACTTTCGACCGACTTTGTGGCGCGCGCCGGAGCAGCGTCATCGTTTCGCGGCGTGCAGTGGGAAACCGGGCCGCTGGTGGAGGTGACCACACTGGACGCCTTGATCGCTGCACATGGGGTGCCCGATTTCGTGAAGATCGATGTGGAAGGCTTCGAGCTGGAGGTGCTCATGGGCCTGAGCCAGCCGGTGCCGGCGGTGTCGTTCGAATTCGTTCCTGCGGTGCGTGATGTGGCGCTGGGCTGCATCGACCGGCTGGAGGCACTGGCTGGTGCCGGGCGCTACCGCTATGCCGTGTCCTTGGGGGAACGCCTTCGCCTGTTGCGGCCAGAGGGCGAGGACGCCGACGCCATGCGTGCGTGGCTGCACAACATGCCACCCGATGGACCGTCGGGCGACGTGCATGCCTGGCTGGCACGCTGAGATCAGGAGCCGGAGGGCGATCGATCTTTTGAAAGGGCGGGATCGGCGGGTCGCACCACATGGTCGATGCCCCGGGTCTCGTGGGCGCCGGGCGCATCGAATGCGTTCAACAGCACCGAGGTCAGGGTCGGCATGCGGCCCAGCGAAGCTGGCGGTGGCGTGAGTCCCGCCACAAAGCCGTTGCCGAGCAAACGCTGCAGCAAGGCCGCATCGTCGCTGACCACGTGCACCGGCACCTCCCACGAGGCTCCCCGGCCGCTCACCAGGGCCGGTGGCTGGTGGTCGCCCACCACGATCATCACCATGGGCCGGGGCGCCCAGCGGCGCAGGTAGTCGGCCATCCACGCATGCTGGTACCGCATGCTCTCCAGGTACCGAGGCAAGGGCTGGATGAACGATCCAGCAGCAGGCGCTGCCACCACTCCGGCATAGGCCTCGGGACTTGTCAACGAGGCCGAGTCGGCAACAAACGGTGCAATCGGGTGAAAGGGCGCATGCGTGCTGGTGGTGGCGAACACGGCAAAGCGCGGTTCGCGCGCGCTTGTGCGGTCCAGTTCCTGCGCTTGCAGCATGGCCATGGCGGCCTGGTCGGGGATGCGCCAGTAGCCGAAGTCCCGTCCCCGGTAGCCAATGCCGGCGTCATCGGCCAGGCGGTCGAAACCGTAAAACGCACCTTCGGGCCACGGGCTTTTGAGGCCGGGCATCCAGCCCACCGTGCGGTAGCCGTGGCGCGCGAAGTGGCTCACCAACGTGGGCCGCTGGCTGGTCAGCAACAGGTCGTGGTCGGCTGGGTCGGTGGTGTCCACGCCGGCCAGCAACGCCGCGTGCGACAGCCAGGACGAGCCGCCAAAGGTCGGTGCGGTGACGCGGGCCGACACCACGAAGCGACCGCTGTCCTGAATCGCCTGCGCGAGCTCCGCGCGTGGTTCGGCGAGCGCGGCGGCCTGTGTGGCGTCGTCAAAAGTGATGGCGCCGTAGGACTCCGCGAACACCAGCAAGACGTC
>NZ_JALHLX010000004.1:0-80857 GCF_022844385.1 Hydrogenophaga sp. | reverse complement strand
CGACCGCTGTCCTGAATCGCCTGCGCGAGCTCCGCGCGTGGTTCGGCGAGCGCGGCGGCCTGTGTGGCGTCGTCAAAAGTGATGGCGCCGTAGGACTCCGCGAACACCAGCAAGACGTCAGCCGGGCCGCTGGTGCCCACCAGTCCGGAGAGATCACCGCCGAAAGCCGGGCTTGCCCCCAGCGCCGCCCGCGAATGCCCCGGCAGCCACACCTGTGCCAACAGTTGGCCCTGCTGCAAGAGCGTCGGGGTGATGGGCAACGAGAAAAACCAGCGCGTGTCGCTCTGGTCTGGAACATACGCGGCAAAGCTCAGCGCACAGGCGCCTACGCCGGACAGCAGCCATGGCCGGGGACGTGACCACACCAGGCAGCTCGCCAGCACGCCGATGGACCAGCGCACCACCAGCGCGAGCAGCAGCCCACCCGCCAGCAGCGTGACGATCGCTGCCGCCACTTGCCAGCCTGGCATGGCCTGCGCGGCCACCCGGAGCAATTCGCCCGCATGGCGGCCATCCCAGTACACATTGACCGGGCGCCCCATCACGGCGGGCGCGGTGACGTTGGCGTAGCGCACCAGCACCAGACCCACGAAAGCAGCGGTCCCAATCCAGGCGGCCCGGGACGACAGGCCGCCGCGCCACGCCACCCAGCCCAACAGCGCCACCAAAGCCAGGCACAGCTCGAACGACAGTCGCGGCATGTAGGCCACGCCGAAACCGGGCCAGCGGTTTTCGAAGGTGAGCAGCGTGTTGAGCACGCCGAACGCCAGCAAGAAACGCAGCAGCCAGCCCGACGCCGACGGCGGCGCCGCCTGCGCCTGTGCCCACATCACTTGCGAATGGCCTCGAATTCAATGATGAGTGGCACCTCGTCGCCCACCCAGCCGTTGGCTACCGCGTAGTTCATGCCGTAGGCGCTGCGCTTGAAACTGCCGCGCGCCGACACACCCATCACATAAGGCTTGCCCAGTGGTCCGCCCAGTGGGGACTCTGCGCTTTTGTTCCAGGTGGCCTGCAAGGTGAGCGGTTGCGTCTTGCCCAGCAGTTCGAGCTGGCCGCTGATGTCGAAGGTCTTGTCGCCCGTGCGTTTGGCGCCGGAGGCGGTGAACACCATCTTGGGAAACTCGCCGCTGTTCAGAAAATCCGGGCCTTTGAGGTGGTCGTCGCGCTTGCGCTGGTTGCTGAAAACGCTGGCAGTTTCCACCTCGATGCGCACCTCCGAGAGCGTGGCCGTGGCTTCGTCAAAGCGGTAGCTGCCGCGCGCGGAGCGGAACATGCCGAGCACCTTGGCGTAGCCGATGTGGTCGACCAGAAAGGCCACGGTGGTGTGGTCGGGGTCGAGTTCGTAGCGCGCGGCCTGGGCATGTGCCGTGCTCATCAACAGCGGGGAACTGGCCGCGATGGCGGCCCAGACGATGGTGGTTTTCAACAGGTGGGCACGCATGGTTCAGGTCTCCGGTGGGGTGGGGCGCTGCCGCGCCAGGGTTCGCACATCGATGGCGAAGGACAGGGTCAACAAGGCCAGGCTGACCGCGGCCAGCGCGCTGGCCAGCAGCGGCGGCACGATGGGGCCGAGGCACACGATGAGCGTGGTGATCTGCACCACACACACGGTCTGGCGCCGTTTGCTCGGCTGCAGTGGTCCGTTCAACCAGGGCCAGACGAAGGCCGCAGCCACGAAGGCATAACGCATGAGCCCGCTGGCCAGAATCCAGACGCCGGCCTGGCCGGCCTGCACCACGAGCGCGCACAGCACCAGGGTGAAGGCGGCGTCGGTCTCCATGTCGAAGCGCGCGCCGAAGGCGCTGGCCAGGCCGCTGCGCCGCGCGAGTGCGCCATCCACCGCGTCGAGCAGCGCCGTGACGGTGGCCACGATCACCAGCCACCAGGCGGCCGTGGCCATTGCATCCAGCGGTGGGCGGGGCAGGGCTTCACCGAGCAGCGCCGCCATGAGCGACATGGCCCCCAGGCGGGCAAGCGTCACCCGGTTGGCAGGGCCAAAGCGGGCGTGTGGGTGGGCACCCAGGCCACGCCACACCAGCCAGGCGCCTGCGGCGTACACCAGCAAGGCCTTGACGACGTGGTCGAGACCCAGACCCGCTGAAGCGGCCAACCCGAAGCCAGTGAGCAGCACCAGCAAGCCCACCACGGCGAGGTCGCGCGCAGCGTCGCGCGCCAGACCCCGGCGGTCCGCGATGTCCTGACGGGGCTGGGGCGTAAAGGGTGAGCTGCCTGCGGTTTTCATCGTCTGCAACATAAGATGGCCCCGCCGGTTGGCAGGTCGCGGCCATCATGGCACGCACGACCCTTCTGACACGGCATATCCCTTTTCGTTCATGGCATCACCTTCACGCTCCCCGATCACCGCTCAGGCCTGCTGGACCGTGGAGCCCGGCCACGCCGAGATCCGCGAAGAATCGCTGCCGCCGTTGGCCGACGGTGAGGTGCGTGTGCGCACCCTGCACACCGGTGTGAGCCGGGGCACGGAAGGCCTGGTGTTCCGCGGCGAGGTGCCGGCCAGCGAGTGGCAGCGCATGCGCGCCCCGTTCCAGCAAGACGACTTCCCCGGTCCGGTGAAATACGGCTATGTGAATGTGGGCGTGGTCGAGGCCGGGCCCAGCGATCTGCTGGGGCGCACCGTGTTCTGCCTGTACCCGCACCAGACCGTGTACCAGGTGCCGGCCTCCGCCGTGATTCCCTTGCCCGCGGGTGTGCCGGCTGCGCGCGCCGTGCTGGCGGCCAACCTGGAAACGGCCATCAACGCATTGTGGGACGCCGCACCGCGCCTGGGCGACCGCATCGCGGTGGTGGGCGGCGGCACGCTGGGCCTGCTGGTGGCCTGGCTGGCGGCCCGGTTGCCGGGCTGCGAAGTGCAGGTGGTCGACACCGAGGCTGGCCGCGCCGATGTGGCCCGGGCACTCGGCGCCGGCTTCTCCCTGCCGGACAGCGCGCGCGCCGATGCCGACCTGGTGGTGCACACCAGTGGCCAGGGCGCGGGCCTGGCGACCGCGCTGCGGCTGGCGGCGTTTGAAGCCACCGTGCTCGAACTCAGCTGGTACGGCACCCGCGCGATCAGCGTGCCGCTGGGCGAAGCCTTTCACTCGCAGCGCCTCACGCTCAAGAGTTCGCAGGTCGGCCACGTGGCCACGCCTCAGCGCGGGCTCTGGAGCCACCGCCGCCGGCTCGAACTGGCGCTCTCCCTGCTCACCGACCCGGCACTGGACCGACTCATCACGCACAGCGCACCGTTTCATGAACTCCCCGCGGTGCTGGAGCGCCTTTCAACCGGCGCTGCCGACACGCTGTGCCATCGCATCGATTACCCCAACTGAACAAGAGAACACCACGATGTACGCCGTCAACGTCAGAGACCATTTCATGATTGCCCACAGCTTCCAGGGCGCCGTTTTCGGGCCCGCGCAGCGCATGCACGGCGCCACCTACGTGGTCGACCTGGAACTGCGCCGCGAGGTGCTGGACGCGGACGGCATCGTGGTCGACATTGGCCTGGCCACGCAAGTGCTGCGCGAAGAACTCGCCGCGCTCAACTTCCGCAACCTCGACGAAGAGCCCCAGTTCAAGGGGCGCAACACCACCACAGAGTTCCTGGCCCGCCTGATCTTCGACCGCGTGGCCGCGCGTCTGGCGGCTGGTGCGCTGGGCGCCAACGCCTTGCCGTCGGCCGGGTCGGCCGGCGTGCAACACATCCGCGTGACGTTGAACGAATCGCACGTGGCCTGGGCCTCCTATGAAGGCGCTGTGCCCGTGCGCATACCCGCGTGAGCGCCATGCCGGGCCCGCGCGCCTGCTGCTTTCTGATTCCCGGCGACTGGACCACACCCACCGGCGGCTACACCTACGACCGCCGGCTGGTGCTGGCACTGCGCGAGGCCGGTTGGTGGGTCGATGTGTTGTCGCTCAGCGGCACCTGGCCGCACCCCGACGCGGCTGCGCTGGCGGCCGCCGCCGAGATGGTGGCTTCGCTGGCCGATGGCACGCTGGTGGTGGCCGACGGCCTGGCCTTCGGCGCAATGGACACGGTGGTGGCGCCGCACGCCGCGCGCCTGCGCTGGCTGGCGCTGGTGCACCACCCGCTGCACCTGGAAACCGGTTTGCCCGAGGCGGTGTGTCAGCAACTGCTGGGTGACGAAACCCGGGCGATGCGACATGCAAGCCGTGTGGTGGTGACCAGCCAGCGCACCGCGCAAGACTTGGCTGCGATGGGCGTGCCGCCAGCCAGGATTGCCGTGGTGGAGCCGGGCACCGATCCTGTGGACCCGACGCCGATGCCGGTCAAAACCGATGGTTCCCTGCGACTGCTCTGCGTGGCCACGCTCACCGCCCGCAAAGGCCATGCGCTGCTGCTGCAGGCGCTGGCCGGATTGCCCCACCTGGACTGGACGCTGCACAACGTGGGCAGCGCCACGCGCGACCCCGACACCGCAGCGCAACTGCAGGCCCTGGCCGCGCCCTTGGGCGAACGCGTGCAATGGCACGGCGAGGTGGACGCGCAAGCATTGCACGAGCACTTTGCCGCGGCCGACGTGTTCGTGCTCGCCTCCTTGCATGAAGGTTTCGGCATGGTGATCACCGAAGCCCTGGCCCACGGATTGCCCGTGGTAGCCAGCGACGCCGGGGCGCTCGCGCAGACGCTGCCGGCCAGCGCGGGCTTGCAGGTGCCGGCCGGAGAAGTGGCACCGCTGCAGGCCGCGCTGGCGCAGGTGCTGTCCGACGCCGTGCTGCGAGCGCGCCTGGCTGCGGGTGCTCGCGCCGCTGCAGCAAGCTTGCCGACCTGGCCCATGCAGGCCGCGCAGTTCGCAACCGTGCTCGAGGGCGTTGAATGAGCGCGGCGCCGGGCCGTTCCCAAGCAAGCTCGCACCGCAGCCCGCAGGGCGAAGGTACTCCAGTGAGCACGGCCACCTTCAGTGCCGACTGGCTGCAATTGCGCGAACCGTTCGATGCGGTGGCACGCGATGCCGCCGCTGGTGAGCTCCAGTTGACGCATCGCCTGGCCTCGCTGCGGACGGACCCAACCCGGCCGTTGCGCGTGATCGACCTGGCCTGCGGCACCGGCGCAAACCTGCGCTGGCTCGCGCCCCGGCTGGGCGGGGCGCAGCAGTGGCTGGTGGTGGACCACGATGCGGATCTGTTGCGTTGCTGGCCCGAACGCCTGGCGGCGGTGGAGGGCTCCCACACCGGCCGCGACGCGGGCCTGCATGAAGCGTTGTCGTTTGCCGGCCCAGGGTTTGAGGCCGACATCGTGCGGCAACCGATGGACCTCTTGGCGGGACTGGAAACCTTGCCCTGGCACGCCGCTGACCTCGTCACCGCATCGGCCTTGCTCGACCTGGTGGGTACCGCCTGGCTGCAACGGCTGGTGGCGGCCAGTGCGGCGTCGGGCGTGGCCATGCTCATGAGCCTGAATGTGGACGGCCGCCACGTCTGGACGCCCGGGGACCCGGCGGACGCGACTGTGGACCGCCTGTTTGGCGAGCACCAGCAGCAAGACAAGGGCCTGGGTTTCGCGCTGGGGCCGCAGGCCGTGCCCGTCTTGCGGCAGGCGCTGGAAGCAGCGGGCTACCGTGTGTTCACAGCCACCAGCGACTGGTGGGTGGATGGGATCGCCGGCCCGAAGGACCAGGCCATGCAATGCGCCTTGATCGAGGGCATGGCGAGGGCGGCCTGCGAACGGTTCCCAGCGTCAACTTCATCTGTGACGGCCTGGCGCGGCCGCCGTCTGGCCACCGCTGCGCACAGCCAACTGCGGGTGGGCCACATCGATCTGCTGGCCTTGCCTGGCTAGGAAGAACGCAAGTCCAGATCCCAGAGCATGTCCTGGCCGAGCGCCAGCGTGCGCACCTTCGGTCTTGGGCAGTCGGCCATCACCGCATGCGCCGTGGCTTGCAGGCCGCGCCGCCCGTTGCCGATGAGCACGGGCGCCACCACCAGGTGCAGCCGGTCCAGCGCACCGGCGGTGAAAAAACGCGAGACAGTGATGCCGCCACCCTCCACGAACAACAGGTGCAAACCGCGCGTGGCCAGGGCAGACACGGCCCGCTGCGGGTGGTATCCCGCAGTGCCGTCGTTTGCGAGCAGGTCGTCAACGGCCAGCACCTCGGCATGAACAGGAACGGGCCCCAGGCGCGAGCGGGCCTGCGCCGCATGGCGGCTGTCGCAGACCCACAGCGTGGGCGCCTGGCCGTCGCGAAACACGCGCGAGAGGCCGTCCAGCCGCGCTTCGGGGTCCATCACCACACGCACCGGTTGCGGCCCGGGCACGCGCCGGGTGGTCAGCTGCGGGTTGTCGGTGGCCACCGTGCCGGCACCCACCACCACCGCGTCGCAGAGTGCGCGTAATCGGTGTAGATGCAAGAGGCAGTGGGCGCCATTGACGTAGTAGGAGTCGCCGGTGAGCGTGGCGACGAAGCCGTCCAGGCTCTGACCGAGCTGGGCCACCACCCAGGGTGTGTGCTCCCGGGGACGGCGCTGGCGCGCGCGTGCGTCGAGCAGGGGCTTGTAGAGATCGAACAGGGCCGAGGCGCGCACGCCGATCACGTCATCAACCGCCCAGCCGAACTCGGGACTGTGGCTCAACTGTGGCGAGGGTGCGCCGTTGCGGGCTCGCAGCATCTGAAGCCACAGCCCGGGCCAGTCGCGCGGGACATCCCCGACCGGATCGGTGGCGGCATCAAGCGTGGCTGTTGAGGGCGGGCTCTGCACGGTGGAGGGCATCAAATCATCATCGCATTGCGACCCCGATAAAGCGCCAATGTCCGGAATAGCCCTCGACTTGACGGCGGGCCCATCAGCGTCCTATTTCCACCGGGGCGCATAGTAAGGGTCATCAACGTCGGCTCCTTCCGCAGCCCCGGGCCCAGCCGCGGGCAACCAGGCCAGGCACAGCGCGATGCCAGCGCCGGTGAGCAGCAGCGGCAGCAGCGACACCGGCGAAACCGACGCGGCGCGCCACGCCCACAACACGGCCACGCCGCCAACCGTGGCCAGCATCAAGGCCAGCTGCGCCAGCAGCAGCGAGCCCCCCAATGCACCCCAGGCGCCCAGCCCGAACGCGATCAGTGTCAGCAACACGGTGGCGACCAGCCCGTTGCGCCGCCCCATGGCGCGCGTGCCGGGTGCTTTCAGGGCAATGGCCAGGGCAGCCAACAGCGTGCTGCCGAGGGCAAGCCAGGGCAGTGTCTGGACGCGCGAAGCGGCCGGCCAGTCGAACCCGGGCCACATGGCCATGGCCAGCAACAGTCCGAGTGCCGCACCCAGCGAAGACCACCGCAGACCCAGGGGACGCAACAGCAGGCTGATGGCCACCGCCAGCACGAAGGGCAAAACCAGGCTCTGGAACACAGGGTGGTGGAGAAAGGACATGAGCGCATCATCCCACCGCCGCCTTGTTTTGCGGTGCGGGAATACACTGCGGCTCCGTCTGAAACCTGCCCAGTCACCCCCTGAAAGAGGCCGCCATGTACCTGCCGCCGCAGTTCGCCGCCAAAGACCCCGCCATCGCCCTCGACATCATGCGTGCGCATCCCTTCGCCAGTCTGGTGTCCACCGACGATGACGGGTTTCCGTTTGTCACACCGCTGCCGCTGCACCTGGTGGAAGAAGAGGGGGGCTTGACGCTGCTGGGCCATGTGGCGCGACCCAACCCACACGCCGGCCACCTGCGCCAGCGAGACACCGCGCTGGTGGTGTTCCAGGGCCCGCAGGCCTACATGACGCCGCGCGTGTATCCCGACCTCACCCGCGTGCCGACCTGGAGCTACCTGGCTGTTCACGCCCGGGTGCAGGTGAGCTTCATCGATTCGTTTGACGACAAGGACCGCTTGCTCAAACACCTGATCCACGACCACGACCCGGCCTACGAAGCGCAGTGGCGCGCGTTGCCCGAGGACTACCAGCACAAGATGATGGGTGGTATCCACGCGTTCGAGCTGCGCGTGACGGGGCTGCAGTGCAAGGTCAAGCTCAACCAGCACCGGCCCGAGTCCCACGCTGCGATGGTCGAGGCCTACGAAGCGGGCAACGAAAACGAGCGCGCGCTGGCCGGCTGGATGCGCCGCCTGATGCTGACAGGGCAGGGCGCATGAGACGTCGCAGTTGGCTGCTGGCGGCGGCACTGCTGCCGCTGACGCTTTGGGCACAAACCCAGTCGACCGAGCAGCGCTGGAAAAAGGAACTCGAGGCCTTCGCCGCAGCCGACCGCCTGCAGATGCCGCCGCCCGGCGGTGTTCTGTTCGTCGGCAGTTCGTCGATCCGTTTCTGGACCGGGTTGGAAACCGCCTTTGCCGACCAGCCCGTGGTGATCAAGCGCGGCTTTGGTGGCTCGCGGCTCTCGGAAAACGCCGACCTGGTGCACCGGCTGGTGCTGCCTTACCAGCCACGGCAGGTGGTGCTGTATGCGGGGGAAAACGACATTCACGAGGGTGTGAGTCCTTCGGAGCTGCTGACGCATTTCCAGCGCTTCGTGCAGCAGGTGCAGGGCGCCTTGCCGGCCACGCGCGTGGCCTGGATGGCCATCAAGCCCAGCCCTTCACGCCTGGCGTTCATGGCCACCATGCGCGAAGCCAACCTGCTGATCCAGACCCACGTGCTGCAGCACGACAACCTGGACTACATCGATGTGCACACCGCCATGCTGGACAACGACGGCCGACCTCGGCCCGAGCTGTTCGTGCGCGACCAGCTGCACCTGAGCGCCGAGGGCTACGGCCTGTGGCGCCAGATCGTGTCAGCGCACCTGCGGCCTTGAACGAAGCGCCAGCGTCATCCGCCAGCCGCTGCGCTCGCGCGCTTCCAGCGCCATGGCCACGGCGAAGAGCCCCGCGAACGCGCCCGCCACCAACGCCACATCGGTGCTCCAGGGGCGCACCACCTGGGTGGAGCCGAAGAAGGCCAGCGTGAACAGGGCGATCACGATGTGGGCGCTGAACACCGGCAACGAATGCCGGCCCAGCAGCTCCAGCGGCAGGGGCCTGGGCATGACCTGCTTGAGCGACGGGCCGAAGGTCACCAACAGCACGAAGACGCTGGCGAAGTTCAGCACGCGCAGCGGACCGAGCGTCCATTTGTCGAGCAGCATGGCGATGGCGGGCACCCCGGGCATCGGGTCTTGGCCCACCATGTGGCGCCACAACAGCATGCCCGCCGCGTACACCGCCGCCGGGACCACAAGCCACAGCGGAAAACGCGGTAGCGGCTGTTCGCGGGCGCCGAGCCACAGACCCACGACCCACAGTGCCTGCCAGGCCAGCCAGTGGAAAGCGCCCATGTCCTTGTAGGGAATGGGCAGGCCCGTGAGGTTCACAGCCAGTTCGTACAAAGCCAGACCCAGGCCCCACTGCTCGGCCAGCCAGAGCAGGGCGCTGACCGCCAGCACACCCTGCCAACCCGTGCGCAGACCGCGGCGCAGCAGCCATGGGCTCAGAAGCATCAGGGCGATGTACAGCGGCAGGATGTCCAGCAGCGGCGGGTTGTACAGCAGCAGCGCCGCACCCACCACCGCAGCTGGCCTGTCGATGAAGAAGAATTCGAGCAGGCCCGTGACCCCACCCTGGCGGTTGTGCACGCCCAGCCAGGCGATGACCGTGAAGGCGAGCAGCAGCAGGGCCAGCTGGCACAGGTAGAGCTTGAGTGCACGCTCGTGGAACGCGCTCTGCATCACGGCCACACCGTCGCGCCGGGCGCGCTTGCCGTACACACGGCCGGCCATGTAGGCCGACAGAAACACAAAACCCTCGGCGGCCGACACGAAGCCGAAGGGCTGGCCCGATGGCAACGAGAACATCGTCGGCATGTGGGTCAGCGTCATCAGCACGAGCATCAAACCCCGCAGGGCGTCGAGCTCCCAGCGGCGGTTGGATGGGTGGAGGAGGGGCGTGGACATAGGGAAAACCAGAACAACCCGCGATCATGCCAGAGGGGTGGCCGTCCCTGTGTGTGCCGGGGCGCTGTCCTACACTCGTTCGCATGCCCGACAACACACCGACCGACGAAGATTTCATGCGCCTGGCGCTGGCCGAGGCCCAGGCGGCGGCGGCCGATGGTGAAGTGCCGGTGGGCGCGGTGGTGGTGAAAGACGGACGCGTGATCGCCACTGGCCGCAACGCGCCGATCGAAGGGCACGACCCCACGGCACACGCCGAGATCGTGGCCCTGCGCGCGACGGCGCAGGCCTTGGGCAACTACCGCCTGGACGGTTGCACCTTGTACGTGACGCTGGAGCCGTGTGCCATGTGCAGCGGTGCCATGCTGCACGCGAGGCTGGCGCGCGTTGTGTACGGCGCCGCAGATCCCAAGACCGGTGCTGCAGGCTCGGTCATCAACCTGTTCACGCACGACCAACTCAACCACCAGACCCAGGTGTTGGGCGGTGTACTTGCAGATGAGGCGGCCGACCTGCTGCGTGGCTTTTTCAAGGAACGCCGCGTGAACCTGCACCCCTTGCGCGAAGACGCGCTGCGCACCCCGGATGCACGGTTCGCCGATCTGCCCGGTTACCCCTGGCAGCCCAACTACATCAGCGACCTGCCCGCGCTGGGCGGATGGCGCATGCACTACCTGGACGAAGGCCCGCCCCTTCGACAAGCTCAGGGCGATCGGAACATCACCTGGCTCTGCCTGCACGGCAACCCGGCCTGGAGCTACCTGTACCGAAAGATGATCCCGGTATTTCTGGCCAGCGGCGGGCGAGTCGTGGCCCCCGATCTGATCGGTTTTGGCCGCAGCGACAAACCCAAGAAAGACAGCGCGCACACATTCAGCTGGCACCGGCGGGTGCTGCTCGAATTCGTCGAGCGGCTCGACCTGCGCAACGTGGTGCTGGTGGTGCAGGACTGGGGCGGCCTGCTCGGCCTCACGCTGCCCATGGACGCACCCGAGCGCTACCGCGGCCTGCTGGTGATGAACACGACACTGGCCACGGGCGAGACGCCTTTGTCGCCGGGTTTTCTGGCCTGGCGCACCATGTGCGCGCAGAACCCGGCGTTCGACGTGGCCCGCTTGTTCGCGCGTGGCAATCCTCAGATGAGTGCTGAAGAGTGCGCCGTCTACAACGCGCCGTTTCCCGACAAAGGCCACCGCGCGGCGCTGCGCGCGTTTCCCGCCATGGTCCCGGAGCACCTGGACGACGACGGTGCGGCCGTCAGCCGCCAGGCGCAGACCTTCTGGTCCAACCAGTGGACGGGACTCAGTTTCATGGCCATCGGCCAGCAAGACCCGGTGCTGGGCGAGCCGGTGATGCGGGCGCTGCACCGCAGTGTCCGCCACTGTCCCGAGCCGATGCTGCTGCCGCAGGCCGGGCATTTTGTGCAGGAGCATGGCGAGGCGATTGCCCAAGCGGCTGTGCGCCATTTCGGTGTTGCAGCACCTCGATAATCGATCTCTTTTGCCGCACCCTAACCCATGAGCCACATCTACATTTACTCCCCCTCCAGCGCGGTGCGCGACAAGGTCGCGTACCGCCGGGGCGTGGCGCGGCTCAAAGCCCTGGGTCACGAGGTCGAAATCGACGAGTCGGCACTTTCCACCCACATGCGCTTTGCCGGCGACGACGAGACCCGGCTCGCAGCCATCGGCCGTGCCGCGGCCAGCGGGGCTGACGTGGCGCTCATTTCGCGCGGCGGTTACGGCCTCACCCGCATCCTGGGCGAGCTGCCGTTCAAGAAACTCACCAAGGCGATTGAAAGCGGCACACAGTTCGTGGGCTTGAGCGATTTCACTGCCCTGCAGATGGCCCTGCTGGCCAAAACCGGCGCCTGCACCTGGGCCGGGCCGGCCTTGGGCGAAGACTTTGGCGCCGAGGCGCCGGACGACATCATGGAAGCGTGTTTTGACGACCTGCTGGTCGGGCACGGCGAAGGCGCGGGCTGGCGGCTGCCCACCTCGGACCTGGCTTTCATGAAGCCCGCCAAGGCAGACGCGCAGCCCGAACTGCGGGTGCGCTCGGCCACCCTGTGGGGCGGCAACCTCAACGTGATCTGCTCACTCGTAGGCACACCTCACCTGCCCGCCATCACGGGTGGCATCCTGTTTCTGGAAGACACCCACGAACACCCCTACCGCATCGAGCGACAGCTCACGCAGTTGCTCAACGCGGGCATCCTCGGGCGTCAAAAGGCGGTGCTGATGGGATCGTTCAACCGCTTCAAGCTGGTGCCGGGCTACGACCGCGGTTTCAAACTGCAAACGGTGGTGGACTGGTTGCGCACGAAGACCAAAACGCCGGTGTTCACAGGCCTGCCGTTTGGCCATGTGCCCACCAAGGTACTGTTGCCCGTGGGGCAAAAGGTCGACCTGATGGTGGAAGGGCGCGATGCCCTGATTTACTGGGGTTGAGGCAGCGGAGGCGGCAGGGCGCTACCGGGCTGTCGGGCGCGGCTCAGCGGGTGCGCAGGCGCGAAGATTCGATCAGGCTTTTGGGCACCAGGCCGGCAAACACGGGGGAGAGGCTTTGAACCCGGTGGACCGCCAAGGCTTCACCGTGCAACTGGCTCAACACAGCCACCATTTCGGCGCGCGCAAACCACAAGGCGTGGGGATCGTGCAGGTACTTGAGGCGACGCACCAGTTGAGGATTGATCTGGGCACCGTCATCACCGAGCACATCCAGCATGGCTTTTCGCACCGGCTCCAACGCAAGGCCTGGGTCCTTGTGAACCTCGGGACTGAGCAGGGCGGAAATGCTGTTTCGAATACTCGGTTTGAACCAGCGCATGGTGTGTCCTCAACGACTTTTATGAATCCGTGCAGAGGATACGTTCTCTTACGGCGGCAACGCAATCCCGCACGTCGCTTGGGTATGGAAAAACAACAAACAAATCAAAGGTTTACGCGCGTGTTTTTACCCCATGCTTGAGGTTTGTAATACCTTCGAGTCCATTTTGATGCCGGGAGGTGGCCGGGATTAATACCCGATGAGCGGCGGCCAGGCACGTGCGCGACACCTTGCAAAGGTCTCATCGCAGCGGTGCTGGCAGGTGACAAAGTGCCCTTGAGGGCGTGTGCTCTAATCCAGCCGATATTCATCTGCTCTATGGCCGAACTGACAATTGCTTTCGTGGATTTGACCGGTAGTGTCTCGGTGTTTGAAACACTGGGTAACGACCGCGCCACGATGGTGGTGACCAAGCTCACCCAATGGATCGGGGCCACCGGCATGGAGCACGGCGGCACGGTGGTCAAGATGCTGGGCGACGGCGTTTTGCTGTCGTTCACCAGCAACCGCCTCGCGGTGGAAGCCATGGTGCAGATCCAGCAGGAACACGCCAAGCGGGTGGTCCAGTGGCCCAACCGGCTCAAACTCATGATGCAGATCGGCATGGCCCGCGGCCAGGTCGTGGTGGTCGACGGCGACTGTTTTGGTGATGCCGTCAACCTGGCTTCGCGCCTTAGCGACCTCGCGGGTGGCGAACAAATTCTGGTGACCGACAACGTCGTGCGCGAACTGGGTCCCCGCACCCCGGTTCGCAGCCGAAGCCTGGGTCCCATCCGCATCAAGGGCCGCACTGAGCCGTGCGAGGTGTTCCGCATCGAATGGCAGCAGGAGATGCTCTCCGAGTTCCTCACTTTGCCGGCCGATCTGCATTCGCTCACGCCACCGAAAGACGTGGGCATGGGCGGCATCGAACTGGCGTGGCTGGACAGCAGTCGCAGCTTTGGCCTGACCGAGCTTCCGCTGAAAATCGGCCGTGTGCCCGAGGCCGACTTTGTGGTCAGCGACCCGCGCGTCTCCCGCATGCACACCCGCATCGACATGCGCGCTGGCAACTACGTGCTGGAAGACATCAGCAGCTACGGCACCTGGGTGCGCTTTACCGGCGGTGACAATGTGATTGCGCTGCGCCGCCAGGAATGCATGCTGCACAGCGACGGCGAGATTGCGCTCGGGGCGCCGTTCACCGATTTCAGCGCGCCCACGGTGAGCTTCAAGCTGGTCAACGGCAACATGGTGCTGGGGCGAACGCCGCTTCGAAACTGACGGCCTCCGCGCCGCTGCGAAGCGTGCTCAACGCGGGCTGTGAACAGCCTTCCAATACACGCAGGAGACACCATGCGCTGGGTCAAACGTTTCTTCAAACTGTTGGTGGTGCTGCTCGTCGCGGGGGTGGCCGCTGCTGCGTTCTACGCACAACGAACCCTGCCCAAGATGGACGGTCGGCTGCAGCTCACCGGCCTGGTTGGGTCGGTCACGGTGCACCGCGATACCAGCGACGTGACGCACATCCTGGCCAGCCGGCCAACCGATGCGTGGAAAGCGCTGGGTTATGTGCATGCACAGGAGCGCGGCTGGCAACTGGAATTCAACCGCCGCGTGATGCGCGGAGCGCTCTCTGAAGTGCTGGGCCCGGCCACGCTGGAAACAGACAAGCTCATGCGCACGCTGGGCATCCGGGAAGCCGCCCAGCGCCAGTGGGAGGGTCTGCCGCCCGATGCACGCCTGGCGCTGGAGGCTTACAGCGAAGGGATCAACGCCTTTTTCGCCACCAGCCCGCAAGCACTGTCGCCCGAGTTCGTGTTGATGAGTGTGGACCCGGGGCCCGAGGCCCGCGCCGGGCGCTACTGGGATCCGCTGGACAGCGTGGGCTGGTCGATCATGATGGCACTGGACCTGGGCGGGAACTGGGGCAACGAATTTGCGCGCCTCACGGCGCTGCAGAGCATCGACACGCCGGCGCTGTGGGAGCTGTTCCCGCCTTACCCTGGCGAGCAACCGGCAGCCACGGCCGACCTGGCCACGCTGTACCGCAGTCTCGGTGTGTACCGGTCAACACCGGCGACCACGTCGTCTGCCACGCCCGAACCGCAGAACATGGCTGCACGCATAGGCCGCGACATGGAGCGCTGGACCCACGAGCTGGGCAACATCGAAGGCAAGGGATCGAACAACTGGGTGGTTTCGGGCGCGCGCAGCAAGACCGGCATGCCCCTGCTGGCCAACGACCCGCACCTGGGCCTGAGCGCTCCGGCCATCTGGTATTTTGCGCGGCTGCAGGCGCCCGATGCCGACGGCGTGAAAGGCATGGACGTGATCGGCGCCACGTTGCCGGGCACGCCGTTCGTGGTGCTGGGGCGCACCGAGCAGGTGGCCTGGGGTTTCACCAACACCGGGCCGGACGTGCAGGACCTCTACATCGAACAGATCAACCCGGCCAACCCGGCGCAGTACCGCGTGCCGGGCAGCACCGCCGAGCCGGTCTGGGCTGACTTCAAGCTGCGCATGGAAACCATCCGTGTGAAGAACCAGCCCGACGTGAGCCACATGGTGCGCAGCACGCGCCACGGTCCGGTGCTCAGCGACGCGCAGGCGCGTCATGGCGAGGTCATCGATACGGCCAAGTTTGTGCTGGCCCTGCGCTGGACGGCGCTGGACGCCGACAACCGCAACGTGGTGGCCACGCTGGAGTCCAACCGCGCACAGTCGGTGGCCGATCTCACCCAGGCCTTTGCCGATTTCCACTCGCCAATGCAGAACGTGTTGATGGCCGACCGCAGCGGGGTGATTGGCTACAAGGCGGTGGGCAGGGTGCCGGTGCGCTCCGCCGACAACGACATCCGTGGTGTGGCGCCCGCGCCTGGCTGGGAGGCGCGTTACGACTGGGCGGGCTGGCTGCCCTATGAAGACACGCCGCAGGACGCGGGCGAGCGCGGCTGGATCGCCACCGCCAACCAGCGTATCCACGCCGCCGACTACCCGCACTTCATCACGCAGGACTGGGCCCCGTCGTACCGCCAGGAACGCATTGAAGCACTGCTGGAAGCCACGCCGCAGCACACGGTGGCGTCGTTCCAGGCCATGCACGGCGACCTGCAGTCGGCCGCCACGGTGCGACTGCTGCCGTTTCTGCAGAAAACTGCGTCGAACCACCCGCTGGCGGCGGCGGCACAAACGCAACTCAAGGACTTCAACGGCGAAATGCGGGCCGAGCTGGCCGCGCCCCTGATCTACACCGCCTGGGTCGACGCATTCACGCGCCAAGTGCTGGGCGAGCGCCTGGGCCAGGCGCGCTTTGAGACGCTGTACGGCAAACGACTGTTCCGCAATGCAGTGGAGGGCATCCTGGAGCGCAACGACAAAGCCTGGTGCGGAGCAGCCGGCTGCGAGGCGGCCAGCACACGCGCACTCGACCGGGCACTCGACCAACTGCGGCAGAAGCAAGGTGACGACGTGGCCGCCTGGCGCTGGGCCGACGCCCACCCGGCGATCTCGATCCACCGACCGCTGAGCAATGTGAAAGCGCTGGCGCCGTTCTTCGAGGTGCGCACGCCCACGGGCGGCGACCCATTCACGGTCAACGTCGGCCAATACCACCTGGACAAAGCCGATGCCCCATTTGCCAACCGTCACGCGGCCAGCCTGCGCGCCATCTACGATCTGGCCGACATGGACAATTCGCGCTTCATTTACCAGACCGGGCAGAGCGGCAATGTGTTCTCAGGCCGCTACCGCGACATGAGCAAGACCTGGAGCGCGGTGGAGTACCGGGCGCTCAGCATGAAGCCCGGCGAGTGGGCCTCGACCCTGGAACTCGTGCCCTGAGGGCCTTACTTCAGGTTGCCTGAGAGGAACTGGGCGAGCCGCTCGCTCCTGGGGCGCGCCAGCACCTCGGCGGGCACGCCTTGCTCTTCGATGCAGCCCTTGTGCAGGAAGATGAGGTGCGAGGAGACCTCGCGTGCAAAACCCATTTCGTGCGTGACCACCACCATGGTGCGGCCTTCTTCGGCCAGCAGCTTCATCACGCGCAACACCTCGCCCACCAGTTCCGGGTCGAGTGCGCTCGTGGGCTCGTCGAACAGCATCACATCGGGCTCCACGGCCAGCGCCCGGGCGATCGCCACGCGCTGCTGCTGGCCACCGCTCATGTGCGACGGGTAGCGGTCTTCCACACCGCGCAGACCCACGCGCTCCAGGTAGCGGCGCGCAGTCTCCACCGCCTTGTCCTTCGGGATGCCCAGCACGTTAACCGGCGCTTCGATGATGTTCTGCAGCACCGTCATGTGTGCCCAGAGGTTGAAGTGCTGGAACACCATGGCCAGCTTGGTGCGCAGGCGCTGCAGCTGGGCAGCGTTCACGGCGCGCAGCTCGCCGTGCTTGTCGGCCTTGAGTTGCAGCTCTTCGCCGCCCAGCACGATGCGACCCGTGTTCGGGTTCTCCAGGAGGTTGATGCAGCGCAGCAGCGTGCTCTTGCCCGAGCCGGAACTGCCGATGAGACTGATCACGTCGCCCGCTCGCGCCTGCAGCGACACACCCTTGAGCACTTCGTTGGCGCCAAACCGCTTGTGGATGTCGTGGACTTCCAGCAAGGGGCGGCCTGGCGTTTTGAGGGTGGTTTCTGCAGTCATGGTCGATGCCCGATGGGATGAAAACTCAGGCGCCCAGCAGGTCGCCGGAGCGAAAGGGTGTGGCGCCGGCGATCTTGCCGACCTCGCCGCCCGAGACGATGTAGCGTTCGCGCACGGTGGCGTACAGCACACCCGTGACCTCTGAACGCACCTCATGCACACGCGCAAGACCGGCCGCCGTGGGGTCGATCACCTCGGCCACCACGTCGCCCACCTCCACGCGGGCGCCGGGTCTGACCAGAAACACCAGCACACCCGGCACCGGTGAGCGCAGCGTTTGCGATCCGGCCAGCGGTGTTGGTTTGCAGGCCATGGGCGGCAGTGGAGCGGGCGAGGCGCTGGCCAGTGCGCCCATGTGCTCAAGGAAAGCCACGATCGCGTGGGCGTCCTTGCGCGCGAGGTCGTGCGACACGTCGCCCTCGCCACGCAGTTCCACCGTGGCGCTCGCGCAGCCCTGGGGCAGGGGAGCGTTCACGCCGGCCTGGCGCAGCGCGGCAGTCAGCTGCCACCACAGGCCCGAGAGGCGTTCGTCAAAGGGTCCACCGCCCGACTCCCGCGCCAGCAACACGGCCTGGCAGCCCAGCAGGCAAGCCAGCGGCTCGAACGGTGGCCAGCAGGCCTCTTCGCTGTAGAGGTGCATCACCGCATCGTTGTCGCAGTGGAGGTCGAGCACCACGTCGGCATCGTGCGAGAGCAGCAACAACTGCCGGCGCATGCTGTCGAGTTCGCTGGCGGGCTGCCATTGGGTGAGCCACTGGCCGACCAGCTGACGCACGGTGGCCAGGTTGGCTTGCGCATCGGGGCCCAGGCGGGAGCGGGCGTCGTCCAGAACAGCTCCGGCCATGTCCGGGTAGTGGCGGTTGAAGTTTTGCGCGGTGTCGAATTCGAACCGGCCCATGGCGCGGTGGTCCAGCCGCTGGCTCAGGCCGATCGGGTTGGCCGCGGGTACCAGGATCACCTCGCCCAGCAGCTGGCCCGCTTTGTCGGCCGCCTCCAACCGCTGGCGCAGGTGGTGCGCGACCAGCATGCCGGGCAATTCTTCGGCATGCAGGCTGGCCTGGATGTAGACCTTCGGACGTGCGCCGGGCGTGCCAAAGTGAAAAGCCACCAGGGTTTTCTGGCTGCCCAGGCTGGGGCTCAGCAGAGGGTATTCGATGCGTTGCATGGTTCGACAAAGGGCGGACGCCTCAATGGCCGCGCGGTGCCAGGTGGGCCAGAAAACGCCGTTCGGCCAGCTTGAACAAGCCCACCAGACTGAAGGTGATGGTCAGGTAGATCGCGGCCGCAAAGATGTAAGCCTCGAAGGGCAGGTAAAAGTCCGAATAGATGCGGCTTGCCGCAGCGGTCACATCCAGCATGGCGGGCACGGTGCTGGCCAGGCTGGTGGCGTGCAGCATCATCACCACCTCGTTGCTGTAGGCCGGCAGCGTGCGGCGGATGGCACTGGGCAGCACGATGCGGCGCATGGCGGTGGCCGGGCTCATGCCCATGGCCTGGGCGGCCTCGATTTCACCGGCCGACGTTTCCCGGATCGCTCCGGCCAGCATCTCGGCGGTGTAGGCCGCGGTGTTCAGGCTGAAGGCCAGCAAGGCGCAAAAGAACGGTTCCTTGAAGTGCGTCCAGGGCCACACATCGTTCCAGCGGGCCTGGATCCAGTCCAGCTGCGCCAGGCCGTAGTAAATCAAATAGAGCTGGATCAGCAGCGGCGTTCCCCGGATCACGTAGGTGTAGGCGCCGACGAGCCAGCGCAGGGGTTTGATCGAGCTGGTGAGCGCCAGCGCAAACAGCACGGCGAGCACCGTGCCCACGCCCAGCGACGAAAGCAGCAGCCACAAGGTGGTGATCAGCCCTTCGCCATACATGGCCAAGGTGCTGGGGCGAAAGATGACTTCCCACTTCATGCGCAGCGGCTCATGCGTTGGCGCGTTTCACGCCGAGGCTGAAGCGTCGTTCCAGCCAGCGCAGCGCCCACAGCGATACCGACGTGTAGACCAGGAACAGGGCGGCAGCAAACAGGAAGAACGTGAAAGGCTCGCGCGTGGCCGCGCTGGCCTGCTTGGCGAGGTAAGTCATTTCCTGCAGACCGATCAGGCTGATGAGGGCCGTGGCCTTGATCAGCACCAGCCAGTTGTTGGTGAAGCCGGGGAGGGCATAACGCACCATCTGCGGAGCGGTGATACGCACAAAGGTGCGCACGGGTCCCATGCCGAACGCCCAGGCCGCTTCCATCTGGCCCTTGGGAATCGACAGGATGGCGCCGCGGAAAGTCTCCGTCATGTAGGCGCCGTAGATGAAGCCGATGGTGAGCACGCCGGCCAGGAAAGGATTGATGTCCACCGAGGCCTTGCTGCCCATGGCTTCAAGGAGGTTGTTCAGTCCGATCGTGCCGCCGTAATAGATGAGCAGCATGAGCACCAGCTCGGGAACACCCCTCACGAGCGTTGTGTAGACCGTGGCCAGCCCCACCACCAGGGGGCGGCCCGAGAGTTTGGCCACGGCACCCAGCAGACCCAGGAGGATGGCCACCATCAAGGCGGCCAGTGAGACGCCCACCGTGAGGAGGGCGCCCTGCAGGATCGAGCTGAAGTAGCCGGACAAAACGCGACAGCTCAGTTGCCGTACACGTCGAAGTCGAAGTACTTCTTGCTGACCGTTTCGTAGACGCCGTTGGTACGGATGGTCTTGATGGCTGCATTCAACTCATCCTTGAGCGCTGTTTCGTCCTTGCGCAGTGCCACACCAACGCCCGTGCCGAAGTACTTCGCATCGGCCAGAACCGGTCCCACGAAACCATAGCCAGCGCCTTCGGGCTTGCTCAGGAAGCCACCGTTGACTTCAACCTGGTCAGCCACCGTGCCATCCAGACGGCCCGACTTGATGTCCAGATAGACCTGGTCTTGCGCTTCGTAAGGAACCACGTTGACACCGGCGGCCTTGAGTTCGCCCATGGCGTACTTCTCTTGCGTGCTGCCTTTGAGCACGCCGAGCTTCTTGCCCTTGAGTGAAGCGGCATCGGTGAACGCCGTGTCGGCCTTCACCACGATGCGGCTGGGTGTGAAGTAGTACTTGTCGGTGAAGTCCACCACTTGCTGACGCTCTTCGGTGATCGACATCGAGCTGATGATCACGTCGTATTTTTTGGCCTGCAAACCGGGGATCATGCTGTCCCAGACTTGTTCCACATAGACGCATTTGCGCTTGATCTCGTTGCACAGCGCTTCGGCGATGTCCACGTCAAAGCCGGTGGGCTTGCCATCGGCGGTCTTGAAGGTGAAAGGCTCGTAGGTGGGGTCGATGGCCACCTTGAGTTCGGGCAGTTCTGCTGGCGCCGGTGCTGGGGCTGCGACGGGAGCTGGTGCAGCTGCAGGCGCAGGCGCTTCTGTTTTTCCGCAACCCACCAAGGCAGCGGCACCAATCAGGCTCAGGGACAAAATCAGGGTTTTCATGGACATCTTTCAGTAGCGGTCAAATGGTCCGCCGAACGGGTTGAGACAAGCGTGTGAATTGTAGGTTGACGCTCTGGGGTGCACCGAAATCGGGCTGCTGGTGTTTCCCCGCATAGCAAGGAGGCAGTGCCTCCATAAGGCGGGTGACAGAGGTGGGACAACCCAGGTCATCTAAGATGCTGAATTCAAAAGCATTTTGACCGAGTACGCGCAAATTGGCCCATGAATCCTACTAGGTCTATTCGCCGTGCTCGAATCCATTAAGGGTCAGTTGCAGGGGATCGCGCCGGATAGGCTCATTGTTCCAACGATCCTGCCGATCCCACACCTCAGCGGATCAACGCGGACACCACTCGAGTTCGCCGCCCGTAATAACACCAAACGGATCGGCGCCCAGGTAAGCGGAAAGCCCTAGACGAAGTTCCATCACCTTGTCCCGGCGGACCGATTGCGGGACCTCAATGCGGCCGAAGCAAGTCGCCAAGTAGTCACAACACTCAACCCCCAGTAGTTGCAAATCAGGGTCCAATTCTTTGCTCGCGAGTCGCTCCATCGCACCCAATAGATGCAGGTGGTACTCGCGTTCCTTGCCCCGTAGTTCAGCGCTGCGCATGGCATACAGCGCGTCCGTCAGGCCCCGCCTTTGCTTTAGAGCTCCGGTCCTGACATGTACCCATTCATAGTCTGGGAATCCTTCCAGATCGTCGAGCACGACCTTGATGCCGCGTGGCACCTCCCACGTCGGATAGCGGCGCTCGTACAGGTCTGACAACTCGACATATCCGATGGGCGTCGGGTCGAGCAATCGCCAGACTACCTCCCGCAACACAGCGAGCGCTTCGGGCGCATAGAGGGTTGCGTGGTACATCCACCTGGAGGCATTGGCTGGGTCCCGTGCAAGCCGCGACAAATTCTTCTCGACATCCGGCTGCCCAAGTTTTTTCATCCGGTCGAAGGCACTGCACCGGGGCCCTAGGGCATCCCCGTAGGCCTCGATCAGCTTGGATTCGAGGTCGTAGGGTCCCGAGGCGCCGGTCTCGTCCAACAGTGCCTGAAGCACCGCCTTCGTCTTCCAGCGCTGGATCGCTCTTTGCGCCCGATACATCGTCGGCTTCGCCCAAAGAGAGGACCGCGGGACCAAGTCGATCACGCGTTCGGCTGGAACTGCGCGCAGAAATGAATTACTAAACAAGTTTTACTGCTGAATTGAATTACTGCCTCAACGCTAGACGGAGTCGTCGCTCGATTCGTAACCTGCGCAACTTGACGGTAGTTGGATGAATGATGCCAAAAGTCGGCCTGTACGCTCAGACTCTGGACGAAGAGGAACTCCTCGGAGGCGCCGCGTTGCGCGAGGCGCTGGGCTTTCGTACGGGAGAAGCATTTCGCGCGGCGGCTCGCGGTGGCCGCCTGCCAATCATGCTGGTGAAGATTGAGGGGCGCCGCGGGTGGTTCGCGAGCGCCAGCGAAGTGCGCAACTGGAGGGCCGGCATCCTGGCGAAGCTGGGACCGGTCCGGGCTGCGGGCGAGTCGCCCGGAAAGGACTAGCGACGAGCAAAGAACCGAAACACCGTCCGTAGACCACCCAAAATGGAAAACGCCGCACAGCAAGCTGGGCGGCGTCGTCACTGCTCTCAGGTTGGGGAACCTTGAGCAGCAGTGTCGGCGCAAATGGCTGGGCTGTCAAGCCCTGAGGTCAGGCCGTGCCTTAAACGGGGCGGCCTGGGATCGAGGACGCGATCCCTCAAGCGCGTGGTACCGCATCAGCGGCGCCATCTGAAGAAATCCCTGTGGCTCTGGCCCGCGCATGCGGTGGCCGCCTCCATGGGTCTTCGAGACCTACACACCATGAAAGACTTTACCCGCTGGGGCGGACGCACTGGGCGTTATGCCGAATTTCGTGGCGCAGTCAGTCGCTGCTACGACCCGATTTCCCGACAGCACGTGCAGTTCGCTCACGCCTACGAATACGAGGGCTGGTTGCACGTACGGTTCGATCCGGACACAACCGCAATCACCGTGAAGGCGGCGCCGGTTGTCGCCGAGGTGGAGGGGCAGACCTGCGAGGCCGTCGCCACCTTCGTCGTCACCAGCCGCAGAACCGGCGCAAGCCGCCTGCATCTGGTTTGCAAGACAGAAGAATGCTCTCGCTCTCGGATCAACACACTCAAGCGCGTTGGCCGCGCGCTTGATGCGCAGGTCGTGGTGACCACCTTCGCGCAAGTGCGCTCCAACGTGGACGTCTTCTGGCGCATGGAACTGCTGCGTCAGGCCGGCGCGATCCATGAAGACGAAGGGCTCGAGCTCGATGTGCGGATCGCCTCGGCGCTGGATGCCTGCGGAGACACCGACCGTGGCCGCTTGGTGACGGCCCTGGGTGTGTCACCGCAACTGGCTGATGCGCGCTTGGCCTGGATGCACTGCCACGGCCTGCTGCGCCTGGACCTGTCGCAGGACAACTACCGCGTGCTGCGCCCGCAGGAGGTGCTGCAATGATCGAGGCGCGCAAGGAGCTGCGAAGAGCGGCCTTCTACCTCGCGATCCCCCCGCAGTGGCGAGACATCTCCAACTGGCCGGCAGTCGATCCCAACACCGTGCCGGACCTCAAGAAGAGGGCGCGCCTTATCGCCTTGACCAGGGCAGCCACGGCGTTTCTCAATCAGGCGCCCTTCCGCGAGGTCAAAAAGCTTGCCGGTTTGAGCGAGACGCAGTTCTTCCATCTTATGGTGCGCGCGCTCGGCGCGCAGGCCGGGACCGACCAGATCTGCGGAACCCGCGCGTTCGTTCGCAACCGGGTGCAGGCAGCACGCGAACGCAAGGTTCCGGCCGGCAAGACCAGCAAGTTCGGCGGCTACGCCGGCCTTTTCAAGAAGCTCGTAAAGGATCGCCCGGAAATTTTCCGGCGCCTGACCGAGTTCCTTAACGGCAAGGAGCGTCCTAACACGGTGACGCCCCATCTCATGCACGCCAAGTTTATCGAGATCTGCAAGGACGAGGGCCTGTGCGCCACCGACTACCCGCTCAATACCAAGGGCAAGGGCTATGAGCCCTTGCAAGGCTGGTACGAGAAGGTGTACCAGTTCGAGAACCGCCGCCGCCACATCGAAAAGCAGCACGGATCGGCTGCGGCCGTGGCCGCGCTCTACGAGTTGGGGGATGGAACCTCGCGCACGCCACCCATGCCCTACACCGTATGGGTGATCGACGAGATGAAGGTCGACCTGGAAGCGGTGATTGAGCTACCGATGGCGCGCTGGGACGTCGAGTTCGTGGCGCTCAGCCAATTCCAGGTCCTGCGCTGCCGCTCGATTGGCAACGTCGCTTGCAACATCGCCTGGCACATGTGCCTGCGGCAGCAGGCGGCCGGGTCCGACATCATCCGACTGTTCCGAAACGCGGTCCTTGGTCAACCGGCCGTCGACTGCGTGGAGGCCACCATTCAGTACGAAAAGGGCGCAGGTTTCCCGCAGAACGTGTTCGAGCCGCTTCGCTATGCGGTGCCGATCCTGGTCTATTTGGATAACGCGCTGTCGCACCTGTTCAACCCGCTGCAAACCCTTTTGCAGCGACTCTTCGGTGGGCGGGTGTTGCTCGGCATACCGGGGCGGCCGAAGGGCCGTCCCGACATCGAAAGCTCGTTCGGCCACCTGGTGCGCGCTCTGGTCCACCAGTTGCCGGGGACCACGGGCACGGGACCGCAGGATCCCGTGCGCGAGCGGGCCGCGATCCCGGTGGGCAAGCGCGTGCAAATCGGGCTCTTGGAGCAGGCGCTGGACGTCTATTTCGCCAACCAGAACGTGATGGAGAGTTCCGGAGCGGGCTACCTGGACTCCTTCACGCGGTTGGCGCGCCTGGTGCTGACCGACAAGATCAAGTGCAACTACCTGCCAGAGATCCGTCGCAAACCGCACAACTTCTGCGAACCCTGGCCGGTCACAGTGCACTGCGATCTCAAGGACAACCGCGGCAACTTCGTACTCTACAAGCAGCGCCGCTATGCGTCCCCATGGCTGAAGGTCCAGCCCGGCCTGGGCGGCAAGAAGCTCTTTGCTATGTACGACTACGAGGACCTGCGCACCCTGGAACTGGTGGACCAGTCATTCGCGACCTTCAACGTCGTCACGTGCGAGGGCCCCATGGCAAACGTGCCGCACGACCAGCGGATGCTGGAGATCATCAGCAAGAACCGTTCAGACGCGCGTTACCGGTCTCGACCCGGTGACTCCCCACTCTTTGGCGTTCTGCGCCACCTGGCCGAACGCGCCAAGCATGACAGTCAAGCGGCTCTGGAGTACGCCTACATCATGCGCTACCTCAAGCGCCAGTTGCCATCCGAGGCGATCCAGGATCAGGTCCTTGCCGTGGGAGCCGGCGACGAGTTTCTGGACGTCGATGCAGTCATGGTCCCCGATCGGTTGCCTCTGCCGCCGCCCCTGCAGGTGGATGGCCAGCCGTTGCCTGAGGACTTCTCCTCGAACGTGCCGCCCCTTCGGCCGGCTGCCACCCCTGCTGTTGCTCCCGAGGTGCCAACCGCGCTGGTACGCCGCTTTGTCGTGCCCAGGAAGTTGTGATGAGCGACCACCTAAACCTGTCATCCAACACGGACGAAAGGGGTGGCTTCTTTCCGAACCGGCCCATCTGGACGCCCGAGATCGAACGCAAAGCCATCGTGGTGGCCGACTGGGTGGAGTGCGAGCTGGAAGGTGGGCACATCTGGGGCATCCAGCGCGTGGGCAAGAGCGAATTTGCCAAGTACATCGAGCAAGTCCTCCCGGCGATGCTACCCGCCACGGCGGCTTTCATCTTCGAGTTCCTGCTCATGAAGCCGAAGACGCCGGAGGCTGTGCTCAGGAGGTGCCTTCTTTGCCTGGACAGCACCGCTGCTGCGGGTCGGGATCTGGTGACGATCTATAGCCGCGTGCTCGGTATGATTGTTGCCAGGTGCAGGGCGCTGCGCGTCAAGCGGGTGGTTCTGATCATCGACGATCTGCAGAACATCCCGCACGAGCTGTACCCGGTGTTCATGAGTCTTGCATCGGACTTGCGCAGGGCAGGGTTCGTGCCCCACATGCTGTCCATCGGTCAGCCGGAGATGAAAGCCACCATCGACCTGGCCTTCCAGAACAACTACCTGCAAACGATCGGCAGGTTCTTCCAGGGCATGGAGATCTACCACGGGCTGACTATCGAAGACATCGCGGCGCTCCTGACGAACATGGAGGGAGAAGGTCTGGAATTTACCACCCGCCACTTTCCGGATCGGGCTCGGCAAGGCTGGTCAATCACCGAATTGGCGCGGTCCATTGAGGAGGCCGTCACCTCCCTCTTGACCGATGACAACCTCACCGCCACCGCGGTCCGGCTTCCCTTTGCTTACTTGCGCCCAGCGTTGAATTCGATGTTCCTCCACCTGGCCGCCGACCCGCAGAGCGTGATCGACGCGGCGAGGGCGAAGGCTGCGATGAAGAAGGCCGGTCTGCACAGGGTGCTGCGTCACTATGTCGCTCGGTAATGCCATCGTGGAGCAGCTCGGGCAGCGTGGCGTCGGCGGCGCCACTCCGTCGGCCGTGATGCTGCTGACGGCGCTGGCCCACCGCCACGCATGGACCTTCGCAGACGGGCGCCGGATTCAAGGTTCAGTTCGCCGCAACGACCACAACGTCTTCCACATCGAAAGCTATCGGGAAGCCCATGGGCATGCCTTCGGGTTTCCGAGTCGGTTCTGGCGCGACAGCGTGGGCGCGTCGCTCCTGGGCGACGTAGAAGCCGGCCACATCCTGGTCGGCGAGTTTCGGTATTGCCAAGACTGCCTCTCCCAGGGTTGGCACACGGCGATGTTTCAGCACCTCTCGGTAGGCGCGTGCCCTGTGCACGGATGCGGACTGCGTGTGGGCTGCATCGAGTGTGGAAGTCCCATTCCGACCAGCACCAACTCGTTCTTGGAACACCACAACTTCTGCTGGTCGTGCGGCTACCCCTTCGTGCTGACCGGGAGCCTGGAGAGCTGCTTGTCCCAGGGGGTCGAGCAGCCCGAGGCCTTCCAACGCTTGTATGACGCGCTGCTACCGCGGGCACAGGCGTGCAACTTTTTCAGGCTGGATCACCCGGCCGCCAGGTACCGCCACGAAGCCCTGCGCATCCATCGCGTCTCGATCGGGCTGCACCGATCCTGGCCGCTCCATCGCGGAACGGCATTGCGCATGATCTCCGAGAGTCTGACCCCCCGATTCGGAGCGACGCTGAAGTACGCCGAGCGGCACGAACTCGCCGTCAATGAACGCGCGCAGGCAGTCTGGCAACTGCAAGAGCAAATCGAAGCGGTTGGGGGTTCCTGTTCGTTACTGCCGGAGCTGAACCACGCGCATGGCGGAGGGGTGCGGATCACCCGTCCCATGCACCTGACGGCGGTCGCATTGGCGCGCACGGCGGTGCAGTTGGGCAGGCCCAAGGAGATTTGGGAGCGAGGCCACTTGTGGCTCGGATCCTCGCTGCCCACCTTCGTGCAGTGGCTTCCTCAGGACGCGGCGGGCGCAGCCTATGCGGCGCGCTACCAAGTGTACAAGCTCTTCGCGCTCAACCTGCTGCGCATCCGATCCTTGCGCTGGATCGAGGAAGTGCCTTGGAATGAACAATTCGAACCGGCTGCCTTCTCAGCGCCATGGCGGCACGTCGAGGTGGGGGGCGAGGCGATGACGGAGTTTCGGTGTCGCATGAGCCTTGCAGGCGCCTTACGGCTGATTCGGCGGTATGGGGACCGGTTGTTGCCGTCCAAGTTGGAGCAGGGCGGTGGCAGTGTTCTCGACGCGCTCGATCCGATGCCGAATCTGGCCGCCGGCAGTGCTTGGCCTCCGTCCGGCCTTTCAGACCTCCGCGCGCGCTTTGCCGGCAAGGATTTCGCCCATCTCTGCCGGGTCGCAGGAACCCAGGAAGGCGGCGGGTGAGATCTTGCGCACGCGCGAATTGCCACCTATGGTGAAGGGCAACTCCCACCACAGAGCCTGGCGGTCCAACCCAGAATGGCCTACCGCCAGGTCCACGAGCTCTTGTGCAATTGCGCGTTGCCTGTAGTTGGCGGCAACCCATACGCGTGCGATCACAGGGTGGGCACGCATGGTGGCATGCTCTGGCCGCAGCTCTACGCCGCCCGGCTTCGCATCGTTCCATGCGAGGTGCCAGACATAGTCGGTCTGGCCGATGAACACCATGGCAATGCAACGTCCAGCGTCCGCCAGCACGTACAGCTGCTGCTCGGGCCGCCCGTCGCCGTCGACGCCAGTTGGACCTTCGATCTCGCGTTGCGCGACCATCGCGATGCTTGCCACCTTGGCCGCGATAGCTTTCGGCGCTCCGGCATCGATACGATGGGCGGCAACGCCTTGGATCGAACCAAGCTTGGGCAGCCGCTTCAAGCCCGGGGCGCGGGGCCCTGGGGCGAACGCGGCATGCTCGCGGAGTCACGGTACAGCCTCAAAAATTTGAACATCTTCGGCCAATGGGCTCGCGGCTTGTACACGATTGCAACCTCTTGATTGTCGAGGGCCGATTCGGTGAGAACGACGTGGTCTGCAACCTGCTTCGCGTTCTCGAACTCCTTGGCGTTTGCCTTGCAAACTGCCTTGAAGAACGGTCCGTTCAGCCACTCACGTACCTCTGGCGTGTGCTGAAACGTCAGATATCCAGCCAGTGACGCGTGCGCAACGGCCACCATGGCATATCCCAGCGGTACATCGTCGCGAACGAGTATGTACATATTCACAGTTCAGGAGAGATTGAAGTGCATCCGCGAATTCGCATCGACCCAGACGCGCCGCTTTCCGCAACCTTCGACCGCATCGAGCATCGCCTCGCGCCAGATGAACCGGCTGATTTCGTTTCGTACCACGCCATTTTGGACCTCACAGCCTTTGGCGAACCAGTCGCCGATTTTCTCGGTGAAGTGGGCACGCATCTCGTCGCCAGTGCGAGCGTATGCAATGCACGCCATGATTGAGCGCCCCTCGCCAGTGGCGGAATAGTCGCACCACGCAGTCCACAGGACCCGGTCGTCAGCCGTTTCACTCATCCGCGCACCGCAACATTTCTTCGGCGAGGGCGTCCGGCGATGTGGAGGTCGAAAGCCCGGTGATACGGGTCACGATTTCGCGTTCAAGGCCCACCTGGTAGATCTGGAAGGCACGCATCAATCCCGCGTCCGATATCTGCAGTTCGCTCTTGTCTCCGGCGCTATCAGGGTGTTGCATTAGTAGGTTCATGACGACATACAAGGCGGCGGTAAGCGAGGGCTCTTCGTCCTTCGTCCCGGATTCAAGTGTGCCCGAGCCAGCCTCGACACATCGAAAGTCCAGTGCAAGGCGAAGCAGCACGGTGTCGGGCAGAGACGTCGGCATGGCCGATCTCCATCCCCTGCCGTCCAACAGATTGTGAAGTTGTAGGAGGCTGGTCCCTTGTTTCGGGCGCAAGGCTTGCAAATGCATCGGCTTCCTGTGGGTAGTGCCTTGGGTCGTACTCCCTAGAAGAGCACTCAATCGGTATGTTGATCTGCATTTTGTACCATATATGCAGGTGCATAAATGAGCCAGTCTGCCCACAGTGCGGGGCATGCGAAAAGCTCAGGACCTACCGGTCCTCCGTGCTGCTGCGGCAGAGATCAAGTCACGCCGCGCCAGCTTGAAAATCAGTCAGGAAGAACTCGCTCACCGGGCGGGAGTACATCGCTCGTTTGTGGCTCGGCTGGAGATCGCTGAGACCCAGCCCTCACTTGCCGTGTTTTTTCGGCTTGCGGAAGCACTCGAGGTGGATGTCGTTGAACTTACGCAGGCGATGGCGCTGCGATATCGTAAGGAAGTAGGGCAGTCCCGCCGCGCTGGCCGGTAAGGTCTGGTTGGTGCCCTTCGTGGCCAAGCGATTAGGTCGGCGTGTTCTGCAAGAGAGAGGAAAGCTCACTGGTGAGGAATCGGAAGGAGCCCGCCGCCTCCACGGTTTCTTACTTGCCACCCAAGAAGAGCGCGGTGAGCAGTCCCAGCCCAATAGCGACGGCAACCGGATTAATAGGTGCCCTTCGGTTGGCCCTGATCAATGAGACGTGGCGTCACAGCGCGTCTTGAGGCTGACGTTGCACGCAGTCCGATTGCGTTTGCTTAGCGTTCTCAGCATAGCTCTCAGTTCAGATCCGCCTCCGGTACCAGACCGCGCTGAATGGAGAGCGCCACCGCTTGGCTGCGTGTGTGCATACAGTCAGGCACCTGTTCATCACGCGCGGTGCGCAGATTTGCACGGCCATTCCCGCACCGCAGGCGACTTCACTGGACGGCAACGGCCTGCAATCGGCCACTTTGGTGCGCATGGTCGCCTTTGCAGCTGGGCGGGCGTCCTCTCGCACCCCAGCATTTCGCGACATCCCATTCCCCAACCAGCCGCTGCGCGCACCGACCGTGGCAGAAGCGCGCGCCCAGGGCCGACTGATTCTGATTGCGGAGGACGACCGAATAAATCAGATTGTCATCCTGCGCCAGATCGAAGTACTGGGCTACGCAGGGGAGGTGGCCAGCAACGGGGCAGAGGCTTTGCGACTTCTTGACAGCGGCCCCTATGCGTTGCTGCTAACCGACCTGCACATGCCCGACATGGATGGTTACAGCCTAGCGCAGGCGATTCGTCGAGAAGAGGCCAGGCGGCAACGACCCGGGCAACAGCGCCTGCCAATTCTTGCGCTGACCGCCAATGCCTTGCGGGGCGAGGCGATCCGTGCCGAGGCGGCCGGCATGGACGCCTGCCTGACCAAGCCGATGCAGCTGCACCTGTTCGAGGCAGCGTTGCGGAAGTGGTTACCACAGGAAGTAGGGCGCAGCGAGTCAAGTTCCGTTCCGGGCGCCAACGCGTCGGCGCTGAGGACGGCGGCGGGCGTGATGCACATCGAATTGCTCAACAGTCTGATTGGCGATGACCCGGCAATGGTGCGTGGCTTGCTGCGCGAATACCAGATATCGTCCCGCCGTCTTGCGGAACGTATGGACGCGGCGTTTCTGGCCGAAGACTTCGCCCGTCTGGGATCTATCGCCCACGAGTTGAAGTCGTCTTCGAGGTCGGTTGGTGCGCTGAACTTGGGCGATCTCTGCGCCGAACTCGAGAACGCCTGCCGCACGCTGGTGCGTCAGAGCATTGCGTGCAGCATGAGCGATTTCGACGCCGAACTTCAAGTGTTCGACGCCCATCTCGACGAGTGGATCGCCCTTACGGCATAACCCGAGACAACCCAAGTCCGATTTGCATGACCCTGACACGCCTGAAAGACGGGCTTTACCTTGAGGTCAACGACGCATGCGAGCAGGTGTTTGGTGGTCCTCCCCAACACTTCATTGGGAAGACATCGCTGGAAACAGGTATCTGGCCAAGCAAACAGGTGCGCGAAAACTATGTCAACACCATACGGCGCAACGGTCGCCTGATGGGCTACGAAACAGAGGTGTGCAACCTCAAGGGCGAACTGGTCGAGGTCAAGGTATGGGCCGAGATCATCGACATAGAAGGCGAAGCATGTGCCCTCTCCTTCGTCCTCAATGTGGCTGAAGAGAAGCGGCGCCGCAACATGCTGATCAATCTCGCTGAAGGGGTTTCACCCAAAATCGGACAGGCGTTCTTCCTGTCGGTGACAGAGCATATGGTGGCGGCCTTGGGGGCCACAATAGTTGTGATTGGTGAAACGGCAGAAGGAGGTGGAATAAGCACAACACTCGCTGCAGGGCAGTAGTTCGGCTTTGAAAATCAAACTTGGGTTAGCGTGATGAAGCCGTTTTTAGGCTAGCCAGGGGTGACTACTGAAGTAATGCGCATTCAAGCGGCAATCTGCGACTCCGCCTCACGCTTACCAAGGGCCAGACGCTCCAGGATCTGCGGCACTCTCGAGGCGCGAGGAGAAGCCCCGCCAGACTCCCACTTCCAGATCGAAAGTGATGAAACCTCCAAGAGCTTGGCCATCTGCTCTTGGGTAAATCCCAATCTGGCGCGTTGAGCCTTAAGGCGTTCGGACGTGAACACCACTTTGCGCCCCGGTTTCCCTTTAATTTGCACTGCGCTCGATTCTTGTACTGCACGCTCCGCGACCCGAACCTTTTCCACCTTGCCTTTGCCCTGATTCCTATTCATCCGGTTGACATGTGCCTGCACGGCCTTCAGCTGCTTCTTCAACGCAGCGATTTCGGAACGATGAGCCGTAGATGTCTTGCGCATCGCTGCAATTTCTTCTCGCAGTTCCTTGCGGGCAACTCGGGCGATTTCTTTTTTGAGAGAGTCGGCGAATGAGGTCATCTGCACATAGTAATGCAACAAACTTACGCGTCCTATAACTTAGCTAGTCGAAGTGGCCCACCCTAGGCTCCTTGGAATGGCTTCACGGAGTATCGTGGGGAATAAAGCGCCAAAGGCTGATGTTGTGAAGCGCTCTCAGTGCCCGTCCAGTGGCTTCAACTGCTGCAGCAGCGTGGGCAGCAGCTCCGACACCGTGGGGTGAATATGTACAGTGCGCGCCATCACGTCGCAGGGCTGTCCGGCGGCCATCTGGTCCAGCAGGCTGTGCACCACTTCGTCGCCATTGAGTCCGAGGATGGCCGCGCCCATCAGCAGCCGCGTGTCGGCGTCCACCAGTACCTTCATGAAGCCCTGGGTTTCACCCGCTTCGCGCGCGCGGCCCACCTTCTGCATCGGCATCTTGCCCATCAACACCCGCCGCCCACTCGCACGGGCTTCGGTCTCGGACATTCCCATGCGGCCCAGGGCCGGGTCGATGAAGAGCGCATAGCAGGGGATGCGGTCCGAGATGCGCCGCGGGTCGTTGTCGAACAGGTTCGCAACGACGATCTCGTGGTCGTTCCAGGCGGTGTGCGTGAAAGCGCCTTTGCCGTTGCAGTCACCCACCGCCCACACACCCTCAGCGCTGGTGCGGCACTGGTCGTCCACTTCGATATAGCCCTTGGCGTCCATGCGGATACCGGCGCTCTCCAGGCCGAGTCCGTCGGTGTTGGGGCGGCGGCCCACGGCCAACAGCACATGGCTGGCGACGATGGGTGCTCGTTCATCCGAGCATTGCGCGCCCACCGCGATGCCATCAGCGCGCTGCGCGAGCGACAGGCAATCAGCCTCCAGTTCGAAGCGCACACCTTCTGCCTGAAGAATCTCGCGGATGCAGTCCGACACGTCGGCGTCTTCGCGCGGTAGCAGACGCGCCGAGCGCTCCACCACTGTCACCTGGGCGCCGAAGCGCCGCATCATCTGCGCGAACTCCAGGCCGATGTAGCTGCCGCCCACAATGACCAAGTGCTCGGGCACGGTCGCCAGCTCCATGATCGATACGTTGTCCAGGGTGGGCACGTCGTCAATGCCCTGCAGTTCCGGGCGCACCGAGCGTCCACCCACGTTGAGGAAGATGCGCGGTGCTGTGAGCTGACGGCCATTCACCTCCAGCGTGGCCGGCGCCACGAAGCGCGCCTCACCGGTGATCACCTCGGTGTGGGCGAGACCCCGCATCCACGCCTCCACCGCCTGCCGCGAGTGCAGCACGATGCCTTCCTTGCGCGCCTTCACCCGCGCCATGTTCACCCGGATGTCTCCCGCGTCAAAGCCGTACTCGGCGCCGCGCTGCGCCTGGCGCACGGCACGCGCGCTGGCCACCAGTGTCTTGGTGGGCACGCAGCCCACATTCACGCAGGTACCGCCGAAAAGATGGCGCTCGATCACGGCGGTGCGCAGCCCTTCGCGGGCACAGCGCGCGGCCAGGGCGGGGCCTGCCTGGCCAGCGCCGACGACGATGGCATCAAAAACTTCCTTGAGCATGCGGGGGATCTCTGGGTTGGTGTAAACGACCCTGTTGATCATGTACCTTCGGTATAGGTGCTGTCGACCCATTCAGGCGCGGCCTGTCCTGCGCGTCGGAATCCACTAGAGAGACACCCATGGGCACCAACCGCAGTGTTGAGTTTTTCGACCGGCATTTCGAGCGGTAGATTCACCTTGTGCCAGGCGGCACGATGGTGGTGAACGTGCTGCTGGACGGAACGATCTACATGGACAAGTTCGACCCTAATGCCCATTGCCTGATTCCGCGGAGTTTCCTGCAGGTGCAATATTCCTGCTGGCAGGTGATCCCCTCTGCATATCGGGAGTTTGCAGCACTGGGGGACAAGGTGAAGTCGTTCGCCACCACCGGCAGCAGCTCTCACCCATGTCCAGCATGGTGAATGTCGAGATCGGGGCGGCGCGGGAGAGGGTGGCCCGCATTGCCTGAAATAGTCAGCTTTTCCGGAATTGTCTTAGTAGCACCCCTGTGCCAAGTACCAGGCCAAGCAGAGCCAAAAGCAAAATCAGCACAGTTGGCGCCATCATCAAGCCCATTCCGCTCATTCCATCCATACAGTTCATCATGGTCATTCCCGGGGTTCGTGTGTAAGTGGTCAGACTATGGGTCTGTCGTGCTGATATCAGCCGCAGCAGCCTTTGGACACGCTCGCCTGTACCGGGGGACACGCAACGGTGCCGTAGGAGCAGTAGACGCAGCAGTCGCCGGCCTTTGGCTTTAGCACTGCGCCGCACCCCTCGCAGTCGTAGAACCACTGACACGCATCCGTGGGCATGGTCTCGACCTTCGCGTGTCCGCAGCTTGGGCAGGTCAACACGGAGATCAGTTCCGGCTGCGTTGTCACTTGGCCACCTTCACGGGTGTTGATGGGAAGCCGGCGTTTTCAGTGGCCCTCGAAAGGGTCGCCACATCTACCTTGGTGTCGTCGTACACCACAGTCGTCTGCCGCTTGGCGAGGTCGCTCTTGATGGAGGCGACGCCAGGCACCTTTGATAGCGCGGCCTTGATCGTCACGGGACAAGACGCGCAGCTCATTGTGGGTACAGACAAGGTGACGGTCCGGGTGTCGGCGAAAGCAGGACCAGTTGCGAAGACCGCGAGAACGAAGAGTGCAGTTTTCATTTCAACCTCAATAGAACAGTGGGGCGACAAGAGGAAATCCAAGAACGACGACGAGGAGGATCACCCCCATCACGAAAACAGTTTTCTGGGCATGCTTGCCCTCTGGCGTAGCACAGGCGCGATCGTCCTCGCACACAGGTGCGCGCCAAATCATGCGCCAGGCCATGAAGAGGGCCAGGCCGGCTATCGCAAGGAAGATGGGCTGGTACTGCTCGAAGGCAGTGAGCTGCCCGATCCAGGCGCCTGACACGCCAATTAAGACCAGGACCAATGGGGCAACGCAGCAAAGAGAGGCCACCAAAGCGGCAAAGATCGCTGCCCCAAGTACAGGAGATGCGGAGCTCGAGGCTCCTTGTGTCGGCGGTTTCTCAGTGTTCATGCTGCCAAGACTAAGGCCGTACTAGGCTACGGAGTCAAGGCCATTGGACCAGGGTGGTCACTCCAGCGTACCTGGGCTCATTCAGAGCAATTGGTTTCGGTCGGTGCATGAAAGGAAGCGATCAGCGGGCAAGCCACCTTGCCCCGACCAACGCGGCAAGCCTTCACCAGGCCGGACAGAGCCACTTCCATGCGCGCCAACTCCGCCAACTTCCTTCGGATCTCGACAAGTTTTGCTTCTGCAAGGGCGCTTGCCTGCTTGCATTGGGCACCATCCTCAAGTCTCAGAAGCTCCCCGACTTCATCCAAGCTGAACCCCACACTCTGCGCGGACTTGATAAAGCGCAGCCTTTCAACGTCGGCAGCGCCATAGCGGCGGATGCTCCCGGCCTGCCGCGTTGGCTCGGACAGCAGCCTCTTGCGCTGATAGAACCTGATCGTTTCCACACCGACGCCGGCAAGGGCACCAAACTCGCCAATGGTCAGGTGATCGTTGTGCAGGTTCATTCGATGCTCTGTAGTTAGCTACGGTTCCAGCATAGCGCAGTCCAAGCTACGATCCCTGCTGATCGATGTTCGGTGCTGCGTTTTGTCTGCGGTGTCCATGCACCTCCGCTGAGCGAATAGAGACAAGCCAATGTCGAACTCGCTGAACGCCGCTACAAGTGGTTCTTCGAGTGACTCATGCATCGCCGTCACTCTCTCTTGGTCGAGTACCAAGCCTTTGGCTATGCGGTGTGCCGTCACGAGATCGAGTGCAGACCCGACACATCTTTGCAGTTCTTGGGGAACAAATTCTCTGAAGTCCATTGCCAGTCCAATACGCTTGCAATTTCTGCGTGTCCGTCTCTTCAACAGGGTCTCGAACATTCGCGCTCAAGGGCTTGAGCGGTTGAAAGGGGCAATCACCGGTCGATTGCTGGCTGTATCGAGAACGGCGGTAGCGCCCCCGACAGCGGTATTTCCGCAGAAGTTGCGGGCAGCCCCTCGCTGGAATATGCGTTCCCAGTTCGGTCTGCACATGGATTTCATGCAGGCGTGTTGCCTAGAAGCATTCTGCGTTCCCACCGAGTTCCTAAACAGTGGACGCTTTGCGCGGCCGCCGCATCAACCGATAGACCACCGGCACCACCAGCAGTGACAGCAGCGGTGCGCTGATCATCCCGCCAATCATGGGTGCGGCGATGCGCTGCATGACCTCGCTGCCGGTGCCCATGCCCCAGAACAGCGGCAGCAAGCCGGCCACGATGGTGGCCACCGTCATGGCCTTGGGCCGCACCCGCATCACTGCGCCCTCCCGGATCGCTTCCAGCAACGACGGTTCGTCCGTGCGCCCGGCGTCCAGCCGTTCCTGCCAGGCCTGCTTGAGGTAGATCAGCATGATCACGCCGAACTCGGCCGCCACACCGGCCAGCGCAATGAAGCCCACCACGCTGGCCACCGACAGGTTGTGCCCGAGCAGCCAGAGGAACCACACCCCGCCCACCAGCGCGAACGGCAGCGTGGCCATGATCAACAGGGCTTCGTCGAAGCGGCGGAAGATCAGGTACAGCAGCACGAAGATGATGAGCAACGTGACCGGCACCACCAGCTTGAGCTTGGCGGTGGCGCGCTCCAGGAATTCGAACTGCCCCGACCACGACACGGAGTACCCCGCGGGCAGCGCCACTTGCTCGGCCACCGCGCGCTGCATGTCGAGCACCGCGCCGCGCAGATCGCGCCCGCGGATGTCCACGTACACAAAGCCGGCCAGGCGCGCGTTTTCGCTGCGCAGCATGAGCGGCCCTTCGTTGATGCGCAGGTCGGCCACGTCGGACAACACCAGCCGCTGGCCGCCCGGCGCCACGATGGGCAGCGCGCGCAGCTCCGGCAGCGAATCGCGCAGCTCGCGTGGGTAGCGCAGGTTGATCGGGAAGCGTTGCAGGCCCTCCACCGTTTCGCCGATGTTCATGCCGCCCACACCGCCAGCCACGATGTCCTGCACGTCGGCGATGTTCAGCCCGTAGCGCGCGGCGTCCGCACGGCGGATGTCCACGTCGATGTAGCGCCCGCCCGTGAGGCGCTCGGCCAGCGCGCTGCTCACACCAAGCACGTTCTTCACTGCTTTTTCTATCTCGCCGGTGAGGCGGTCGATGGTGGCGAGATCGGGCCCGGCCACCTTCACACCCACCGGGCTCTTGATGCCGGTGGCCAGCATGTCGATGCGGTTGCGGATGGGTGGCACCCAGATGTTGGAGAGGCCCGGCACGCGCACGGTGCGGTCGAGCTCTTCGATCAGCGCCTCGGGCGTGAGGCCGGCGCGCCACTCGTCACGCGGCTTGAACTGGATCGTGGTCTCGAACATCTCCAGCGGCGCCGGGTCGGTGGCGGTCTCGGCGCGCCCGGCCTTGCCGTACACGCTTTGCACTTCGGGAATGGTCTTGATCAGGCGGTCGGTCTGCTGCAGCAGCTCGGCCGCCTTGGCGGCTGAGAGGCCAGGCAGCGCGGTGGGCATGTAGAGCAGATCGCCTTCGTCCAGCGGCGGCATGAACTCGCTGCCCAGCTGGCGCAGCGGCCAGACGCTGACCACCAGCACCAGCGCCGCCACCACCAGCGTGAGCTTCGGCGCCTTGAGCACCGCGTCCAGCACCGGGCGGTACAAGGCGATCAGCGCGCGGTTCAGCGGGTTGGCGGTCTCGGCCGGAATGCGCCCGCGAATCAAATAGCCCATGAGCACCGGGATCAGCGTCACGGCCAGCCCGGCGGAGGCCGCCATGGCGTAGGTCTTGGTGAAGGCCAGCGGGGCGAACAGCCGACCCTCTTGCGCCTCCAGCGTGAACACCGGGATGAAGCTCAGCGTGATGATGAGCAGCGAGAAGAACAGCGCTGGCCCCACCTCAGCCGCAGCGTCGCTGATCACGCGCCAGCGCGGCTCGCCCTGCAGCGTTTCGCCCGGGTGCTGGTGCGCCCAGCGCTCCAGGTGCTTGTGGGCGTTCTCGATCATCACGATGGCCGCGTCCACCATGGCGCCGATGGCAATGGCAATGCCGCCCAGCGACATCACATTCGCATTGATGCCCTGCTGCTGCATCACGATGAACGCCATCAGCACACCCAGCGGCAGCGAGATGCTGGCCACCAGCGCACTGCGCAGGTGGAACAAAAAGGCCAGGCACACCAACGCCACCACGATGAACTCCTCAATCAGCTTTTCGCCCAGGTTTTTCACCGCGCGCTCGATCAGGCCCGAGCGGTCGTACACCGGCACGATCTCCACACCCGCCGGCAGGCTGCGCTGCAGCTCTGCCAGCCGCGTCTTCACCGCCGCGATGGTCTTCAGCGCGTTCTTGCCCGAGCGCATCACCACCACACCACCCACGGCCTCGCCCTCGCCGTTGAGCTCACCGATGCCGCGCCGCATCTCGGGCCCGGTCTGCACCCGCGCCACGTCGCCCAGGCGCACCGACACACCGGCGCTGCTGGTGATCAGCGGAATGGCGCGGAAGTCGTCCAGCGTCTTCAGGTAACCATTGGCGCGCACCGCGTACTCGGCCTCGCCCAGCTCCAGCACCGAGCCCCCGGCCTCCTGGTTGCCGCGCGCCACCGCATCGGCCACCATGGCCTGCGTCACGCGGTAGGCGGCCATCTTGTCGGGGTCGAGCACGATCTGGTACTGCCTGACCATGCCGCCCACGCTCGCCACCTCGGCCACATCGGGCACGGTCTTGAGCTCGAAGCGCACGAACCAGTCCTGCAGGGCGCGCAGTTGGGCAATGTCCTGCCCGCCGGTGCGGTCGACCAAGGCGTATTGGTAGATCCAGCCCACGCCGGTGGCGTCGGGCCCGATGGATGAGGTCGAGCCGCGCGGCAGGCGCGCCTGCACCTGGTTGAGGTACTCCAGCACGCGCGAGCGCGCCCAATACGGGTCCACATCGTCTTCAAACAGCACATAGACAAAGCTGTCGCCGAACATCGAGAAGCCACGCACCGCGCGCGCACCCGGCACCGACAGCATGGTGGTGGTCAGCGGGTAGGTGACCTGGTTCTCCACGATCTGCGGCGCCTGCCCCGGCCAGGTGGTGCGGATGATGACTTGCGTGTCGGACAGGTCGGGCAGCGCATCCAGCGGCGTGCGCTGCAAGGCCAGCACACCCCACGCGCTCAGCAATGCGGTGGCCAGCAACACCAGGAAACGGTTGGCGATGCTCCAGCGGATCAGCCCGGCGATCATTGGCGCGGCTCCGGTGCCACGCGCTGCAGGCTGGTGATGCGCGGCACGTCGCCGTCCTGCATTTCAAACTCGATCTGCAGCCGGTCACCGGCCTCCAGGTCGCGTGGCTGCTGCGCGCGCGGGGGCAACATGAAGTCCATCTGCATCTGCGGCCACTTCAGTGCCGGGATGGGTGGGTGCGTGAGCGTGACCGTGTCGCCGCTGAGCGCATCGATCACCGCGTCGGTGGTGTAGCGCTGTTGTGTGGACGGAGCTGCAGGCTCCTGGTTGAGACGCGCTTCCAAACCGCGCAGGCTGGCTTCGGAGTCGATGAGGAACTGCCCGGAGAGCACCACGCGCTGACCCATCTGCAGCCCCGCGCTGATCTCGGTCTGGCCACCCACCTCCAGGCCCGCGGTCACCTCCACCGGGCGGAAGCGCCCGCCGTCCTCGGCCACCATCACCACGCTGCGACGCCCGGTGTGAATCACCGCATCGCTGGGCACCAGCAAGGTCGCGGCGGCCTTCGGGCGGTCCAGCCGCATGCTCACCAGCATGCCGGGCACCAGCCGCCCCTGCGGGTTCGCCAGCTCGACCCGCGCACGGATGGTGCGTGTGATCGCGTCCACCTCGGGGAGCAAGGTTTGCACCTGGCCCTCGAAGGTCTGGCCGGGCGCGCCGGGGCTGGTGGTGCGCACGCGTGCGCCCGGTTGCAGCAGCGCCGCCTGGCTCTCCGGCACGGCGCCTTCGGCCCACACCGTGCGCGTGCCTTGCAGGCGCATCAGCGTCATGCCCGGCATCACGGTCGCGCCCTCGCGCACCATGAGCTCGCTCACGATGCCGGCGATGGGCGCGGTGAGCGTGAAACGCGCTTGCACTTGTCCGGAGGTGACCACGCGCTGGATGTGCGCGGGTGTCATGCCCGCCTGGCGCATGCGCTGGCGCGCGGCGTCCTGCAGCGCGTCGATACCATCGCCCGTCAGGCGCGCCAGCGCCAGGTACTCCTCCTGCGCGGCCACCCAGTCGGGCACGTACAGCTCGGCCAGAGCCGCGCCGGCCGCCACGCGATCGAGCGCCGCTTTCACATGCAGCTTCTCTACGAAGCCCATGGCACGTGAACTCAGCTCCACCCGCTCGCGCTCGTTCCAGGCCACGTTGCCCACGGCTGTTACTTCCGACACCAGCGAGCCTTCGACCACCGGCGCCGTGCGCAGCCCCAGGTTCTGCTGGATGCGGGGGCTCACGGTGACGCTGCTGGCATCAGCCGCATCGCTGCCGGCGTAGCGCGGCACCAGCATCATGTCCATGAACGGCGACTTGGCGGGGGCCTCGAAGTTCTTGCCCGGCACCATGGGGTCGTGGTAATTCAAGATGCGCCGGCCCGTGACCGGGTCCACATCCCCCGCCTTGAGCGATTCGCGGATGTGCCGGCGCGTGGCTGCTTCGCCTTGCGGGATGGTCCACAGGGACGGGTCGTCGCTGGCGGTGGTCGCCGCAACCGGTTGTGGCGCTGGCGAGGTGTGGCCCATGCCCTGCTGCATGCCCAGCCACCAGGCACCCGCGCCCACGGCAACGAGCAGGGCCACAGCGGCCAGCGCGACGAAGGATGTTTTTTTGCTCATGGTTTCACTCCTGTCGGGCTGTCGGGGATGAGGTATTCGAGTTGGGCCCACAGGCCTGCGGTGTCGCGCTCCAGCGCGAGGCGTTCGAGCGCGAGGTTCAGTGCGTCGCGGCGCGCCTGCAGCACGGTGCCCAGGCTTTCGCGCCCGCCCCGGTAGGCCGCCAGCGCGGCATCCACGCGCTGTGTGACCAGCGGCAGGCGGTGCGCGTCCAGGAAGGCCAGCCGGTCCCGCCCAGCGCGCCAGTCCTGCTGCCAGCGCTGCACCTGCAGCGCCCGCTCGCGGGTCTGTTCCTCGCGCTCGGCCTCCAGTTCGTTCACACGCGCCAGGCGCGCGGCGAGTTCGCGTTGCTGGCGCTGCGGGCGGTCCCATTGCAGCGGCACCGACACGCCAATCGACACCATGTTGGAGAACTGCGAGCCGCGCTGGCTGAACATGACCTCGGCGCTCCAGTCCGGCTTGAGCTCCTGGCGCGCCACTTCGGCCTCGGCCCGCGCCACGGCCTCGCGGGCCTGCAGCGCAACGAGATCGGGCAGGTTGCGCAATGGGTCCGCTTCACCTACCGCTGCGGTGGTGTGCCGCATCGGCGGCGGATCGGCCAGCGGCTGGTCGGGCGGCCCGCCGGTGAAGCGCGCCAGCGTGAGGCGGGCGTTGGTGCGCTCGGCCTGCGCGCCGATCAAGCCTTGCTCCAGCTGGGTCAGCGCCTCGCGGGCATCCAGCGCATCGGCCGTGGAACCGCGACCGCCGCGAAGAGCGGCTTCCGTGGTCTGCACCAGCACACGCGCCTCGGCGATCTGCGACTGCAGCAACAACCAACGCTGCTCCTGCATTCTGCGCTCCAGCCAGGCCTGCGCCACCTCGGTCTGCAGCAGTGCAACGCGTTGTGCACGTTCGCTCAGCGCCGCATCGGCTTCACGCTCGAAGCGCTCGCCCCGCGCACGGCGCTTCTCCGCGCTGGGCAAGGTCTGCATGAGCGCGATCGAGCGCATGGTCATGAAGTCACGCGTGGTGCTGAACCGCTCGGGGCCGTTCACCGGCAAGTTGTCCAGCGAGAGGCGCAGCACCGGGTCGGGTCGTTGCGCAGCGGCTACCGCCATCTCGCGCGCGCCTTGCACGGCAGCGGTTGATGCGTCGAGACTGCGCGAGCGGGCCAGGGCGGCGCTCACCGCAGCGCTCAGGCTCAGGGGTTCATCGGCAGCAGCGGGCGTGACCAGCACGAGCAGGCCAGCGAGGGCCAGCACGGCGCGTGCAAGAAAAAGCGAAGGGTGTTCCATGTCTGAGCTCCGGAGCAGGCACGCCCGGGCACAAAAGCCCTGACAGCGCGCGACAGCAGCGCCACCGGCGGGTGGGCTGCGCTGTGCGGGGAATCAGACGGAAGTGGGTGGACGCCAGAGGCGCGAAGTGGCGCCCGGGGGAAGGCTGCGCCAGGCCGGCGCTTGAGGGTCCTGGGTGACCGGGGTCTGGGTCAAGAGGTAGGGGAAAGACGGCAGGCCTGCAGCTGACGTAACACAACTCTGGACGCTCTTGCAGGGCTGACCCGTGCGCTCAAAGGTGACCATGTCGTTGCAGCAATCGTCCATGGTCTCGGCCAGGGACTCTGTCATCTCGCCGGCTTCGTCCGCCATGGCCATCATGTCCTGCATGGGGCATGGTGACGCAGGAACCTGCCACGCCGCGAACCCCTGCAGGGGCAGCAGCAGACACAGGACGAGGACGAGCAGGCGGCGCATCAGCGAATTCTAGAAGAAGGACTTGCAATGTGGTGCGGTCTCACCATCGAACTCCATCACTGAGGCAAGGCTCCGCTGTATTCACCGCGCGCGGGATAGCTTTTGGCCACCGCGAAGTCCAGGGCTGCGATCAGTTCATCAAAATGGGGACGGGCAAAGGGCATGGTCTGGACGGCGCCGTAGTACAGCGTCGCGTCTGGACGAACAATGAAGACCCCCGGCTCGGAAAACAACGCGGGCTCCTCGATGCCGATGGATGTCGCCCCACGGGACGCGCTGATGTAAAGACCCCACGCGCGTGCAACCTCCAGGGGCAGGCTGTGCCCCACCCGCAGATCAGGAGCGTTCAGCTTGTCGGCCATGGCCTGGGCACGTTCTTCAGTGTCGCTGGACAACGCAATCACCTTCACGCCGCGCTTTGTGAACTCGGGAAGGAGTCGACCAAGCTCGAGCAGGTATTTGTGGCAGATCGGGCAGTGCAGGCCGCGGTAAAAGACCACCAGAGAAAACTGTTCTGGCGAATCGGTGGCGATGTTGAAAGTACCGTGGGACAGGGTCGGGACAGCCAGCGCCGGTACTGTTTGGCGGGGAATGAGCATGGTGTATCTCTCGTAGGTTGTTGTGATGGCGATGTCGCCGGCGACAGCGCTACCGGGGGCGTGGTGAATCGAAACGCCTCAGGCACCCAAGTGTTGTGCCAATGTTGGGAAGTCGTCTACCACGATGGTGCAGTCGGGGTGTGGATGCGGATCGGGGGGGCCGGCGGGGCCCCACTCCAAAGGGCGCCGCACGAAGGCGGTGTGGTAACCGCATGCGCGGGCTGCGTTGAGATCGAAGTTGTGGCATGCCACCATCAAGATTTGACCAGGCGCTACATCCATCCAACGCGCCGCCTGTTCGTAAGCCAGCGGCTGCGGTTTGTAGGCGCCGATCATTTCGCACGAGACCACGGCGTCCCACTCAAGGCCATTGCGTCTGGAGACGGCCATCACCATGGCCAGTGGCAACATGGTGAACGAGACCACCGGAAACTTGCGCTTCAGGCGACCCAATGCCCCGGCAAAGTCTGGCCAGGCGTTCAGGCTGTTCCAGGCGCGATGAATCTGCGCGTGATCTTGCGGCGCGAACATCTCAAGCCCGTGTTGCGCCATCACGCCGTCAAGCACCGTGCGGTGCACGTCGTCCATGTTGAACGCAGGCTGCAGTTTGCCCACGATGCCTGCCATTGACGCGCGCCGGTAGTCGTTGGTTACCGCGTGCCAGTCGCGCTCTACACCGTGGCGCTGTCCGGCCAAGGCGAAGGCCTTGCAGATGCCGCTGTGCCAGTCGAGTACCGTGCCACCGGTGTCAAATGCCAGTGCCTTGATGTTCATGAGGCGGTTCCTTTGTTGTCGAGAAGCGCTTCAACCGCCGCCACGGTGGGTCTGCAGGTCGAAGCACTTCTGAATGCGGTAACGCGCTTCGTCGTCCAGGCCGTCGTACGCGAAGTTCACTTGCAGCTGCGGAATCTCCAGCAACGCAATACGCCTGGGCGGCAGGGTATTCCAGCGCAACTCCATCGATCCCCCGGCCCAGAAGGCCACGTTACGTTGTCCTGCCACATCGGTGGTCAGCTCGGCACCTGGCAGAGCGCGCGGCAACCATGAGATCAGCTCCGAAGCGGTGCAGCCCATCACCCGCTTAAACGTTTGTGGAACAAAGGTGGGCGTCATGGATTTAATGGATCAGTCGACTTTGTAGGCCGAAAAACGCTCGTCCACTGGCGTGGCAAAGGCGTGGTTGGAATAGTTGCTCAGAACCTTCACGGACACAGCCAGCACGATGTAGAGCAGATCCCGCTCCTGGTAACCCGCCTCAAGGAACGACTTTACCGTGGCGGGGCTGGGCTGGCCCAACGACTTCACCATCTCGGTGGTTGTTGCGAACAGCGCGGCCAGTTTGGCATCGGGAATGGGTTGCTTTTGACGGATGGCCTGCAGAACTGGGGCGGGGACGCCAGACATCTTGTCGGCGATCATGCTGTGCGCTGCGGTGCAATAGGTGCAGCCGTTGGTCTGGCTGACTGCGAGGAACACCACCTCCTGCTCCGTGGGCGTCAGGCCAGACTCACTGCGGAACAGTCCGTAGCCATGCAGGTACGTACTCAGCACGGCCGGAGCGTTGGCCATGTTGGCATACATGTTCGGGATGAAGCCGACCTGCTTGAGGGCAGAGTCCAGAATGGCCTTCTGAGGGCCTTCTGCACTGGCGTGGTTGATTGGGTTGAGTTGGTGGATGTATGGGGCGGCAGACATGGAAGGAGGGCTCCTGAGTTGCGATTGCAAAGCTTCACCGATCACTGGGTCAGGTGCTCGACGAACGTTGCTTCATACTAGGTGGTCACCGTACCCAACGAGAGACCAGCCGTCTCTATTTCCATACCCGACGTTCCCTGGAAGGTGAGCACACGGGAGCGTCAAAGACTGAGCGCGGTTTCGGTCTGCGTTGGCAAGGCTTGCTGCCTCAGCCATTGCCCCGGTGCTATTCCGAGCCGGCGCACAAACGCGCGCGACAGGGCGCTCGCGCTGCCATAGCCCACGTCTTCGGCCACCTGCTTGACCGGTGCGCCGCGGGTAAGCAGGCGCTGCGCTGTCATCACGCGCCAAGCGGCCAGGTAGTCAGCCGGGGTGTCGCCAGTCACCTCGCGAAACCGCACCGCAAAGCGGGCGCGTGACATGCCGGCCAGTTGCGCCATGCCGAGCAGGTCCCACGGGTGCTGGGGATCTTCGTGCATTGCGGCCATCACAGGGCCCAGGCGCACATCGGCCAGGCCTGCGAGTGCGCCCCCTTGCGTCAGGCCCAGGGCCATGCAGTGGCGCAGCAGACGAATCATGAGCACTTCGCACAGGCGATCCAGCACTCCTTGTCGGCCCGCGTGTTCGTGAAAGGCCTCCTCGAACATCAGATCCAGCAGAGCGTCGACTCCCGACATCTGCGCCAAAGGGACCATCACCAGATCGGGCAGCGATGCGGTGACGGGATTGACGCCCGAACCACCGAACTGCACCGTGGCACAAACCACGTCGGAGCCAGGTCCGTCATCGGTCACCAGCCGGTGCTGGTCCGGGCGGGGCAGGAACATCAACGTGGGTTGTGTCACCTCGAACCGTCGCCGAGTCACGCCGCGCACCTGAACCCATCCGCTGCGAATCAGGTGGAGGTGTCCGCGTTCTGTGTCGCGCTCGAAGTCGTGAATGCCACAGATGTTGCCGGTATAGAACACACCCGCATGAAGAGAGAAATTGCTTAGCAGTGAGACGAGAGCATCCATGGCCAGATGATACGTCTGGTAAATGAAGCAAAGGTAATGATGATCATTCGTCTCGAATCTGCAGGGCGCGCAGCAAGGGCTGCCAGGTCGCAGCTTGGTCTTCAGTGGCCCTGAGTGAGCCTAGCTGTGCTGCCTGGCACAGTCGCTGCAGCATGCCTGGCTGGGGCGTGACCGGACCAGCAAAGCACAGCGTACCGGCGCCGTCCACGATCAGGATCAGGGGAAAGGTTGTGATGTCGACGTCGTCGAGCACGGTCTCAAAATCTTCCACATCAACCCAGCGCGTACGCCAGTCGGGCTGTGCGCCTGTCAAGGTTTCGAATTCGGGCCGGTAGTCGCGGCAGGTGCCGCACCAATCGGCACACAGGCACACCACGTCCAGCGTCATGCACTCGGCGCGGCTTGGACAGCCGCATCAAGAAACGCCAACAGCGGTTCGTAGCCGTCGTCACGCAGCGCCTGCCCGCGCGTGTTGAACACGCCAGGGTTGCCTTTGACCCCATGACCTTCGAGCAACCGGTTCATGAAATTGAACAGGCACACGGTGAGCACGGCATCGTGCAGCGCGATCTCGGTCCACCCGGCGTCGAAGACAGCTTGCGCATCCCCCTGGGTCATGCGCGTTGGCTCCAGGGTGAGTTTTCGCGCGTAGCGCAAGAGCGGCTTGAGTCGCTCTTCAACATCGGCCGAATCCACATCGGCCAACAAGGCTTCCAGCACACCCTCACCCATGCCGAAGGCCTGCGCGGTCTGCGAATGCACACCGTAGCAATACTGGCAGGCGTTCAGACCAGACACGTAGGCGGCGATCAGCTCTTTGTGAGCGGGCGTCAGCGGACTGGCGTTGCGCAGCGCTGCGGTGTGAAAAGCAACCAGCGCTCGCCCGGCTTCCGGGTTGAGTGTGAGGATGTGGCGCACGCCAGCGTCCTCGGGCAGGGAGGGAAAGAAGCTCATCGGTCGAATCCTGTGGTCAAGGCAACGTGAGTAGTTGTCGCCGGGGTGGTCAAGTCGCCCCATTAGACACCATGAAAATCGAACCCTTGCCGCAGGGTCGGTTTGACGATGTCGAAGTACGGCGACACATCGAAGTCGCGCGGCGCAAACAGGCTGTGGTGGCGAACCATGTAGATCTCGTCTTGGCAATCGGGGCACAGGGGATCGTTGCGGTTCATGAGCCGGACCTCTGGCAGCACGGGGTAACCGATGGCCTGGAAGGCCTGGGCAATCAGGGTAGAGCAAATGGCCTTGGTGGGATCACCGCTGCCCAGCGAGAGCATCCGACGTCGGAAACGGGCAGGCACCGGAGGTGTCGGGAACAGGTAACGCGCCAGGTCGATCACGTTCCTCAGGTCGTACTGCCGCCCGAGCTGGGCCACGGCATGCTGGATCAGCGCTTGCCGGTCTGCGGCGAGCAGACCCACCGGTCTGCAGATGCGTGTGTGGTGCGGCGCGAACAGCTCCAGGCCGACGGCACGCACACCCATCTGCACATCGGCCTCGATGAAGCACAAGTTTTCTGTTTCATCCTGGCCGACCAGGGCGTCGCGGCCAACAAAGAGGGCCGCGTGCGACCAGGTGGACTGGGTGAGGTATTTGATAGCAGTGCTGAACCGGCTGTGTCCCTCAATCAGCAACACATCGCCTGGCACCAGCGTGTCCCTGAGCCACTGCACCGGCGTGGGAGGCGCTGTGCCATGCACATGCACCTCGCGCGCCAGGTAGCGGGCCAGCTGGCGTCCCACGAACCGGGTGAGGCTTCCCACGGTGCTTCCCTTCCCGGTGCACGCTTCAGCAACGCGATGGGTAGCGGATGAACTCATCCACCGAGATCTTGCCCGGCCCGTGGGCCATGAGGTATAGCAATACAGCGGCCCAGACCCCGTGTGTGGGGTAGGCGTCGGGATACACGAAGACCTGGATGACGGTGGTCATGCCCAGCAGCGCCAGCGCCGAGAAACGGGTGGACAGACCTATCAGCAACAGAATGGGAAAAAGATGTTCGCTGAACGCGGCCATCCAGGCCGCCAGGTGCGGCGCAACGATGGGCAAGCGGTATTCATCTGCGAACAGGAACACGGCATTCTCGGAAAGCTTGGGCCATCCCAGCACGAAATCGCCGTTGATGAAGTCGATGGTCAGTCCTTCGATCTTGGTCTGGCCCGATTTCCAGAACACCGCAGCGATCGAAAACCGCGCGAGCAGCGCCAGCAATGAGTTCGGCAGGCGCGTCATGGCGAAGTGGCCACCAGATCGGCCAGTCGATCGAGCAGTGAGGCCGGTTGGGTGCGGGCGGGCGATGGTGATGCGGATTCCATGAGTTGCTCCAGTCATGCGTTGCAAAGGGGGAGATCAACCACCAGGCCGTGGTGCAACAAACCCGCCAGGCTGATTGAAAAATCGAAGTTGTCGTGCTGCGTTCCCATCCCTTCCACTGCCTTTGCCAGTGGTACACCGTCCATGAGAAGTCGAACCAGCGCGACCGTGCCCACCGGCGGCTCCCACACCACCACACCGTCCCCGCGGCGGAGGACGAAGACGTCCTGAGATCGCGTGGTATCTATGGTGGACAAAAGCAGGTCCGACCCGGGCTGGTGCGCCCTCCAGACGTCGGCGCCGGCATGGCTCAGGCTCAAGGGCACGAGGGATGCATCCAGGCGGCACCCGCGCTGCAGCAGCGTGTCGCCGTCGGCGATCACCTCGGCCACCAGGGCAATGTCCATGGGGATGTCGTCGGCCGCATGCAGGCTGTGCATGCAGGCCGCTTCGACGCGCGCCACCGACGGCAAATAGGGCACGCTTTCAGCGGGCTCGAACTGCGCAATGAAGCGATCGAAATCCGCTGCGTAGCGCACCAGCACAGGCTGGTGGGGAGGGGACTGCCGGACGTAGACCGCAGCCATGCTGCGAAAGAACGGCTCGCCGACCAGCTCTGCCGTCACTGGGTAGATGGCGAGCAAGGCATCGACCAGCGAGACGACGGTGTTGTTGCGGTGCACCGCGAAGCGATCGGCCAGATTTCCACCACCCCGCAACACAAGACCCGCCGGCACAGGCAGGGAGGGGTCCAGCAGCGCGTGGGCGAAGCTGTGGTGGCTCATCGCACCACCTCGGGTGTCATGGCATGGATCAATGCTGCAGCATCCAGTGATCGGTTGGCACGCGCCAGCTTCGAGTCTGCCAAGCCCACCTCGGCCATCAGCACGGCAAACGCAGGGATGTTCTGGTCACGCTCCAGCAAGGTGGGCACGGGCCCCACCCGAGCCAGCACCGTGTCGAACAAGGCCCAGACCGCACTGGCGACGCTGGCGCCATGGTTGTCAATGAGCAGGCGCACGCCCGAGCTGTCAAACGATTCGGCAAACCCGGCAAGGTGAATCTGCCCGGCGTGGCGCAGTGGCAGTTCGAGCAGGGCAGCGACGGGGTCCGCGCCCTGGTTGATCGCCGACACGTACACGTTGTTCACGTCCAGCAGCAGACCGCAGCCGGTTCGCTGAACCACCTCGCTCATGAAGGCGCCCTCGCTCCAGGTGGACGCCGCCCATGACAAGTAGGTGGAGGGGTTCTCCAGCAACAAAGGCCGCCCCATGCGGTTCTGGATCTGGTCGATGTGCCGGCAGACCCTGTGAAGGGTAGGCAGGTTGTAAGGCAATGGGAGCAGATCGTTGAAGTGCGTGCTGCTGTGGGACGACCATGCCAGGTGTTCGGAGAAGACCGCCGGCTCGAAACGCTGCACCAGCGCCGTTACCGCCTTGAGGTGTTCTTCGTCCAGGCCGGCTTCCGATCCGATCGACAAACCGACACCATGGATGGTCAGCGGGTAGTCAGCGCGGACCGCTGCAAGGTGGCGCAGCATCGGCCCACCCGCCACCAGATGGTTTTCGGCATGGACCTCGAAGAAGCCCACGTCGGGACGGGTGTCCCGAACGTGGGCGAAGTGCTCTGCCTTCAGGCCCAGCCCACCCCGCATTGGCAGCGCGCCAATCCCCAAGACGGTTTTGAGATCCTGGGCGGAGAGTTTCATAAGAAAGCCTGGTTAGTGAGAGTCCAGCTCAAGCGCATCAAGCCTTTTCCTTGAACTCCTTCAATTGCCCGAATCCGGATGGCGACTTGGGCGATGCGGTCTTCTCGCACGTTCCTTTTGGAACCAGCGACCAGGCGTTGCCCTGGTAGTCCACCTTGGACGTGCCGGCGCAGGTGGTGCCTGGCCCGGCGGCGCAATCGTTCTTGCCCTTCAGCGCGACGCCGAAGCATTTTTCTTTGTCCGCGCTCTGTGCGGCAACAGGTGCAGCCGCCAGCGTGAGCGCGGCACCCATGGCCAGGGCCAGGGCGGCGCCGGATGCGAGGCGGGTGGCGGTGCGGCGATCGACAGTGTTTTCCATGAATCACTCCTGCAAGGGGTTGGCAAATCCGCTCATGGAAATTCCTCCGAGCGGGCAGGTCAGACAATCTGGCCTACCCTGCATGGTCGAAAGCGCGTCTGGTTCGTTACATCAAAAAAAGATTCTTTTCTTGATCGGCGATGTAACCGATCGGGTCAAGCGAACGAACCCGCCATCACATGAAGCCCTCCAATGAAAAATCTCATCAGCACAGCCTTGTCCAGATCCATCGTCCTGAACGCACTGCGTGTGTCTGCCGTTGTCGGCACTGCACTCAATGTGATCAATCAGGGTGAGGCCATCTTGGCCGCTCACGCGCCCTCGTGGATGCATGTGGCACTCAACTACCTGGTGCCCTACCTCGTGTCCAGCTACAGCGCAGCCAAAAACGAAGTCAGCAGAAGCCAGCTGCCTCGCGAAGACGTGCGTCACCCTCAGTAAAACGACTCAGCGGCTTGCGTCGTTCAGGGACCAGTCGTAGTCGAGGTAGGTGATGTCAACGCGCCCGCTGCGGATCCGATCTCGGCCCGCTGCAGAGTCCGACAAGCGTTCGGCGTACAGCCCGGCAAAACCGTGCAATGAGGTGACGCCCCGATCACCTCGCTTGAAATCGTCGGCATACCAGTCAAAGATACGCGAGAGTTGCAGTCGCCCCGCGGCTTCGTCAAACCGGTTGCGCGTCCGGTCAGCCATGAAACGGTTCGACTGCTCCTCCAGTTGGGCGTCGATGCGCGTTGCTACAAAGGCTTCTTCGCGCAACATTGGACACCCGATGGACGCGCAGTTCACGGCGAAATGCACCCTGGGATCGTCATAGACGCCCCGCTTGCGCAGCATGCCGTGTTCGATGTCGTCCAGCGACACCTTGCTGCCCAGCAGGGAAATCCATTTCGGCTTCCAGGGACTGGAGAGGAGGCTGCCCAACTCCTTGATCGACGTCAGGTCCGGGTATTTGGTGAGGATCAGTTCGACGGTGAACGCGTTGTAGGCGTTGATCAGGAACGCCTGGCGCTGCGCCAGGGAGAAGGCCGAGAACCCGTCAATGGTGACGGCGGAAAGTGACGACAGATAGGCCGTGAGGTCCCCGCGGTCCTTTGAGAAGCCTGCGTAGCGAACCTGCGATGCCTGCCCGCCGCGAAGCAGCACGACATGCCGTTTGAGCAGACCGGTCCAGGCGGCGTGGCTGTGATCGAACACTGCAGCATGGCTGTGGCCCAGGGGCAACAAGGCCGGAAGGCACCCGGCAGTGAAGAGGAAAAACTGGCGTCGGCTGGTGCTCATGACAAGGCCCTCGGACAAGGGCTGCGTCGTGACCACGCGCGAGGCGGGCGTGGAAGAAGTTTTCATCTGGCTTGTCTTGACGGGTTGAAAGGGATGGAAGGGCCTTTGATTTACGAAGCCGGAGGCCTTTCGGTTACAGGCAGTGCAGAATCCCGGGCCAACAACCCTGCCTTTGGTCGGCACTTGTTCATGCCGCCCCCCCATTTGTGTAACCAAAGCAGCCGCTGCCACGAAATGCCTAGAGAGACAGGTCCCAACGATTTCGAAGCCAGCCTGAAACCGCTGTGGCTGCGTGCGCAGCAAGGCGATGAGGTCGCTTACCGCGAGGCGCTGGAGAAGATCGCGTTGCGCATCCGCGGATTCCTGCGGCGGCGCATGCAGTCGACGCCAGACGACATCGAAGACCTGGTGCAGGAAACGCTGCTGGCACTTCATCTGCAACGCGGAACCTTTGACCCGACGTTGCCGGTCAGCGCCTGGGTCACCGCGATCGCTCGCCACAAGCTGGTCGATCTCTGGAGGCGCCGTGGGCGGCGGGAGAACCTCCACGACGCGCTGGACGATGTGGACGAGGCCTTGCTGGCAGCCGAGCCGGTCGAAGACGGTGCGCAGCGAGACCTTGAAAGGCTGCTTCAGGAGTTGCCACATGTTCAACGTCAGGCCATCGTGTTGACGAAGATCGAGGGGCTGTCGGTAACCGAAGCATCGATGCGCACCGGCATCTCGGAGTCGGCCATCAAGGTACAAGTGCACAGAGGGTTGAAGCGGCTGGCGCAATGGGTGAAAGACACAGGAACATGAAAACGCAATCGTTGATCGAGATGTTGGCCAAGGGCGCAGGGCCTGCCCCCCAGGCGCCCGTGCTGCGGCGACTGGCCCCAGTGGTGGCGCTTGGCTTGATCGCCAGCGCCTTGTCCGCGCTGGTGAGCATGGGATCGATCCCAGTGACCATGTGGGCTACGCAGGCACCGTGGCTGAAGCTCATGTACGGCGGCAGCTTGGCGCTGGCGGCTGGCTGGTTGACGGCGAGGCTTTCCCGGCCGGTGGCGCGCACGCACTGGCCCGTGCGGGCCGTGTTGGCTGTGTTTGCCACCATGCTGGCCCTGGGCGCGCTCACGCTGGTGTCCAGCGCGCCGGATCAACGCATGGCGGCCCTGTTTGGCGAAACCTGGCTCAGCTGCCCAACGAATGTGGTGGCGCTTTCGTTGCCGGCACTGGCCGGCGCACTGTGGGCGCTTCGCGGACTCGCACCCACCCAACTGCGGGCTGCCGGCTTCAACGCTGGATTGATGGCCGGCGCACTGGGCGCCATGGGTTATTCCCTGGTGTGTCCTGAGGTCTCGGCCACGTTTGTGGCAGTCTGGTACTCGCTGGGAGTCCTGCTGACTGGGCTGCTGGGCGCGGTCCTCGGTCCGCGGCTGCTGAGGTGGTGAGGCCGCGACAACGCCCCTGGCGGTATTTTTTCTGCCGGGCTGTAACAAACAATCGGTTGTGAACGACTGATGGTGTCGAACCTTCAACTTCACCAGTCCGTCCCATGCACGACACCCTGCCGCTGCTCACCGCCACCGACTTTCCCGCCATCCGGCGCCAACCCCTGACCACTCTGCAGGTCAACCTCGGTTACCGCTGCAACCAGTCCTGCCTGCATTGCCACGTCAACGCCGGCCCCAACCGCACCGAAATGATGGACGGGGCAACGGTGGACCTGGTGATCGAGGTGCTGAAAGCCAGGCGCATCACCACGCTGGACCTCACCGGGGGCGCGCCGGAACTCAGTGACCACTTCAGGCGCCTGGTGGTGGCGGCACGGAGCCTGGGTGTCGCGGTGATCGACCGCTGCAACCTGACCATCCTCAGCGAGCCCGGTCAGGAAGACCTGGCGGCCTTCCTGGCTGAGCAAGGTGTTCAGGTGGTGGCTTCCATGCCGTGTTATTCCCCGGCCAATGTCGATCGTCAGCGGGGCGATGGCGTGTTCGATCTCAGCATCACCGGGCTGCAGCAACTCAACGCGCTGGGTTACGGAGTGCCGGACAGTGGTCTCACGCTCAATCTCGTCTACAACCCCCAAGGCCCGTCGTTACCACCACCGCAAGGTGCACTGGAGGCCGACTACAAGCGCGAGCTGCTGCAGCACTTCGGCATCCGCTTCAACCACCTGTTTGCGCTGACCAACATGCCGGTGCAGCGTTTTGGGAGCACCCTGGTCTCCAAGGGCACCTTCGTCACCTATATGCAACTGCTCAAGCAGGCGTACCAGGCCGACAACCTCAACACCGTGATGTGCCGCTCCATGATCAGCGTGGACTGGCAGGGCGATCTGTACGACTGCGACTTCAACCAGATGCTGGGGCTGCCGGCCCGCCTGGGCAAGACCTACCGTCCGCACCTGCGGGAACTGCTCGGTGCGGATCCCGAAGGCGAGGCCATCCGGATTGCTGACCACTGCTACGGCTGCACCGCAGGACAGGGCAGCAGTTGCGGTGGTGCACTGGAGTCGGCCGACCCAGCGGCAGCGACGATTTCTGTTCATGCCGCGCATCAAAGCCCATCCCAAACCGTAACTTCAGGAGAGACCCCATGATCGTGTTCACCCGCTGGCTGGCCAGCCTGTTCCTGCTGCTCGCAACGCTCACCGCACAGGCACAGACCACGCCGCTGAAATTCGGTGTCGGCCTGTTCCAGCCCGATCGCGAGCGCAACGACGCCACCTACCGGCCGCTGGCGCAACACCTCTCGCAGCGCCTGGGTCGCCCGGTAGAGCTGCGCACAGTCGACAGCTGGGAAGGCTTGGCCAAGTCGCTCGCCAATGGTGAAACCGACCTGGCCTTGATGGGTCCGTGGGGCTACGTGCTGGCCAACCAGGCGGCCAATGCCCAGGTGGTCTCGACCATCCTGTACGAAGGCAAGCCCGAATACTTCGCGATGATCGTCACCCATCCGGACTCGGGCATCAATTCGGTGGCCGACCTCAAAGGGCGCACCTTTGCCTTTGGCGACAAAGGATCCACCTCCGGTTACCTGATCCCGCTGCATTTCTTCATGAAGCAGGGCATCGATCCCGCGAAGCATTTTTCTCGCGTGCTGCACACCAAGCACCAGGCGATCCAGACCCAGGTCACTGCCGGGCAGATCGACGCTGGCGCCGACTACAACCGCAACCGCGACGCGATGATCGCGCAGGGCCTGATCAAAGCCGAGCGCTCGAAGATCATCTGGCAGTCCGATCCTTTGCCCAACGACGCGTTTGCCGTCAGCGAAGCGCTCCACAAGGACAAGGCCTTCGTGGCGCGCCTGCAGGCGGCGCTGGCTGAGGTTGGCCCCCTTCTCAAGACGCAGCCCGGTCTGATGCCGCCGAGCTACACCGGCTTCATCAACAGCGACAACCGGGCCTACAAGCCGATCCGGGACGCTGGTCTGGCCACTGGCACGCTGCAGCCCAAGTGAGCGCGCTGCTGATCCAGCCGCCTTTCTCGCCACCGCGTTGGTCCGGTCGGGCGCGTTTTGCGCTGCTGGTGCTCGCCTATGCGCTGCTGGTGGGCGTCTGCCTGGGCAGCCTCTGGGTGGCGGGCGAGTTGTCGCTGGGGCGCAACCCCGTGGCCAATCTGATCAAGTCGATCGGTGAATTCGCGTACCCGAGTTTTCTGGATGTGTGGTTCGGGCCGGAGCGCCTGGAATACCGCAGCGACGACGGCACCTTGCTGCGCGTGGAAGACCGCCGCGTGGTGGAGGCCGATTTTCTGGCGGCACTGGGGCGTGCCACCTGGGTCACGTTCCAGATCGCCACCCTGGGTTCGCTGCTGGGGGCCTTGCTGGCCTTGCCCCCCGGCCTGCTGAGCGCGCGCAACCTGGGCGCACCTCGCTGGCTGGCCTGGGCGAGCAAAGGTCTGCTTGACGTGCTGCGCGCCATTCACACACTGGTGTTCGGCCTGGTGCTGGTGGGCATTGTTGGCCTGGGTCCGACCGCCGGCATACTGGCCATTGCGCTGCATTCCATGGGCACCTACGGCAAGCTGTACGCGGAGTCGGTCGAGTCGCTGGACATGGGCGCCATCCACGCCGTGCAAGCCACCGGCGCGTCGCGCACCCAGGTCTTCTTCAACGCCGTGTGGCCCGCCGTGCTGCCCCAGTTCGTGTCGAACCACCTCTACATCTGGGAGTTCAACATCCGCGACTCGACCATCCTGGGCCTCATCGGCGCGGGCGGCCTCGGCCTGCTGATCTCCGAGGCGGTCAGCCTGTTCCAGTGGAGCCGCCTGGCCACCATCCTGCTCGTCGTCATCGCGCTGGTGGTGGCGTTCGACAGCCTCTCTCGGCGCATACGCCAGGCTTTGCTGTGAGCGCCACAACACACGACATCCACATCCGCAAGCTGGCCGTGAAAGCCGGTGCGCGGACCTTGCTGCGACTGGACGAACTGCACATCGGTGCCGGCGAGCGGGTGGCCATCGTCGGGCACAACGGCGCGGGCAAATCGACGCTGCTGCGGGTGCTCGGTGGCCTGGCGGTTCCCACCGAAGGATCGGTCAGCGTGCTGGGGCGGCCGCTGCAGGAGCCGGTGTCCGACGCCGCGCTGCGCGCCTGGCGGAGCGAGGTGGGCCAGGTCATGCAGGGGCTGCACATGGTGTCGCGCTTGAGCGCGCGCGAGAACGTGTTGATCGGCGCGCTGGGACGCCTGAGCGGCTGGCGCAGCTGGAGCCGCCTGTACCCCGCGACGCTCGTGGCTGAGGCCGACGAGGCGCTTGCTGTGGTTGGTCTGGAGGGTCTGGGCGATACACGCACCGACCGTCTCTCGGGGGGCGAACGCCAGAAGCTCAGCATTGCACGCCTGCGTCTGCAGCGCCCGCGCCTCATCCTGGCCGACGAACCCACGGCCAATCTGGACCCGGCCGCCGCCGCCGATGCCTGCCGATGGCTGTGCAGCATCGCCGGTGGCGCCACACTGATCACCGTGGTACACCAGCCTGCGCTGCTGCCGTTGTTGGCCGATCACGTGATCGGCCTTCGCGATGGCGCGCTGGAATTTGACTTGCCGATCGCTCAGGTCGATGCCGAACGGCTGCAGGCGCTGTATGCGTCTAGCCTGAGCCCGATGCCAACCGACCGCTGTTCAACACCCAACCCATGCCCGACGCCGGCGCTGACGGCTTGCCTGCCAACCCTGCAACGAAGTACCCCATGAACATTGACGCTCCCACGCTCGATGCCTCGCCTGCGACTGCCGGCAGAAGCTGCCCACTGCACTACCGCTACGCGCCCTCGGTGTTCGCCAGCGCGGCGCCTGAGCACCTGAGAGATCTCGATGTGCTTTATGTGGTGGGCGGCTTGTATGGCAACGAGGCCGCACTGCAGCGCGTGATCGAACTGTTCGGGCAGGAGCGCGGGCGAGCCCGCATGGTGTTCAACGGCGACTTCCATTGGTTTGACGCCGATCCAGCCGTGTTCACCCGCATCCAGCAATCGGTGATGCGCTTTGATGCCTTGCGCGGCAATGTGGAGACCGAGCTGGCCGACCAGAACGCCGATGAAAGCGCCGATGCCGATGCCGGCTGCGGTTGCGCCTACCCCGACTGGGTGGGAGACCAGGTGGTCGAACGCTCCAACCGCATTCACAAAGCGCTGCGCAGCTGCGTCACACCCGAGCAGCAGCGCGAACTGCGGTCCTTGCCGATGTGGCTGCGCGCCGATGTCGGTCCACTGCGTCTGGGCGTGGTGCATGGCGACGCGCAGTCGCTCGCCGGCTGGGGCTTTGCGCAGGAGCACCTGCGCGACGCCGTGCACCGCGAGGCGGTGAAACGCTGGTTCGACGAGGCTGACGTGCACGCCTTTGCCAGCACGCACACCTGTCTGCCCGTGTTCCAGCGCCTTGCTTCAAAGCAAGACCACGCACGCTGGGTGTTCAACAACGGCGCCACCGGCATGCCCAACTTCCAGGGCGATGCGGCGGGCCTGATCACCCGCATCGCGCTCTCGCCGTACACGGGCGCCGAGCGTCGTTTCGGCGTGGTCGAGCGTGAGGTTCACATCGACGCCATCGCCATCGAAATCGATACCGCCGCCTGGCAGCGGCAATTCCAAAAGCTGTGGCCCGAGGGCAGCGACGCCCACGCCTCCTACTTCAACCGCATCCAGCACGGTCCGGCCTATCAGCTGCAGGACGCCGTGCGCCCACTGGAGAACTGAACCATGCTCGCCATCATCGGAGGCACCGGCCTCTACGAACTCGACGGTCTGGACATCCACGAACGTCAGGGCGGCGACACGCCGTTCGGCACGCCATCGGGCGAGGTGTTGCGCGGCACCTTGCACGGCCAGGCGGTGCTGTTTCTGGCGCGCCACGGGGCCGGTCACCGGCTGTTGCCGCACGAAGTGAACTACCGCGCCAACGTGTATGCGCTCAAGCGTGCAGGCGCCACCATGATGCTGGGCTTTTCGGCCGTGGGCAGCCTGGCCATCCAAGTCGCGCCTGGCGAGCTTGCGATGCCCGAGCAGTACATCGACTGGACGCGCGGTGCGCGCGAGCGAACTTTCTTCGGTGACGGTGTCGCAGCACATGTCTCCACCGCCAAGCCCGTGAGCAGTGCGCTGGTCGATGCGGTCATGGCCGCTGCAGACAAGTCTGGCCTCTCGGTGCACCGCGGCCTGACCTACGCCTGCGTGGACGGCCCCCGCTTGGGCACCCAGGCCGAGAGCCACCTGCTGCGGCAGATGGGTTGCCACCTGGTGGGCATGACCAACGCACCCGAGGTGTTTCTGGCGCGCGAGGCCCAGATGGCCTATGCCACCGTGGGCCTGGTGACCGACTACGACTGCTGGCTCGACGACCCCACGCAACACGTCAGCGTGTCGGCCGTGTTCGAGCTCTACGGCCAGAGCCTGGCCAAGGCACGTCGCCTGCTCGACGCGCTGTTGTCGCAGACGCTGCCAGTGCCCGAAGCCTCGATCCGCACAGCGCTCACCGGGGCGCTGCTCACGCCCGACGAAGCGATGTCCGAGGCACAGAAGACCTGGGTGTCCCAGCTCCGGTCTTGATCCAGTTCCGAAGTCATCTGCGTAGAACCTGAGAACTTGTTGGAGGCTGAGTGCCTCTCACAAGCTCTGAAGCAGCCAGGCTGCGCCACCCCAACCCCAAGGAGGCTTCCCATGCGAGTTTTTCACGCCATCGCTGCACTCGTTCTGACATCCACCCTCGGCCTGGTCAATGCCGCCGATGGTCTGATCGCAGTCAAGAGTCCTCATGGTGCGAAGGCGACCATGGACCGGCTGGAGGACATCGTCAAACAACGGGGCCTGAACGTGTTCGCGCGCATCGACCATGCCGCTGGCGCGACCAAGGTGGGCAGGCCCCTTCGACCCACCGAGGTGCTCATCTTCGGCAATCCGCAGGGCGGAACACCTTTCATGGAGTGCGCGCAATCGGTTGGCATCGACCTGCCGCTCAAGGCGTTGGTGTGGGAGGACGCATCAGCCCAAGTCTGGGTGGGTTACAACGACCCAGCCTTTCTCGCCCAGCGCCATGGTGTTGCGCAGTGCCCCGTGGTCGAGAACCTGCGCAAGGCGCTCGAAGGTATCGCCGCTGCGGCGACTGCCAACTGATCACATCACTTCGGCTGCTGAATGCCAGCCGGCAGCAAAGCCTCGGGCAGCCAACGAAGATCATCGGGCTCATCGATGTCGTGCAGCGTTGACAAGGTGGTCGCGCTCCAGCCCAACTGGCCCATCCGAGACCGCGTGACCTGCGCCACGCTGGAGGTGCTCCAGGCGATGTCTCGAAATAGGCTGGCATCAAAGCGGTTCAGTGCCAGCAAGACATAGCCACCGTCAAAGGCTGGTACGAGCGCGGCATCGCTGGTGAGCAAGTTCGCTGCCGCCATTCGAATTCGCTCGGCGGTGAGATCCGGGCAATCGGTTCCCATCAACAGCACCGCGTGGCCCGCGGCCAACGCACGTTGAGCAGCCCGCGCCATTCGCTCTCCCAAGTCACCATGGCCTTGATCGCTGATGCGCAGCGCTGCGTGCTGCGGCAACAGCTCCGACCACATGGGATCTTCAGGCGCAGGCGTCACACACACCTCCACAGTGCCCACCTCGCTGGCCAGCGCCTGTGCTACCGCATGTTTCAACATCAAGGCAGCCAGGCGGGCAGCGCCCGTTGCTCCCAGCGCCGGGATCAGCCTTGTCTTGGCAAGGCCTGCGACGGGTGCTTTGGCGAAGACGATGATGTGGACAGAGTGATTCATGTGGTGTCCTATTTGTACAGCTGTGCCAACTGATCCGCAGGTGCTCCTCGCCAGTACGCCCAGCGCAGCCGCCACATCAGAAGGATGGTTCGCCAGATGCCACGGCTCTCCCATCGGCGTCCCGACGTCAACACGGTGTTTCCGATGCAAGCAGGGCGCGATCGTTCGAGGAGGCGCTTGGACAACTCGATGTCTTCCATCAAGGGCTGGTCGGGGAATCCAACCGCTGCATTGAAGGCCTCGCGGGTGACAAACATCGCCTGGTCACCAGTGGCGATGCCCGTCCAGCGCGAGCGAAGGTTCATCAGCTGGGCCACCACGCGCAGCATGGGATGAGGTCCGTCGATGACCACATCGAAACGGCCCCAGACGGCACCGGAGCTTTGCATCGCTCGGCGGATGGTGATGATCGCCCCCTCGGGCAGAACGGTGTCTGCGTGCAGGAACAGGAGCACGTTGCCCGTCGCATGAGCAGCGCCGTGGTTCATCTGCCGGGCGCGACCTCTTGGCGAAGTCAGAACCTGCAAGCCCTTTCGAGCGGCCAATTCAGCGCAGCCGTCATCGCTTCCACCGTCCACGATCAGTACCTCGCATCCCTGGCTCTTCAGCACGGACAGCCGATTCAGCAGGCGGGGCAGCCCCGTTGCTTCGTTGAGCATGGGGACGATGATGGACAGACGCATGGGGGTGTGAGGCACGAAGGTCTTCATAAAACACCAGGCCGGCCAACCGCAGTGCAGGGCGCCAGTTCCATGGTGGTCATTGTTCAGCCTCGGCGCCAGGCGTGATAGCGACCCAACCAGGCCAGGACGCGCTGAGGAGCGTGAGCGCGTTTCCATTCACCAGCGACGTATTTGTTCGCCTCGGCCATTGTGGGATAGGTGTGGATGGTGCCCAGTATCTTGTTCAGTCCAAGCCCGTGCTTCATGGCCAGCACGAACTCGGCCAACAGGTCGCCTGCATGTTCGCCCACGATGGTCACGCCCAGAATGCGGTCTTTGCCCGGCACGGTCAGCACCTTGACGAATCCGTGTGCCGAACCATCTGCGATGGCGCGATCCAGATCGTCAATGCCGTATTTCGTGACTTCGTAGGGAATGTTCTTTTCCTTGGCGTCCTGTTCATTCAGTCCCACCCGGGCAACCTCGGGCTCTATGAAGGTGGCCCAGGGGATGACGGAGTAGTCGACCTTGAATTTCTTGAAGCCGCCGAACAGCGCGTTGACGGCGGCGTACCAGGCCTGGTGCCCGGCGGTGTGGGTGAACTGGAATGGTCCGGCCACGTCACCCGCAGCAAAGATGTTGGGGTAGAGCGTTTCGAGGTACTCGTTGACCACCACCGTGCGCTCGGTTGGTATGCCCAGATCTTCCAGTCCGTAGCCCTGCAGCCGTGCCGATCGGCCGACTGCGCACAGCAAAGTGTCGAACCCGATGCGTTTTTCCTGACCCTGATGTTCCACCACGATGAACTTGTGGTCTCCCTCCCGCTCGCAGCGCAGTGCCTTGTGACCGGTCAGTACATCCACACCGTCGCGTTGCAGCGAATCGCGAGCGAGGTCGGACACCTCCTGGTCCTCCCGGATCATGATCCGGGGCGCCATTTCGATTTGTGTGACCTTTGAGCCTAGGCGCGCGAAACTCTGTGCCAGCTCGCAGCCGATCGGACCACCGCCCAGCACCACCATGCGCGCCGGAGGCGTGTCCAGTTTGGCGAACTCATCCCACAGGGTGTCGCTGGTGACATAGCCCACGTCGTCCAGCCCAGGCAGCGGCGGCACGAAGGGGCGAGCACCCGCGGCGATGACGATGCTGCGGGTGGTCAGGCGTTGGATGCCACCGTCGTTGAGGGTGACTTCGACCGTCCAGGGGTCCACGATTTTGGCGCGACCCTGCAGGACCTCGACACCCAGCCCGGTGTAGCGCTCCACGCTGTCGTGCGGAGCGATCTCGCTGATGACCCGGTGCACCCGCGCCATCACCTGCCGGAAACTGAAGGCCGGTGTGGCAGCCTCCAGTCCATAGTGATCTGCATGGCGCATTTGTTGGGCGAGTTTGGCCGACTTGATCAATGCCTTGCTGGGCACGCAGCCGTAGTTCAGGCAATCGCCACCCATCTTGTGTGCCTCGACCAGCGTGACCTTGGACTTGACCGCAGCCGCGATGTAGGAGGTGACCAGGCCTGCAGCGCCGCCACCGATGACCACCAGATTGCGGTCAAAGGTTTTGGGCCGTTGCCACTTGGCGTAAACGCGCCGGCGTTGCAGGTAACCGAGAGTGGCTTTGGCGATCATGGGGAAGACGCCGAGCAGAACAAAGGACAGCAGAACACCCGGCGACAAAATACCCGAGAGACTTGAGAGCTGGGCCAGCTGGGTGCCGGCGTTGACATAGACCAGGGTGCCCGCGAGCATGCCGAGCTGGCTGACCCAGTAATAGGTGCCGGTGCGGATGGGTGTCAAGCCCATGAGCAGGTTGACGAGGAAAAACGGGAAGGCCGGGATCAGGCGCAGTGTGAACAGATACAACGCGCCGTCCTTGGCCATGCCGTCGTTGATGGCCTTGAGGCGGTCGCCAAAACGCGCCTGCACGCTGTCCCGGAGCAAGTAACGCGAGGCCAGAAAAGCCAGTGTGGCGCCCAGGCTGGAGGCGAACGAGACGATCAGCGTGCCGCCGGCCAATCCGAACAGGGCGCCAGCCGCGAGCGTCAGGATCACCGCACCGGGCAGTGACAGAGCTGTGGCCAGCACGTACAGACCGAAGAAACCGAGCGCGGTGGCGATGGGAGAGGCCTGGCGGATGGCTTCGAAGTCTCCCAAGCGGTCCTGCACGGCGGCGAGTGTCAGGTAGCGGTCCAGCCCAAGCAAGAAATAGGCGGCCACCAGCATCGCGACCGTGGCGAGGATCAGAGTTCTTTTCATGCGGCGAAGGCTTCGTGGGTTCAGGCTTTGGCAATCGTTGATTGCCCGAATGCTCTTCAGTCGCTGCCGGGTCCTCTTTCGTTACAGCTGGTTTCGGAGGGCGCGAATTGGTGCTGGCTCCTTATGCGCTGAGCACCACGGGTTCCAGTGAGTCGGACGCGCCGCTGACATGACCTATGGCTGCTGTGTGCAGGTAGCCTGCCGCCTGCAGGGAACGGATGCAGTCGGCTGCCCGGTCGCCCGGCACGCTGGCCAGCAGGCCGCCCGCCGTCTGCGGGTCGAACAGCAGCGGATAGCGCGGGTCTTTGACGAAGTCTTCGGCGTTGCGCAGGGCTCGGCGCAGCCGCACATTGGCCGGCTGCAGCGAGCTGACGATGCCCGCTTCAACGCATTCCAATGCACCATCCAGCAAGGGCAGGGCGCTCAGTTGCAGCTCTGCGTCCACTCCCGAGGGACGGGTCATTTCCACCAGATGCCCCAGCAGGCCGAAACCGGTCAGGTCGGTGCAGGCGGTGGCGCCATGTTCGCGCAGGATCTGCGCGCCGACCTGGTTGGACACCACCATGGATTTCAGCGCCGCATCGATCCAGCGGCCCTTGGCGGCGTGCCGCGCGTGGGCGGCGAACAGCGTGCCGGTGCCGATGGGCTTGGTGAGCAGCAACACGTCACCCGCTTGCATGCCGCCCTTGCGCATGACGCCATCCATGTTCTCGTCGATCAGTCCGTTGATGGCGAAGCCCAGTGCGAGTTCGCGGCCCTCACCGGTGTGCCCACCGACCAAGGCGCAGCCGGCGGCGTTGAGCACCTCGACCGCGCCGGTCATCATTTGCAGCAGCAGGTCTTCCACCTTGGATTCGAGGCCTGGCGGCACGGTGGCGATCGCTGTGGCGGACTGAGGCTCGGCACCCATGGCAAAGATGTCGCCCAACGCGTGATTGGCCGCCACCTTGCCGAACAGGTAAGGGTCGTCGATGAAGCTGCGAAAGAAGTCCACGGTGTGAACCATGGCCTTGCCCGGCGGCACGCGCACCACGGCGGCGTCGTCGGGCGAGTGAAGCCCGATCAGCACGTCGTTGCGCTCGACCGGTTGCAGGCTGCCGAGTGCGCGGGTCAGGATGCTGGCGCCCACCTTGGCGCCGCAACCACCACAGCGCATGGCAATGGCCGAGATGGCCTGGCGGGATTCTTCGGCGCTCAGCGCCAGGCTGCTGGCCGGTGCAGCCGAGGGGGCGGCACCGGGCGCCATGTCTGGCAGCTCGGTGAACTGGCGCATGAAGCGGCGATCGATCCAGTCCTTCCAGGACCAGACCCAGGTACCGGCGAAGCCGATGGAGCCGCGCGAGGCCACGGCGTATCGATTGCCGGTGGAGATCAGTGCCAGCCATTTGCGTTGCGGGTTGAAAGCCACCGTCGGCTGATCGCGCAGGCACAAGCGCAGGTTCTTCACCAGCGGTGGGCCCATGCGCACGGCAAACACACCGGCCTTCTCCAGCGGGCGGTTGGTGAACGAGGCCACATCCCCTGCGGCGAAGATTTTGGGGTCGTCCAGCGTCTGCAACCGGTCGTTGACTTTGACGAAGCCGTGTTCGTCCAGTGCCAGACCGGTGCCTTGCAGCCAGGCCGGCCCACCGGCTTGCGTGACCCACATCGTTTCGTCGGCATCGAAGGTTCGACCGTCGCGCGTGTGCAGGCAACCGGGCGCGACCTGATGCACCTCCGCACGCGTATGCACCGCGACGTGGCGCTCTTTGAGCACGCGGGCAAAGCGCGCGCGTACCCCGGCGTTGTGCGTCGGCAGGATGGAGTCGCCCGCCGTGAGCAACACAAAGTGCAGCCAATCGGGATTGCGCCCCAGCTTTTGCAGCTCGCTGCGCAGCCGGTACTGCATCGACAGCACCAGTTCAACCCCGCCCGCACCGCCGCCGACCACCGCGATCGTGAATCGATCGCGCAGCAGGCGCACGCGCTCGAGCAGATTCAGCCAGCGGAGGTTGAAGTGGGCGATGGGCTTCACGGGCACTGCGTGTGCTTGCGCGCCTTTCACCTGGCGCACATTGGGTGTGGAGCCGATGTTGATGGAGAGCAGGTCGTACGGCACCGAGGGCCGGTCCTTCATGAGCACACGCTGGTTGGACCGATCGAGGCCCGTCACTTCACCATGGATGAAGCGCGCTCCGGCAAACGAGGCCAGACGGCCCAGGTCGATGTGCACCTCGTCAAAGCTGTAGTGGCCCGAGATGTAGCCAGGCAGCATGCCGGAGTAAGGCGTGTCGATGTCGGTGCAGATGAGGGTGATGCGCAGGCCAGACTCGGGTTGCATGGCGAGCATGCGCAGCACGACAACGTGGCTGTGGCCCCCTCCGACGAGAACAAGGTCGCGCAGGATCGGTTGTTCGGAAACTTGCATGGAGGAAAGTTGAGTCGGTGAACGTCGAAGCCCTCTTCGGACGTTATGGGCCGTCATTTGAGCGGGATCGCGTCAGCCCGGCGCCCCTTGCCGGACCAAGCGGCTGCGGCCAAGCGAACGCCGCCCGTTGGTGCACCGACGACGCCGCCTGCGCTCAGGCGGTCAAACGGGCGTTTTGCGGGAACATGACTGCCCGTGCCTCTTCGTCCATCTCGGCCTTGAAGGCGTGCTTGGCCTTGAGAGCTTCGGCACGCTGAGCGGCCGGACGGGTGTTGATCTCATCGAGCAGGCGCTTGACGTTGGGCAACTGCTCCCACGCGGCGGCCCCGAGCACAAACGGCACGGCGCGCGCCCAGCCCCAGACAGCCATGTCGACCAGGGTGTAGGTCTCGCCGAGCATGTAGCGATGCTGGGCCAGTTGCTGGTCGATGATCTTCCAGTGGCGCCAGGCTTCGAAGTCGTAGCGGTTGACCGCATAGGCCTTGGGCTCGGGGGCAAAGTGTTTGAAATGAACCGCCTGCCCGGAATACGGGCCGACCCCGGTGGCGACGAACATTAACCAAGACAGCATCTGTGCACGGGCCTCGGGCGTGTCTGGCGGCAGGAACTGGCCGGACTTCTCCGCCAGATACAGTAGGATGGCATTGCTGTCGAACACCACCGCGTCGCCGTCGACCAGGGCCGGCGTTTTCGCGTTGGGATTGATCGCCGTGAACGCGGCCTCGTGCTGCTCGCCCTTGCGCGTATCCACCGGCACCAGTTCGTAGGGCAGTCCGGTTTCTTCGAGCAACAGCGCGACCTTGGCCGGGTTGGGAGAGGGGTGGTAGTAGAACTTGATCATGAAGGTCTCCGTGGCAATGAGTGGGTGGTCTGAGCGGTGTCGGGCCGCTGGATGGCTCAGCCGGCTGCTGGCGACAGCTTGTCTTGGGTGCGTGTGTCGAAGTCCTGGGCGTCATGCCTCTCGTGCAGCTGCTCTTCTGCTGGACCCCAGTTGCGGTTGACCATGCGCCCGCGGCGAACCGCCGGTCGCGCAGCGATTTCTTGGGCCCAGCGTTGGACGTTTGTATAGGTCTGTACCTGCAGGAATTCGGCCGCGTTGTAGAGATGACCCAGCACCAGCGCACCGTACCAGGGCCACACTGCGATGTCAGCGATGCTGTAGTCGTCACCGCCCAGGTGGCGACATTGCGCCAGGCGTCGGTCGAGGACGTCGAGCTGGCGCTTGGTTTCCATGGTGAAGCGGTCGATCGGGTACTCAAACTTGGCCGGCGCATAGGCGTAGAAATGGCCGAAGCCGCCGCCTAGGTAAGGGGCGCTGCCCATCTGCCAGAAAAGCCATGACAGCGCTTCGGTGCGTGCGGCTGGATCTTCGGGCAGCAGCGCATTGAATTTGGTAGCCAGGTACAGCAGGATGTTCCCTGACTCGAACACACGCTGCGGCACCGCTGCGCTGCGGTCGAGCAACGCCGGGATTTTCGAGTTGGGGTTGACGGCCACAAAGCCCGAGCCGAATTGGTCGCCTTCGGAGATGCGGATCAGCCAGGCGTCGTATTCAGCGCCGCGGTGGCCCATGGCCAACAACTCTTCGAGCATCACGGTCACCTTCACACCGTTCGGCGTGGCTAGCGAGTACAGCTGCAGCGGGTGTTGGCCGACCGGAAGGTCCTGGTCGTGCGTGGCACCGGCAGTCGGACGGTTGATGCTGGCGAACTGGCCGCCGTTGGGTGCGTTCCAGGTCCAGACAGCGGGTGGGACATAGTCAATTGGGGTGGTCATGGGCGAGGTTGCTCAGGTGTCTGGGAAGAAGGACACGAAGCGGTGTACAGCTATACAGTTCATGTTACGGGAAAGCGGTGTTGAGCCGCTCGCTGCACCTGAATTGCCCGGAGTACCGTCTGCCTGTAGGCGTATAGAAGCGCCTGACGTCTCCCCCACACTCCAGACTTCTCAAAACTAAAGTTAAGGTTGCTTCCACATAGCCTCGACCGATGTCCGACAGCTAGCGGTTCATCATCATCCAGCGGAATTAGCGGCCAGATAGCGGGGGGGGAGGTGCGAAAAAAAGAATGTGAATTTTCTACCCTTTGGCGGTCCCGTGCTGCGCGCGGAACGTGTTGATTGCGGTCAGGTCAGCCCGGCCTGGTTCGCCACCCAGTGACTCGTCTGCGCCAGCGCCCGGTCGAGCGGCCCGGAGCTGCGCTGCACGCGGGACAGCAAGGTGGCGCCCAGCCACTGCTGGTAGAGCTGTTCCGCCACCTCGGCCGGGTCGGGGCAGCCGGTCAGCTCACCGTCTGAAATGCCTTGCCTCAGGCAGCCTTCCAGCCGGGCCAGCACTTGGGTCGTGCCGTGTTCCAGCGTCGCGCGCATCGACTCCGACAAGTCGCAGACCTCGGCGCTCAGCTTGACCACCAGGCAGCGCTCTGTCAGGTCATCACCCGATTGCAGCGCATGCCACCGGCCGAAGAAAGCGAGCAGCCGCGCCGCAGCGGTTTGCCCTGGCGCCGCCAGCAGGGCATCCGTCTGCTCCAAGTACCCCTCGAAGTGCCGCTCGAGCAAGGCCTCGCCGAATTGGTCCTTGGAGCGGAACCAGTGATAGAACGAGCCTTTGGGCACCCCCGCCGCAGCCAAGATCTCGCTCAGGCCCACCGCGGCGAAACCCTTGCTGACGATGATCGACCGCGCGGTATCCAGTATCTGCTGGCGCGTATCGACGACCGGATTTGCGTTCATGGCCGCAGGGGTATGCGAGCGGTGCGTCAGGCGACGGCTGTTTCGAGTGCCGGGTAGTCGTCGTAGCCTTCGGGGCCACCGGCGTAAAACGATTCGGGCCTGGGCGTGTTGTACGGGCCGTCACGACGCAGCCGCTCGGGCAGGTCCGGATTGGCGATGAACAGCTTGCCGAAGGCAATGAAGTCGGCCTGCTCCCGAGCGATCGCCGCCGTCGCCCGGGCACGGTCGTAGTCGCCATTGGCCATGTAGGCGCCGTTGAAAATTTGCCGCAGCTTCTGGAAGTCGAAGCTGCTGCTGGGGTCTTCCACCACGTGGAGGTAAGCCAGCCCGTAGGCGTTGAGCTGTTCGGTGATGGCTTCGAACGTCGATTGCGGCATGGAGTCGGCGATGTCATTGAACGCGTTCACCGGCGACAGCCGAACGCCGACGCGACCCGCTTCCCACACTGTCAGCACCGCCTCCGTGACCTCGCGCAGCAGGCGGGCTCGGTTGGCCACCGAGCCGCCATAGCCGTCTGTGCGATGGTTCGTGCCGTCACGCAGGAACTGGTCGATCAGGTAGCCGTTGGCGGCATGGATCTCGACCCCGTCGAAACCCGCCGTCTTGGCATGCACGGCGGCACGGCGGAAGTCTTCAATCAGCGCCGGGATCTCTTCGGTCTCGAGTGCGCGCGGCGTCTCGAAGGGCTTCATGCCCTGTTCGGTGTAGATCTCGCCGGCCGGACGGATCGCCGAGGGCGCCACCGGCAAGCTGCCGTCGGCCTGCGTCAGCGGGTGGGAGACGCGCCCGACGTGCCACAGCTGCAAGAAGATCTTGCCGCCGTGGGCATGAACGGCTTGCGTCACGCCCTGCCAGCCAGCCACCTGTTCGGGGCTGTGGATGCCCGGCGTCTTGGGATACCCCTGGCCCTGCGGCGTGATCTGCGTGGCCTCGGAAATGATCAGACCGGCGCTGGCGCGCTGCGCGTAGTAGCGCGCGTTCAAGGCGTGAGGTACGTTGCCTGCCGCAGCGCGGCTGCGCGTCAGCGGCGCCATCACGATGCGGTTGCTCAACGAGACGCTACCGAGGACGGAGGGAGAGAACAGGGCGCTTGGTGCCAGGGTCGAAGTGCTTTGGTTCATGTATTGATGCAGTTAGGGGCAAAACATGCATTGTATTAGACCAGTCGTCTAGCGCAAGATTGCAAGGCTATTCTCAGTGCGCGATACCAAGCCAGGCGACTTTCAAACATTCGCCGTGAGCCGATATCGACGGTTTCAGCCTCCACTCTGCCGTGCGTTGCGCGGCCGACACCTCCAGGTATCGGTGCTACACCTCGCAACGGGACCATGAAGCAGGAGTTGCGCACACCCTCGTACAAAAGGGGTGGGAGGACATGCCGGTGGTCAGTGCGTGAGGGCGCTGTAGGAGCGTGACCTCACTCACGCCGAAAAGATGGATCGGGAGGTTCGTGTTTTTGCTCGCGGATGAGTTGGAGCGCTATTTCGATAGAAAGTGTTTGCGCAGCTTTCTGCCACGACTATGACCAAGGCATGGGGCCGATGTCGATCTCGCTAAACGCCGCGACAAGTCGTTCTTCGAGAGACTCGCGCAATGCGGTCACGCGTTCCTGATCGATTACCAAGCCCTTGGCGATGCGGTGTGCCGCCACGAGGTCAAGCGCAAACCTGACTGATCGCTGTAGTTCGCGTGGATCGACTTCGTTGAGGTCCATAAAGCGAGAAGGTACACCCAACACCAGCATGTAGGAATTCGGCGAAACCTCCAGAACTTTCTCGCTGTCATTGGGGAGCTTTCATCTGCTTCAGACTGTTAGAGACTGATTGCTGCCACTTAGGTTCGACGGCAGAGTCCATGGGCGCCAACGCAAGCGGTCGCTTACCGGTCAGGATCTCAAGCGACCGATCGATTACCTGTACCGGTCGTTCGGCACTGTAGCGAAGTGCAAAGTTCTGGAATGGCCCTTTGCGTCACGGACGAAACGGTGTTCTGGACCATGGGCAGGCCTTCTTCAAGCGCCAGCAGGGAGGGCGAATCACTTCTTTTGGTCCTTCAGTGTCCGTAGCGCAATACCCGCCACCCGGGTTCCCTGTGCTCCTCAAAGTGCGTGATAGACGGGCAATAGTTCACTTTGACCTGATGCTGTTGCAACATTCTGATCATTGCTCTCGCCGCAAATAAAGAAGGAAACAAGGGGTGGCCGTTGGATCGCAATGCCCAAGACATCGCGCGCGGTATGTGGATATGCGGCAGTCTTGACGTCGCCATCCGCATCCGGCATTTGTGCAGGTGAGCCTGCCGTGAATCTCGTTGAAGGTGCGTGGATAAACTTTGAGCGCCGACTGGCGAGCTGCTCAGGCCTGACCTCGATGGAGTCACATTTCATGGCGCCGTGTTCTCGGCGCCAAATACCTGGTCGACAAATGCCAGCAGCGAAGCGGTGGGCTGTTTGTCGCGATGCACGACCAGGTGAGATTGTCGGAGCTGCCGCGGCAAGGTCGTGGAGATGCGGCACAGGCGGCCGGCCTCCAAAGCGTCGCTCACGACCCACGACGAAAGGCAGGCCACCCCCATACCCGCCTCGGCCGCATGTTTGATCGCCTCCGAACTTCCCAGCTCGATGCTTCGACGGTAGGAGCGCAAGTGGGGCAGCAGACTTTGGTCGGTGGCCTCGCGCGTTCCCGAGCCCGACTCACGCAACAGCCAGACCCCTTCACGCAGTGTCCGCATTGGCACCCGCTCGCCGGCCAGGCTCATTCGTGCCCACGCGCTGTCAGGCGATGTAACGACCACCATCTCGTCCTGGTGCCATGGCGTGACGGCCAGCGCCGCTTGGTGGCAAGGCCCTTCGATCAGGCCCACGTCCAGTTCAAACGCAGCGACCGCGTCACAGATGGCCGCCGTGTTTCCGATCACGACCTTTGAGCGCCAGGCACTGGCATGGCCCGGTTGCGCTGCGACAAAACGGGCCAGCAGCCTGGGCAGCACATAGTTGCCGATGGTGGTGCTGGCGCCGATGCGCAGCGACTGCGCCTGGGCGCTGCCATCGCGGGACATCAGCTCGATGCCGGCGGCACCGTCCAGCAGCGCCAGGGCCCGCGGCAGTAACGCACGGCCGTTGTCGTTGAGCAGCAGGCGCTTGCCCGCGCGGTCGAACAGGCGCAGCGACAGCAGCCGCTCAAGTTCATTCACGGCCGAGCTGGTGGCCGACTGCGACAGCGCAATCTCGGCGCTGGCTGCCGTGGTAGTGCCGCTGCGCGCAACCGCCACGAAGATCTGCAGCTGTCGCAGCGTGAGGCGAAGGGTATTCATGGCGGATTCGTTTGCAAAGCGATTAGATGGGTACATCTTAGCGATACAACCCGTTTGACGGGTCATCCATGAAGCCGGAAGCTTTGTCCTCACGAACTTCAACCGGAGGCAAGCAGCATGACCATCAACGTACTTCCTGAGCCACGCACATTGGCCTCTGCATCGGCTTTCGCACGCATGCTCCCCGGCCTGGCCCTGAGCGGCGCCTTGGCTGCCACCGGTATCGCGCTGGGCCGCATCGCCTGGCTGCAGGACCATGGCTTCAGTGCGCTGACGCTGGCCATCGTGCTGGGCATGATCGTGGGCAACACGGTTTACCCGTGGGCCCCGCGCTTGGCGGTAGCCAGCGGCGCCGGCGTCAACTTCTCCAAGCAGAACCTGCTTCGCCTGGGCGTGGTGCTGTACGGCCTGCGGCTCACCGTGCAGGACATTGACCATGTCGGCATCGCTGGTGTCGCCATCGACGCGATGATATTGGGTTCGACCTTCGCACTGGCCTGCCTCATCGGCACGCGCTGGCTGGGCCTGGAGCGCAAGACGGCGATGCTGATCGGCGCTGGCAGTGCCATCTGCGGCGCTGCTGCGGTGATGGCCGCCGAGCCGGTGGTCAAGGCGCGCGCCGAGCAGGTCACGGTGGCGGTGGCCACGGTGGTGGTGTTCGGCACGCTGGCGATCTTCCTGTACCCGGCGCTGTTCGAGCTGAACCGGCACTGGGCGCTGATCCCCGGCGGCGCCAACGGGTTCGGCATCTACGTCGGATCGACCATCCACGAGGTGGCCCAGGTGGTGGCCGCAGCACGTTCGGTGGGCCCGGACGCAGCCAACTCGGCCGTCATCGCGAAGATGGTTCGAGTAATGATGCTGGCGCCGTTCCTGGTGATGCTGTCGGCTTGGCTGGCGCGCGACAGCACCCTGCAAGCCCTAGTGGAGGCAGAGCATGCTCACGCCAAGGGTCAACTCGCTGTGCCCTGGTTCGCCTTCGGCTTCGTCGCGGTCGTGTTGCTCAATTCGCTGCAATGGCTGCCGGCGTCGGTGGTGGCAGTGACGACCGAGATTGACACCGCGCTGCTGGCGATGGCGATGGCTGCGCTCGGCCTGGCCACGCACATCGGCGCCATTCGCAAGGCCGGGGCCAAGCCGCTGCTGCTGGCGTTGATCTTGTTCGGCTGGCTCATCGTCGGAGGCGCGCTCATCAACCGCTGGGTGCCGGCCCTGCTGGGCTGAAGCCTCGAATTCACGGCCCAGGGCCCTGACCCTAAATTTCTTTGCACGCTCTGGAATAGACCGCATGCCGACGCCGTCTGCTCTTTTGTCGGGACCTATCTGACCCTTCGTCCCGCACTCACCCCCCTTCACTTCACACCAACCCTTCATCGGAGCCCACAATGTTCAAGACTTTCGCTTTCGCCGCCACCGCCCTGACGCTCGCCTCCGGCAGCGCCTTCGCCGCCCCCAGCGACGACGCCCGCACGCACTTCCAGGCCATCGCCTCGGGCGACACCCAGATCGTCATGCGTGCCTATGCCGACCAGGCCCAGCTGAACTGGGTAGGCGGCCCACTCGACGGCACCTATGCCACCACCGATGCCATTCGCGGCACCTGGGAGAAGTTCGGCAAGGCCGTCGGCCCACTGAAGCTCACAGTCGGCCAGATTGAAGAATCGGCCAACCCCAAGGGCGCCACCGTCTCGGCCAACGTCGTCTTCGAAGGCAAGATGCCCATCAAGGTGCGCTACGTGCTGACGTTCCGTGAAGGCAAGATCGTCAGTGAAACCTGGCAGATCGACCCCAAGCTGGCGGTGGCTGCGGCTTACTGAACGGCACGCAGCGTGGCTACTCTCCACCAGACCCCAAAGGACAACCCCATGAAGCACCTTTCGACTCTGGCCGCGCTGCTGATCACAGCGGCTTCCTTCGCGGCACCACTCACCGGCGCTATGGCTGCCGACGCGCCGGCCAAGCTCGCCAACGGCGCGCTGGTCGACGCCAAGGGCATGACGCTCTACACCTTCGACAAGGACGTGGCAGGCAGCGGCAAGAGCACCTGCAACGGCGGCTGCGCCGCGCTGTGGCCGCCCGCGATGGCCGCCGCCAGCGACCAACCCGCCGGTGCATACACGATCGTCATGCGCGACGACGGTGCGCGCCAGTGGGCCTACAAGGGCAAGCCGGTCTACACCTACCAGGCCGACCAGAAGCCCGGCGACCGCGCCGGCGACAACTTCAAAGACGTCTGGCACATCATCAAGGAATGACATTTGCTGTCGACTTCCGTCCAGTCCCTCAGGCCACGACCCCCCGATGCAAGACGACGCAAGCCTGCTGAGCTGGGTGCCGCGCCTGCGCCGCTATTCGCGCGCGCTGGTGAACAACCGTGACGACGCCGACGATCTGGTGCAGGACACGCTGGAGCGGGCCTGGGCCAAGTCGAACCTGTGGGGCGGCGTGGCCGACATGCGCGCCTGGCTCTTCAGCATCATGCACAACCTGCACGTCGATGGCGTGCGCCGTCCCAGGCTGCACACCGTGACCATGGACGACGACACGCCCGAAGTGCCGGTGGCGCCGACACAAACCGACAGGCTGGCTGTACTGGATCTGCAGGCTGCACTGGACTTGCTGCCCGTCGAGCAGAAGGAAGTGCTTCTTCTGGTGACGCTGGAAGACATGGCCTATGCCGATGTGGCGCAGGCCCTGGGTATCCCCATCGGCACCGTGATGTCGCGCCTGTCGCGAGGCCGTGAGCGCCTGCGCGGCCTGATGGAAGGCCGCGCAGAACCGGTGCGGCTGAAAGTCGTCAAATGAATGTATTGCGAAGCAACCCATGAATACCGACCGTCCGCCACCGTCCATTCCCCCGGTCACCGAGGCCGACCTGCATGCGTTCGTTGATGGCCGCCTGCCCGCTGAGCGCCAGGTCGAGATCGCCGCTTATCTGGCCGCACGCCCTGAAGACGCGCAGCGCCTGGAGGCCTACCGGGCGCATAAGCGCGAACTGCACGCCTTGTTCGATCCCGTGCTGGATGAACAGCCGCCGCAGCGCCTGCTGAAATCGGCGCGCCCGCGCGCCGTGCCGCAGACGCCTTGGTACCTCCAGCGCCTGGCCGCTGGGATCGCCATCGCCGTCATCAGCGGCGCCACAGGCTGGGGCTTGCGGGGCGGCCTGCCCGCGGGGGGCGACGATGCCGGCCGCATGGCCGCCGCGGCACCCGCCGAGCGCGGCCTGACGCTGGCGTCAGCGGGCGGCTTCGCGCAGCGCGCGGCGGTGGCTCACGCGGTATACAGTCCCGACGCGCGCCGCCCGGTCGAGGTGGACGCGGCGCACGAGGACCAGTTGGTGGCATGGCTGTCCAAGCGCATGGGCGCGCCGATGAAGCCGCCGCACCTGCAGGCCCAGGGCTACACGCTGGAAGGCGGGCGCCTGTTGCCGGGCGGCCAGGGGCCGGTGGCGCAGTTCATGTACCGCAACGAGCTCGGCAGCAAGCTGACGCTGTACGTGTCCAACGATGTCGCCGACGTGGGCAGTGCCGCGAGGCCGGACAAGGCACTGCAGGCCAGCGTGAAGAACACAGACACGGCCTTCCGCTTCGCACGCGAAGGTGTGGTCAATGTCTTCTACTGGGTCGACGGTCCCTTCGGCTACGCCCTGTCGTCCGACGCCGACCGCAGCGTGCTGGCGCAGGTGTCGGCCGAGGTCTATCGGCAACTTGGCACCCCGCGCTGAAGGCCAGGGCGGCGTCGGCGCGACGCGCTGTCGGCATGCCCAGGGAATGAAACGGCCCGAGCCGCGCTCTTGACCTGAAGCAAGCGCTGGGCAGTGGTTCATCGGCGGCTGCCGGCCCACGACCCAAGCGATCACTCTCCACACCAACTCAGAAAGCACACATGACCACCCAACGCCGCGACATTCTCAAGTACACCCTGGCCGCCGCGGCAGCCAGCGCGCTGCCCGCAGCACATGCCCAGGCCCCGTCCGGCGCTTCAGCGGGAGCCGCAGCCACCGGCATCGACCCGCGCGACCGCGTCTTCATCACCAATGAAGACTCCAACACGCTGGTCGTCATCGATCCGAAGACGAACACCGTCGAGAGCACGATCAACCTGACCAGCTTCGACGAAGACCCTCGTCCCCCGTTTCGCTTTGTGACGGCCGGCGTGGCGCCAACGCACGCGGCGATGGTCCACAAGCCGCTGTACCACGGCTGTATCGATGCGCACGGCGCGGTGCCGTCGCCCGATGGCCGGTTGCTGGCCACCAGCGGGCGCGGCTCCAGCAACATTTATCTGATCGACGCCGAGCAGCGCCGCGTCATCGGCAACACACCCAACCCTGCGTCTGGGCCCACCACCAACCCCGAGCGCCTGAGTAGTGGCCTGCTGCTGGGCCGCGAACCGCACGAGCCCACTTTCACGCGCAACGGCCGCGAGCTGTGGGTCACGCTGCGCGGTGAAGACCGTATTGCCATCGTCGGCGTCGATCGTGCCGTTCGCCAGCTCAAGGGGGCCGACAGCCCGGGCTCCAGCGCGGTTCGCCAATACCTGCCCACGCTGAGCGGCCCGGCGCAGGTGTGGTTCAACCGTGAGGGTACGTTGGCCTTTGTGGCCAGCCAGAAGGTGTCGAAGATCGACGTGTTCCGCGTCAACCCCGGCGCGGATGGCCACAGCCAACCGCAGCGGCTGACCACGCTGGACATCAGCGCACAGGACAAACCCGGCTTCACGCCCTTCATGAAGACCACACCCGACGGTGCCGAGGTGTGGTTCTCGCACAAGCTGGCTGATGCGGTGTCTTGCCGCTCGACGCAGGGTGGCTTCGACCTGATCGACACCGTGCCACTCGGCATGGGCGCTCGGCCCAACCACGTTGAGTTCGTGCGCAATGCGCGCGGCAGCGTGGTCTATGCCAGCCTGGCGCGCATCGACGATGGTGGCCCCGGCGGCGTGGCGTCGAGCCCGATCGCCATCATCGACCGCAGCGCTCCGGGCGGACAGCGCAAGGTGGTGGGCACCTTCTCCAGCCGTGGCCGCGAGTCGCACGGGTTGTGGACCAACCCCGAGAACACGCTGCTGTATGTGGCCCACGAACAGGACGAGCTGCCCGGCACGCCCAACGCGGGCCAGACCGTGTGCAGTGCATTTGATGTGAGCGACCCGCTGCGCCCGACCTTCATTGCGCAGATCCCCCTGGGCAATCTGACGCTGCCCTCTGGCGCGCTGCGCAACAAAAAGAGCATCAACCTCGTCTACGTGCGTGTGGGCGAGAAGGGCCAGACGGCATGAGCGGCGCGCACACCAGCCACGGCGCCAGCGCCGCGCACACCAGCGCATTCCAGCGGGATATGGACGAATCGATGGCCCGCATGATGCAGGCCATGCACAGCCCGGGCTACGCAGGCCAGGCCGACCAGGACTTTCTGGCGATGATGATTCCGCACCACGCCGGCGCTGTGGACATGGCGCGGCTGGTGTTGCAGCATGGGCGCGATCCTGTCACCCGGCAGTTGGCCGAGGAAATCATTGCCGGGCAGACGGTGGAGATCCAGAGCATGCAACGCCGACTGCACACCCTGCAGCAGCGCACAGCCAAAGGTGCGGAAGCGGAATTTCCGTCGCTGGGTGGGACGCGGGGGCCTTGATCGACAGCCCTAGGGAAAGTACCGATGAGCGCCACGGAATGAACCAAGCCACGCAGCGCTCTTGATCACCATGCTGTTCCAGTCTGCCGAGTCCCGCTATAACCAATGGGTGCGTGAGCACTACCGTTTTTTGCTGCGCAGTGCGTGGGCGCTCACTGGTTCGCGCGCCATTGCCGAAGACGTGGTGCAAGACTGTTTTGCCAACGCCTGGAAGCACCGGGAGCAACTGCGCGACGCTGCGCTGGCACGGGCTTGGCTCTTTCAGATCATGCGCCGCGCCGCCTTTCGCCAGGCCGCACCCAGCATGCAGTCGCTGGACGATGAAGAGCAGCCCGAGCAAGCGGCGCCCGACGCGGGGCTGGACGACAAACTCGATGTCGTCAAGGCGCTCGCGCGCCTGGCGCCCATCCACCGCGAGGTGCTGGTGCTGTTTTATTTCGACGACATGCCCACCGCCCAGATGGCCGAGGCGCTGGAGATCGCGCCCGGCACGGTGTTGTCGCGCCTAGCCCGTGCGCGCGACGCTTTGAAGCTGGCCATGGGGGTACCTGCGACACCCAAGGCCGATGTCAACGTTACCCCGTTTCGCAGGACCAAGACATGAGCCCCGATACCGACGCGCCTTTCCTGCCCGACAGCGAATTCGATTTGCGCGCGCGCGCCGAGTTGGCGATCGCCTTCGAGGCCAGCGACGCACCGGCACACCTGTACCGAAAGCCGCAGCCGCTGCTGGCGCGACGCGGCTTGCAGCGTTTTCTGGCTGCGCTTTTGCTGGCCGGTGGCACCAGCGGCGGGGTGCTAGCCGTGCGACCGCCAGCGATGGTGCGCGACGCGATCGACCACGAATACCACGAGCGCAGCTTGCGGGGCAGTTTCATGGAGCAGCGCCAGTTGCTCATGCACCTGGGCATGCGGGACGCCAACGTGGTGCCCGGGTTTCCCCAACTCATGCGGCCATGCGATATCGAAGGTCACCTCGCTTACCACCTCACCACGTTCTTCGAGAAGGGCGGCATGGTGACGGTGTATGCCTTTGACCAGCCTGTGGACCTGCGCGAGGCCAGCGGCTGGTGGAGCAACGTGCACTGGAAGGTGATCCGCTCGCGCGAGGGCAAGCCCTTGTTGCTGGTGGCCCAGAAAAAGAAGGCACTGGCGGTCGCGCAGACGGCACTGCAGGCACCTCCCGTGTCCGGGCCAGGCTGAGGCACCGCGTCCCTGTCAACGAATCAACCGCTCACCCCTTTCACCCCAACCGGCGCACGACGCCCAACCACCGGAGACCCCAGAAATGAACCAACAACCCACCTCGCTCCCCCGGCGCCACCTGCTGGCCGGCAGCGGCGCTGCTTTGGCTGCCGTTGGTCTGGCCAGCTTTGGCCGCACCGCAGCCGCTGCTGGTGAGACCGCGCCCGTCGCCGTGGCCGGTGCTGCCAAGCCTCTGCCAGCGTACGTGGGCTGGAAGGACCCGGCCAGCCTGATCGTGCACAGCAGCACCACCATTGAGACCAAGCGCAGTGTGTTCGGCACCAGCGTAATCACGCCGTCCGAGCAGCTCTACATCCGCAACAACCTGCCCGCGCCCGACGTCTCGATCCTGGGCAACCGCGATGCCTGGGAGATCAACATCGAGGGGGTGAAGAACCCGCGCAAACTCACGCTGGGCGACCTCAAGCGCATGGGCATCGAGACCACGGCGATGGTGTTGCAATGCTCTGGCAACGGACGCGGCTACTTCCCCAACAAGCCCAGTGGAACGCCTTGGCAAGTGGGCGCAGCAGGCTGTGTGGTGTGGAGCGGTGTGCCGGTGCGCTGGGTGGTGGATGCCCTGGGCGGCGTGGAGGCCGGCATGGCCTACCTCACCGGCACAGGCGGCGAAAAACTCCCCGATGGACTGGACCCCAAGAGCGTGATCGTGGAACGCTCGGTGCCTGCTGCCGCACTCGCCGATGCCCTGCTGGCCTGGGAAATGAACGGTGTGCCGATTTCGCTGGCCCACGGCGGCCCACTGCGCTTGATCGTGCCGGGTTACACGGGCGTGAACAACATCAAGTACGTCAAACGCCTGGCCTTCACCGCTCAGGAGACCGACGCACGCATCATGTCGCACGGCTACCGCATTTCACCGCCCGGCGCGAAGGGCGACCCGTCGCAGCCATCGGTGCAGGAAATGACGGTGAAGTCGTGGATCAACGGTCCCGGCACGGACGGCGCCCCGCTTAAAGCGGGTGACACACAGATCCATGGCGTGGCGTTTGGCGGCATGAACGCGGTGGCCAAGGTCGAGGTTTCTCTGGACGGCGGAAAAACCTGGCAGCTCGCGCGCATGGTGGGGCCCGACCTCGGCCGCTTTGCGTGGCGGCAGTTTGTTTTTGCGGCACGCCTGCCGGCGGGCCAGTTCACCCTGGCGAGCCGAGCCACCGACACCGCAGGCAACGTGCAGCCCGAACAACGCATGGAAAACGCGGGCGGCTACAACAACACCAGCTGGGCCGACCACGCCGTGAAAGTGAGCGTGGCATGAAGCGCACAATCCAAAAACACGCGTTGGTCGCTGCCCTGTGGTCGTTGGCATTCACAGTGCTGCCCGTGCACGCCGCCGACGATGCCGCGCAACTTCAACAAGGCAAGGTGTTGTTCGGCCAAGGCGCGGTGCCTGCCTGCGCCCTGTGCCATGCGCTCAAGGACGCGGGAGCCGAAGGCGCCGTGGGCCCCAGCCTGGACGAGCTCAAGCCCGATGCCAAGCGCGTGGCCACCGCGCTGCGCAACGGGATTGGGCAGATGCCGTCCTACAACGGCAAACTCAGTGATGCGCAAATTGCCGCCCTGGCGGCCTACGTGGCCAAGGCTTCGGGTGGATCAAAGTGATGGCTGGTTGGCCACAGCGCTGCTGCGCCAACTGACAAAAAGGACGGGATCACCTGCAAACAGCGATCCCGACTGAGTGGCTGACCCAGGGCGGGTCAGCCACTCACCATCACTTGCCTGGTTTGATGTCGGGGACCACCATCCAGCCAGCCCCCATCATCACAACCGCCGGGAACTTCTCGCCGGCCTAAGTCTTGCCCAGCATGGCCTTGTGCTCGCGGTAAGCCATCAACGCTGGCGACACGCCCAGGTGATTGATCGCACCATGCTTGATGCTGCTGCAGTCTTGCTCGTCGAGCTTGCAGATCTCTGCACGCTGTTGTCAACTCTCTAGCAATGTCAACTACGCGCCTGAAACCTGTCTCTGCGCCTTACCACGATGCATGAATAGGAGTGATCGCAATCCGGCACGCCAAGGGCATGCACGTTGAAAACTCGAACGGCAGCAACCGCTGCACAAGAGTCCTTGGCTTGTCCGTCGCGGTAAACCGCAGCGAGTCGTCAAGAACCCGTTGAAATCTCACCCAGAAGATTCGAAGCAGCACTTCTTGATGTTTCGCCGTGGCGTTGATACCCGAGCACCACCGCCACGGATTGATGACCCGTCATCGCCATGGTGTCTGCAAGAGAGACCTTTCGTAAGGCGGCCTCAGTTACGAAGCCAGCGCGCAAGGAGTGCGCAGAAAACTCCCCATCAACACCTGCCAACAAACACCGCGCCTGCACGATGTCTCGCACGGATGCGGCCGACAGCGGCCCACCCAGGTGACCGCCCTTGAGCACGCGACGGAAGAGGGCGCCCTCCCGAATCCCGCTTATCAATAGCCAATCCTCCAGTGCGGCACCCGCTGCTCCGAGCACGGGCTTGTGGTTCTCTGGTCGGTCGACGCCGCTCTGGTTCGTCTTTGAGAAAACAAGTTCATAAGAAAACTCCCCCGGCGCCAGGCGTTTCAAGAACTTCATGTCCGCGGCTGCCACCTCGGGGTCTCCTCGTTTTCAGTGCAATAAGTGACGGTACGCAAAGCTAGCACTGGCGCGGGGGTGGTCTGGGTAGACCGTTGATTTCATTGACTTTCCTGTTCGCTTTGTAAACGGGT